>NZ_KQ031391.1:0-306877 GCF_000966285.1 Pseudofrankia sp. DC12
CACTATTGATACTCACCCAGGGTGACGGTCGGTTGCAGGGAAAGGCTCAGTGACCTCCGATGTCGCCAGCGGAGTCGCGCTCGCCTTCAAGCTCGATCGAGAATCCTGGGGCAAGTTGTTCGACGAGGTGACGCCTATGCGCGCCAAGAAACTGGGTTGCCGATGTTCCTTCAATGCGGAGTTCGATCTCTATATACTCAGGTTGTTCCACGCCCTTGCCGCAGAAGCAACAGCGTAGACGCTCGTTCAAGAGCACTAGGACCACCGGCCGTCCGCTACTCGCGCCTGAACCTGGCGGTTTGGCATGTTCTTCATAACCGTCGTCGGCTGTCCGCTCGGGTTCGAAGGATCTCTGATTACGATGTCACTCGCCCCGCCGCCATTGTCGAGCACTTTCACCGAAATCTCGGCGTCAGAACGTTCGGCGAGCCGACCTTCGGAGTCGCAGGTAAGCGTCGGACTCAGAGCACGTCCCCTCTTGACAGGAGTTCAATTAGTTGGTCTAGACGGAAGATCACAGCGGAGCGCTGTTCGCCAAGGAGCCGCGTGAAGCGAATCCCCTCGACATCAGCCTCCGCGAGACGAACGAAATTGGCTACGCCCGTCCCGTCGTTTTCAAGTATCGAACTGATCGTTTGCAATACTGACTGGATCTCGTCAAGATCTAGCTTGCCTTCCATGAACAATGCCATGGAATCATGCAGATTGACCAGAAGACGCCGGTTGTACTCGCTAAAGCTCATCGTGTGATCACCGTAATGACGATGTTGTTTTCCGTGATGACCTCGACTGTACCACTTTTGTACGAGAGTCGGGCCTCTCCGTTCGGCCCCTTGACTGGCGCGCCGCGCGTACTCGTTAGAACATCATCTACGAAGTTCGGCGAGATGCTCCGCCCGGCACCGGGCGCTCCCGCGGGGGCGCCGAGACCAGACGGTTGTAGCCGGTCTACAGCGTGCTGCGTGTAGAGGCGGTCACCGATCTGCGCGTATTCCCGGCCTTCCTGCGTCACCTTTGGATAGTTCTGCCAGGAGGTCCACAACAAGCGCCCGCCGCCGCTTGCGGCTTCCTCGGCCTTTGTACCCCCGGCGACGACCCTCGCGATGGCTCCGACCGCTTCGGCGCCGTCGACTTCCGGCGCCGCCAGCCCAATCAACGTCCAGGCGACCGCTTCTCCGATCGCGCATTTGACGCGGCTGTTCTGGCAGGCGTCTCGCTGGGCGTAGTAGGTGTTGAAGTGTTTCGGGTCGCGGTCGTTGCATTTGGGATTGCATTTGAGTGATCCCCAGGCCTGGTCGAACACGCCTGGTGCGAAGATCTTCTCCTGCAGGCACTGGTACGAGGTGCCGTTCCTCGCGTCGTTCCCGATATACGCGTTGCCGCAGACGAAACGCTTGCCGGCGCTGGGTGTGTTGGATGCCGTCGGGGTCGTTGGTTTCGGGGCCTGTGCGGCGGGTGGTTTCACCCCGGCGAGCGCGGCGCTGACGCCGGCCCAGAAGTTCTTCTCTCCGCCGACCTCTTTGATCCGGTCCTGCACGGCCTTCGGCAGGGTCGAGGTCGGTGCCGGCGCCGGAGCAGGGCGCACGGGAGTCGTAGTGGGGATGGGTACGCCGGCTTTCTGGTAGGCGAGGGCGGCGCTGACGCCGGCCCAGAAGTTCGCCTCACCGCCCACCTCTTTGATCCGGGCCTGGGCGGCCTTGCTCAGCTGCGACGCGGGAGCCGGGGCCTTCGGTGCCGGCGGCTTCACCCCGGCTTTCTGGAACGCCAATGCCGCGGTGACGCCGGCCCAGAAGTTGTCCGCGCCCATCTGGGCGATCTGGCGTTGCGCCTCCGCGCTCAGCCCGGTGCCAGGCGTCCCGTCGAGCTTGAAACCGGTGGGGTCGTTGTAGGCCAGCGGGTTGGCGCCGGCGTAGGTGTACCGGTTCGACGCGGCGGTGCCGGTGATGGGCAGGTTTGCCGTGTCGCGGCTGGCGAACGTGCCGGTGGCGGGGGTGTACCAGCGGGCTTGGGCGTCGACGCGCTTGGTGGCGGGGTCGGTCCAACTGCCCTGGAACCCGACGTGCACCGCCGTGCTGCCCGTGGTGACCGGATCACCGAACGGGTCGTAGGAAGGCGAGTCCGTCAGCGCGCCGGCGGTGGTGAACGCGGCGACCAGGTCGCCGTGGGTGTCGGTGACGGTCGCCCAGTTCCCGGCCGAGGAACCGACCGCGACCACGTCGCCGTCCGGGTCGCGGGAGAACGACGACGAGTAGTCGGTCGCGGGTTCCTTCTCCAGGCCGGCGTAGGTGAACGTGCCGCTGTTACGGGTCGCGAGGCGGTCGAGGCCGTCGTAGGTGTAGTTCTGCAGCGTGCCGCCCTCGTTGTCCGCGAGGAGCCGGCCGAAGGCGTCGAACACCGTGGTGGTGACGGTCGAGCCCTGGGTCTTGGTGTCCAGCGTGCCGCGCGCCGTGTAGGTGTAGGTCGCCGCGCCGTCCGACGTGAGCCGGTTGCGGGCGTCATAGGTGGAGGTGACGCCGTTCTTGGAGGTCCGGTTGCCGGCGGCGTCCCAGCCGTAGGTCGTCGTCGCCGACGCCTGGTTGGTCCAGGACGTCAGTTGGTTGGCCCAGTCGTAGGCGTAGGTCTGCGTGCCGGCGCCGGCGACGCCGGTGCCGCTGATGGTGGTGGACAGCCGGTTGTCGTTGTTGTCGTAGGTGTAGGTCTGGCTGCGCAGGACGGTGGAGCCGGGTCCGGTGAGGGTGTCGGAGGTGGTCCGGCCCAGGTTGTCGTAGCCGAAGGTACGGGTGGCGCCGGCGTAGGTGACCGACGTGATCTCATCCGCGTCGTCGTAACCCAGCGTCCTGGTCCCGCCGGTGACGGTGCCGGTCACGGTGGCCAGGTCGCTGCGGGCGTTGTAGGTGAAGCTCGTCGTCCCGGCCGGGTCGGTGCGCCCGGACATCCGCCCGGTCGAGTCGTAGGTGAAACTGCTGGTCCCGTCCGGGCCGGACGCGCCGGTGACCAGGCCACGGTCGTTGTAGGTGAACGCCTGCGTCCCACCCGGCGCGTCGGCGCCGGTGAGCTGGCCGACGAGGTCGTAGGACAGCGTCCGTGACGCCGACGCGGTCCCCACCCCGGAGCCGGTCTCGCCGGTGAGACGGCCGAGGGCGTCGTAGGTGGAGGTGCGCGTGACCCCGCCGGGGGCGACGACGGTGACGGGCTCGGCGGCGGCGTCGTAGCTGGTCGTCCAGGTCCGGTCGGCCAGATTCGGATACGCGGTGGTCGAGGGTTCGATGACCTTCTCGACCAGGCCCAGCGAGTTGTACGTCGTGACCGTCGGGTTACCCCGGCCGTCGGTGACCCGGGTGACGTTGCCACCCAGGTCGTAGCCGACCGACGTGGAGATGTTGCTGCTGGAGGAAACCGGGACGGTGATGGTGCGCCGCTGGTTGCGCGCGTCGAACGTGGCCGTGGTCGTGTGGCCGTTCGCGTCCGTCTGCGAAACGATGTTGCCCGCGTCGTCGTAGCCGGTCGAGGTGCTGCGCAGCAGGGTGTTGCTGGGTGAGTACTCGCCGGCGGTGACCGCCCGGCCGGCGCGGTCGTAGGTGGTGGTCGTCTTGCGGCCGAGCGGGTCGGTCGTCGAGGCGCGCCGGCCGGCGACGTCATACGTGTACGTGGTGGTTTTGCCGAGCTCGTCGTGGGTCGCCGTGACGTCGCCGGCGCCGTTGTAGTCCGACGTGCTCGACGCGCCGGCGGCGAAGTTGTCGGGCAGCGTCACCCCGGTGAGGTCGCCGGCGTCGTTGTAGGACGTGTAGGTGTTGAAGACCTGGGTGAGCCACTGCTCGGTACGCGTCGTAGCCCAGACACGGTCGAGGTCGTCATAGGCGTGGAACGTCCAGGCGCCGTCCTGGTTGACCTCGGTAGTGAGGTTCCCGGCGTCGTCGTACGCCATCCGCCGTACCCCGCCGGTCGTGTGGCCGGGGACCGTCGGGTCGGTGACGGCGACGGGCCGGTCGAGCTTGTCGTAGACGGTGGTGGTGGTCTGGCCGCGGGTGTCGACGTGGGTGAGCGGCCGGGCGGCGTCGTCGTAGGTCCACTGCTCGGTCGGGGTGATCGCGGCGCCGCCGGCGGGTGGGGTGTAGGACGGGTAGGTCTTCTGGGTGACCCTGCCGAGATGGTCGTAGGTCGTGGTCGTCACCTGGTTACGGGCGTCGCGGACCTGCGTCACCTCGCCGAACGTGTTGTATCCGACCTCTTCGGATGGCCGGTCGGTGGTGGCCGTACCGCCGTTCTCCTCGACCTGGACCGGCGGGAGAATCCGCTGGACGGGGTTACCGGCCGCGTCGTTGACCAGGTTCGTGACGTAGGCGGAGTTCAGCGTGCCACCGGAGACATAGCCGCGAGGGTCGACAGTGCTGGTCACGTGACTGCGCTGGTCGTAGCTGACCGCGCTCGTGTAGCGCGCCACCCCGTCACCGAACACGGTGGTCGACGACGGCCGGGACGCGTCGTCGTAGGTGTACTCGGTGCGTTCGGTCGCACTCGTGCCCGCGGCGGAGGACTGGCGGGCGATGACGTTGTCGCCCGCGTCATAGCTGAGGTCGGTCCGCCGCGCCACCCCCTGCGGGTCGACGATCGTCGCGGTTGTCCGCCCGGCCGCGTCGTACTCGGTCGCACTCGTGCGCAGCCCACCGCCGGTGGTGGTAGTGATCTCCTCGCCGGCGCCGTCGTAGGCGTGCTCGGCCAGAACGATGTCGTAGGCGCCGGAGGCGTTCAGGACCCCGTAGGCCGGCGCCGGCGGCCGGAAGCCCTGGAGGACCTCCCGGAACGGCAGACCGTCGAGCCAGTACAGGTGCTGGACGGTGCGGCCCTCGGCGTCGGTGACCGTCGCGACCCGGCCGGCCGGGTCGTAGGCCCGAGACTCGAGAACGACGTCGCGGGGGGTGGTGCCGGCGACGGGGTCGTCGACGAAGTCCTGCAGGGTGGTCGTCGCGAGCTGGTTGTGGGCGGTGTAGGTGTAGGAGGTGATCGTGCCAATCGGGTCGGTCTTCGTCGCGATGTTGCCGTTCGGGTCATACGTCGTCGCATAGGTCGACCAGGGGAAGCTGCCCGCGCCGGCGGTCTGGTAGGTCTGCCGGTCGTCGTTGTCGTAGCTGTAGGTGGTCGTGCGGGCGGTATCGCCGCCGGTGGCGTCGGAGATGGTCACCTGGGTCAGGCGGCCGTTGGCGTCGTAGGTGTTCGTCGTGACCGGGGTGTGCACCACAGAGGTGATCAGGTTGGTCACACCGGGTTCGGTGACCTGCGCGACCTGCCCGAGCTTCGTGTAGGCGTACGACGTCGTCAGCCCAGAGGGGAAGGTGTCGGAGGTCTCCTTTGATGTGAGGCGGCGGCCCAGTTCGTCGTAGGTGTAGTCATGCACCAGCCCGGCGGTGTTCTGGTCGCGGCGCAGGTCACCCTTGGCGTCGTAGCCGATCGTATCCGTCTTGCCGCGCTGGTCGGTGTGCGAGATTTGCAGGCCGCGTGGGATCGTCCCGCCCCCGGTCGCCGCCGCCTCAGTGCCGTTCGAGAAGGCCCAGCTCTCGGTGCGCCCAGAGGGGTAGCCCGGTGTCGCCGGGTCCGTGCGCGCGACCAGCTGACCGAAGCTGTTGTAGCTGAAGAAGGTCGCGTAAGTGTTGTCCGACGCCGACGCAGACCGGCCGTCGCGATAGATGGTGATCATGTCATTGCGCGGATCACCCGGCGCGGCGAGATAGTAACTGTAGTACTCGGTGTTCACGAACAGCGTGCCGCCGTAGTAGGCGCGGGCCTGGGAGCGGGACAGGACGTTGCCGCGGGTGTCGGTCTCGGTCTGGACGATGTTGCCGTTCTCGTCGATGACCTGGCGCAGGAAGCCGCGGTCGTTGTAGACGAACTGCCGGTTGCCGATGCTGTCGCGCTGGGAGATCAGCTGGCCGTCGTGGTACTCGTAGTCGACGGCGTTGCTCCGCGGGTCGGTGACCCGCACGACCGTGTTCGGGCTGGTCGCGGTCACGGCGTAGGTGGTGCGGTTACTCATACCGTCTTCGCGCCAGGCCACGGTGCCGTCGGTGTTGTAGCCGATGATCGCGTCGACGTTGCCCGCGGGCAACGTAATCTTGCCTAGCTTGCCGTTGTAGGCGTAGTCGTAGGCCGTCGGATTGGTCGTGTGCGGGGCGGTGACCGAAGTCAGGCTGTCGCCGGAATAGGCGTAGCTCCAGGTCAGCGGGCTGGAATACGCGGCGACGTTCTGCGTGGCGACGGATGTGACGTGGCTGCCGGTCCAGGTCAGTGACAGTGACCGCAGCGTGGTCAGGTTCGCCACCGTCGTCAGCTGGGCACTGCTGTTGTAGGTCAGGTCCAGCTGCCGGCCGGCCACGTCGGTGACCCGCGTGAGCCGTCCGTCGGAACGGAAGGTGTACGCGGTCCCGGACTTCTCGGTCAGCGTGGTAGCGGCGATCGCGGTGAAGTCGTCGAGCCGCCCGGACCCGGTCGCCTCCGCGAACGGGCCGGCGCGGCTGCCGTAGAACAGCGCCGGGTCGTTCACCGAGAGGATCTGGGTGCCGTTGCGCTGCAGGTAGATGTTGGGCCCGTTCGTGATCACCGTCATGGTGTCCGACGCGGTGCAGCACAGACCGGCGCTGGAGGTCGCGACGACGGTCTCGGTACCGGCGACGCGTTTGATCAGCTGCCAGGTCCCCGCCGACGGCTGGGCCACGACCCGCCAGTAGTCGTTCCCGCCCGCATACCGGAACGCCAGGCCCAGGCCCGCCTGCACGACCGGCATTTTGAACGAGAACGTGCCGTCCGCGGCAGCCGACACCGTCGCCGCGTTCCGGTTCCCGGACGCGGTGGCAAGGTACGCCGCGTTCCCGGAAATGCCCCAGGTGCCGTTGCCCAGCCCCGGAAGCGGCTGCGTCTGCCACTGCTCACCGGTGTCGGTGGCCCCCAGCGACGTCGAGGAGTCGGCGCGGGTGAAGGAGTCGCGGTGCGCGTCGTCGAGGATCGTGATCGAGCCGATCCGGCCCGCGCCGGTCTGGTAGGAGTACAGCCCGGCCTTCGTCGCCGTCGACAACGTCGCATCCGTCACCGTGCCGACCACCTGGTCGTTGCGGTAGACCGTCAGCGTCGACCCGGACATCCGGACCGCGTAGCTGTCACTCGCCGCGCAACACGCCCCGGCGAACGTCGCGACGTTCGTCCACGCCGAGTTGACCCGCTTGGTCAGCACCAGCGAGTTCGTCGACGGCATGACCTGCAGGACCCACAGGTTCGAGGCGTCCTGGACCCGGAACGCGATACCCGTCGAGTCCTGCGCGACCGGCGCGGTGAACCGCACCGTCCCGTCCGACGGCGCCGGGATGACCGCGAAGGAATTCGTTCCCGAGACCGCGTAGGCAGCGTTGCCGTTGATCCCCCAGGTGCCGGACAGGACCTGCCAGGACTCCCCGGTGTCCGCGGCGCCCAGCGAGCTGGTCGAGTTCGGCGCGGTGAACGACGCCACCGACGGGCTCGGCGCCTGCACCAGCGAGTAGTAACCATCCTGCGGGGTGAACGTGCCCGACCAGTTCCGGCCAAACCTGCTCTCCCGCCCGTCCGGATACCGCGCGACCAGGTTGCCCTCACCGGAGTCGTCGACCCGGACGTTCTGATCCCACTGCGACGACCAGCCCGTCCCGAACAGACCAACCGCCGAGTTGGCACTGTTGTAGGTCCGGGACAATGCCAGGCTCGGCCCCGTGCCGGCGACCGACACATCGGTCGTCGAGGACGCATAGCTCCTGATCAGCGGCGACACCGAGTCCACCGACGGCACATAGGGGTCACCACCGAAATGCGCGCTCGTCGTCGGCGCCGGGACCTGGGCGTAGATCGTCATCGGCGCCGTCCACGCGCTGTACGTCCCACCCGACGCGACCCGGCCCCGCCAGTAGTACGGGTATCCCCAGGCCAGCGCGTTCACCGGCACCTGCCACGACGAACTCGAGATCAGACCACCCGACGACGCACAGAAACCGCTGTTCGCATCCGTACCGGAGCAGATCTCGAACTCATACGACAGGCCCGAACCGCTACCCGTCAGCGACAGCACCGGGCGCAGCGTCCCGACCCGCTCAGCGTCCAGCGGCGCCGACCCCGTCACCGCGACCCCACCCGCGGGCGGGGCGACCAGCGCGACCGGCAGCATCGCGATCCCGTGCGTCGAGAAGAACGCCCCACCCGTGCCGGTGTCCTGCATGTCGAACTTGACGATGTAGCTACCCGCCGGCGGCGGGCTCACCGTCGCCTGCACATCCACCGTCTGGCCTCGGGCCACCGCGACCGGCAGGTTCGTCTGATAGCCCTGCGCGACGATCTGCGTGGTCCCCGTCGCGTCGTACACGTGGTAGGACAGCTTGTAGTTCCCGTTCGCCGGCCACGTCGACTGGCCCAGGTTCGTCACCCGAACCTTGATCTTCCCCGGCTGGGTCGCGGTCAACGCCTGGTCCCAGACCGGTGACCCCGTCGGCCACGTGTACGACGCGCCATACGGCGACCAGGTGATCGACAGCTTCGGCCGGTAATCGGTACCCGACCCCGCCGCGCCGCAGGCGCAGTCCTGGGAGGCGAACTCCTTGTACTGCGCGACGTCGATCGCCGACGCTCGGATCGACAGGCCGTTGTTCGTCGTCGACCCGTCGTTCCACCCCTGCACCAGCGCCGTCAGCCGCGAGTCGCTGAACGACTCCCAACCCGCGTCACAACCCGAGGTACCGGTCTGGTGAGAGAACGTCGACTGCGCGACCTCACCACCGATCGTCGCGCCCGGCCAGACCATCGTCGTGCCGTTCCACGCCGCCGTCACCCCGTACAGCGACACCGGATGCGCCGTACACGCGTCATGCGACGCCGTGTTGTACAGCGACACCTGGGCCGAGAGGATGTTCGCGTTCGCCAGCGCGCTGTTGTTCGGGAAATGCACGTAGGCCCGGTTCTCATCACCGGACACCGCCAGGCCAGCCCGCAGCGCGCCGTCGGTCGCGTGCGACGTGCTCGGCGTCGCCGCCGACACATACGTGTCATCCGTCGTCGCCGCGATCTGGGTCACCGTCGGGTCCACCCGTACGGGGAACGCCCGTCCCGGCGCGGCGAGCCACGCCGGGTCGAGCTCTACGTGCAGCACCTGCGTGCCGGCGTCGGCGATCAGGCTGTAAGAGACCCCTTCGGACTTCACTCCCGAGGCGTCTTCCATCCAACCGCGGGGGATCAGGGCGACGGTCTTGCCGCTCTGGTCGACGAGGAGCACCTGGCCGGTCTTGTCCAGGCTCGCCGTGAGCCCTTCCAGGGTGAGCGGGAACGCCCAGCTCGTCGGCGCCGACGCCGACCGCAGGATCAGGGACTCCTTCAGGCCGGTGGCCGCCGCGGACAGCTCCACGTCCGCGCCAGCCCGCGCCCCGGTGAACGTAACGGCGTTGTCGTCCACCATTCCCGGTACTGTTGTCGCGCCATCCAGCGCGAAGGCGACCGACTGGCCCTGGCCGACCTCGACCTGCGCGAGCTGCGGGTCATCCGCCCTTGCCGCGATGTCCACCGGCGCCGGCGCGGCCGCCGTCTCGTGCCGGCCGTCGGCCGCGTCGACCAGCTGGGTGTCCACATCGACCCACTGGCCGGAATCGTCGCGCAGCCGGGTCGGCGCCGCGGTCAGCTCCGTCGTGTACGTGCCATCAGGGTTGTGGAACACGGTCGCGTTCGACGAGCGAGCGGAGGTGACCTCGGTCCGGCCCGCCTGCGCGGCCACATCGGTGTCGGTCAGCGCCGGCGCGAGCTCATCGGCTGACGGCTGGTCCGCGTCCGCCGGCACCTCCGGCAGGACCACCTCCCCGGCCGGCGCGTCCGCCGCCGCCGGGTACACCACCCGATGCGGCACCGGCTGCGGGGTGTCCGGCACCGCGTCGGCGACCGCGCCCGCTTTCGCCACCACATCGGCGACCTTCGGAGCGCCGTCCCGCGACGTCGCCGACGCCGGGACCAGACTGTCCCGGCCCGCCGCCGTCCCGTTCGTCGACTCCGGCAGCTTCACATCCTTGAACGGGTTCTGCTCCGAGAGCGGCACCAGCTTCGGCGAGGTCACGCGGTCGTAGACGACCAGCGACAGTCCGGTCAGGATCAGCACCGGCACGAGCAGGAGCGCGACCCGCTGCGCGCGGGCACGACGCCGCCACATCTTCTGGCCGAAGGTCAACGAACGTCGCACAGGCGAGAGCCAGCCGGGCATCACGCAGCTCCGAACACGTAAGAGAACACACCGGACCAGCACCGTCAGGCACAGAAACACCGCCCACGGCGCCAATAAAAGGAAGAAGCCCGCAGGGCAAGTCGCACCCGAGAAAGGCAACGGCGGCCATGCGGTGAAGACCGGACACAGGGCGATTCCCGGGGTGGGGGAACGCGCTCCTGACGCTTCATTGCGCCCGGCGAAACCGCGGGCCCACCCCAGATACAGGTCACGGGCCCACAGTGGTGAAGTTCTACTGCGGAGCATACTATGGCGGCCCAACGACCCCACGTCAAGCGTCGCATCCAACACCCAGGAACGGCGCTCAGCCAGCGGATCGATGCAGCAGACCAGGACAGGCTGCATGCGGAACGATCACCACGCCGAGGACCACGGTTCGCGATAACATCGAGTGACTATCCACAGGCGCACGCGTTACCGAGGTGCGCGCGCGGTACCCGGAGCACCGCCGCCAGTTGACCCGGTAGCCCTCTGACCTGCTACTCTCTCGCCGTCTCAAGATTTTCTGTGAGTTTCCTTTGCGGAGGCATCGACGGAATGGCACGATGGCGTCCCCCACCCCAGAACCACCCCTCCGGCCGAGCCGAAAAACTCAGGCGCAACGTTCTCCACATGCCCAGAGACGATCTTCTCGACGCGCGCCTGATCACGATTTTCACAAGCCCTCGCACGGTGTCGGCGCAGCCATGTCCTAAAAACAAACTTCAACCTCGGAGAAGGCTTCGAACAGACGTCACCACAGGAGTTCTTCAGACCGGCTAGTCGCCGGGCTCTGCCGCTAGGGCGAGCCCGCTATCCGTCGTGCGTGTAAATCCGGCTGACGGCTGCACGCGCGTCGGGGCCACACCCTCCCTGAGGGTCGCGGAGAAGAAACGGGCCGAACGTGAGACGGAAAACATCCGTGCCCGAATCATCGGCGTCCGAACTGGCATCGCCGACGGCTTCGAGGGCACAGGCGACTCCGCCTGCCCCATCTCCCGGCGACGCCACCGTCTCGCCCCAGGCACAACCGGCCGCGGACCCTCTGGCGAACACGCCCGCGCCCGCTGAGCAGGTCGTGCGGCAGGTCCGACGGCCACAGGGACGCCACCGCAGGATCCAGGCACACACGGAAGCCGTCCACCGGCTGCGGACCATCGGCCTACCGACCGTCGGACTACCCGCCGTGCTCGCGTTGCTGATCGTCTGCCAGTCACCGCAGCACAGCGGCGACACCTCGGCCGGCGGCCAGGCCGTCCCGCCGGCCACGGGCACGAGCTATCCAATGCCGTCGCTCGACCCGGACAGCCTGCCCGCCGGCTACACCACCCCAAGCCCCGGCGATGCCGGCGACGCGCAGGTACCCACGGGCGCACTCGCGACCGCCGCGGCCGGGCCCGGCACGAGCACCGGCCTGGTCACCCTCACCAGCTCCGACCGCCGGATCCCCGCACCGGTCCTCGCCGCCTACCAGCAGGCCGCCACCGCCCTCGCCGGCGAGCTACCGGGCTGTCACCTGCGCTGGCAGCTCCTCGCCGGGATCGGCAAGGTCGAGTCCGGCAACGCCACCGGCCGCCAGATCAGCCCCAACGGCACGGTCTCCCCCACCATCCTGGGCCCCCGCCTCACCGGCGGCGGCTTCGCACGGATCCTCGACACCGACCACGGCGCCCTCGACGGCGACACGACCTACGACCGCGCCGTGGGCCCGCTGCAGTTCCTGCCCTCCACCTGGACCGGCGCCGGACGCGACGGCAACAACGACGGCCACAAGGACCCCAACAACATCCACGACGCCGCCCTCGCCGCCGGCAGCTACCTGTGCGCCCACCACCGCGACCTCACCAACCCAGCGCAACTCGCCGCCGCCATCCGCGCCTACAACCCCTCCGACGCCTACGTCCGCGCCGTCCTCGCCTGGACCACCGGCTACACCACCACCACACCCACCCCGATCACCCCGCCGACCGCCGCCACCGGTCCGACTGAGGGCGATGCACAGACCAGCGGGGCCGGCCCCTACCCCGTGTTCGCCCTCACCCCGATCGGCACCGCCCCCGAGACCTCATCCGCCTCCCCGACACCAGCCGCCTGTAACGCCCTCACGATCACGACCGGCAGCCTCACCGCCACCCTCACCACGACCACCCTCAACCTCACCGCCCGCTACACCACCCCCACCGGCTCAGACCCCGACGGAACGATCACCCTCCACACCCTCGCCCGCAATCCCGCAGGTGAGGCCCTCGCCGACACCGACCGGCCGCTACCCCTCAAGCCCAGCGACGACCTACCCGTCCTGCTCACCCAGCTCCCCCTCGACCAGCTCACCGACCCCGGCCACACCACCACCATCACCCTCACCCTCACCACAACCCCACCCGGCTGCCCCACCCAAACCCTCACCACCCTCACCATCACCAACATCACCCGACCCGCCACCACCCCCACCACGACCCCGGCCGCCACCAGCACCCCGACCCCAACCACCAGCCCCACCCGGTCAGCCAGTCCCACCCCCAGCGCGAGCCCGCACCCGACCGTCAGCCCCACCGTGACGCCTACGGCACCATGACCGCGCCACCTCACACGCCGGATCACGCCGCGCATGCCTCCACCAATGCGCCCGCGACCAAACCCAGGCCTACGACTCGCCGGTCTCCCTCGCGTCGTGGTCCGAATCGTCCAGGTTTCGGCGCTACTCTGACCGCTCGACGACGCCGCCGGCACCCACAACTCGGCAGCGCCCCGACCCGGGAAGGAGCCACCCGGTGAGCCGGCACCGACGCCCCCACCCCCGACGCACCACCGCCACGACCGCCCGCCCGGGGCGCGCCGTGGCCACCCGGCCGCTGCCCGCCGTCCCGCCAGCGGTCAAGCCTGAACGCCGCCCCGCCGTGCCCGCCGGCACGGCGGAGACAAAGCCGACTGGCCCACGCGCGGGCGCCCACCGCCGAACCCGACCCACCACCCACCGAAACCTCGGCCCGGTTCAACTCCTCGCGCTGCCGCTGATCGGCCTCCTGCTACTCCTCGGCGACGACCTCCACCAACCCGGCGACGACCACACCAGCAGCCTCACCACACCCCGCGCTAACCAGCCGGCGACCCCAGCCAGCTACCCGACACCATCCACCCGGCCCGACACCGACGCCACCGTCGCCGCCACCCCCTTCGCGCTCGCCACACCAAGCACCAGCGAACAGGCCGCGACCAGCGCCTACCCGGCGGCGACACCGCCCCAACCGTCAGCCACCAGCACACCCGACCCGACACCGACTACACCCTCAGCACCCGCTACCCGGGCCAGCCCCACGCCCCTGATCACCATCCCCCTCATCGCCCTCATCACCAACGGTCCGGCATCCACCACCACCGCGCTCGCCTCAGCCACACCCGAGGCCGCGCCCACCGTCACCATCACCGCCAGCACCCCCGACGACCCCACAACCCAGACCCCCACCCCAAGTCCCACCCCAAGTCCCAGACCAAGCTCGACCGCCAGCCTCACGATGACACCGATCCCGATCATCAGCCTCACCCCCTACACCACCTGCAACACGATCACCCTCGACCCGGCCAGCCTCACCGCCACCATCGACCACACCGGCGGCCACACCACCCTGACCGTCAGCGGCACCTACACCGCTCCCTCCACCAGCACACCCGACCAGACCACCATCCACACCGACGTCCGCGCCCCCGCCGAAACGGACGACACCCCACTCGAACAGTCCGACACCACCGTCCCCACCGAACCAGCCATGACCCCGGCCGCCCTCGCATTCGTCGACCTCGACCAACTCCCAAACCCCACCCCGAACACCCTCACTCTGACCCTCACCGTCACCCCTACCAGCTGCGCACCGACAACCCTCGCCACCATCATGATCATAAATGCTGGTGGGTCGTCACGGTGACCACCGCGTCATCGGGGGGAGCGCTGAACGTCCTATTTCCAGGCGCTTCTTGGCACGCCGCAACTGGGCCAGTCCCCGGGACCGGGACCGACGCGACGCCACCGTCGATCTTCCCGACCCATGGCGCGCTGCGCCGTGGAATTTGGGCGGCCTCACTCGCTCCTGACCGTTCCCCATTCTGGCCCTGCCCGGCAGCGGGTCGGCTGATCACAGCCCGAAGTCGGGCTCGACGTCCGGGGGGCTGCCGGTATCGACGGGCGCGGAGCCCTGCCCAAGCGCGGCATAGGCGTCGTAGGGCAGGTAGTTCGTAGCCAGCGCCGCGAGGGTGACAAGCGGTTCCCTGCCTGTCAGGCGCACACCGCCGGAGGCCTCCAGCAGCGACCGAAGGTCCTCGCCGGTACGGCGCAGGGCAGCGGTCATCTCCAGGGAGCGGCAACGCAGCAGGCCATGATCGCGGTCGCGGATCTCCACCCAGCGCGGTTGGGCCAGGCGGGCCGCGGCCAGGTCACCGGGATGCGGACGGACCGGCGTGGCCCGCGTCGCCAGCGGCGTCGGGGTGGCGGCGAGGTAAGCCGCCTTGTGGGGCTGCGGCTGGAGGCCAGGCAGGAGCCGATAGCGGGCAAGCAGTTCTCGCGACGCGGTCGCCGCGGCCGCATACCTCGCCAGGAGGGCCGCGGCGTGGTGTGACGTCAGCGGTCCGTAACTTCCTTTTTCGGTGCGGCTGGTCAGCAGGCCACGGTCCAACAGCCTGGCCGCGGTCGCCGCTCCGCAGGCGGCCAACTCCGGCACGACCAGCAGCACACGGCGGACCTCGGTCATCGCACCCGCCGGCAGCGGGGCGTCTGGCCGATCGTCAGCCCCGACCAGCCCGATGAACTGGCGGCGCACGTCCAGCGCCAGCCTGATCACTGGGGCGCCGTCGCGTCCCAGCGACTGGACGTCCCGCAACTCGGTCAGCACCGACCGCCAGGACACCCGGGCCGCGACAGCCTGCGCCCGCGCCACCATCAGCAGGTCACGCTGGGACGCCGGCAGCCGGGCGAGCGTCCGCCACGCGATCCACCCGGCCTGTTGGCACACGACCATCGCCAGGTCCCCGAACCCGACCAGAAGACCATGACCAGGCTCGTAGCCAGGCCGGCTGAGCGCGTGCGCAGCTTCGCGGAGCCGGTCGAGTCGCCGCTCGAACGACGAAGCGCCCACATCGCTGAACAGCGGACCGACCTCGTCCAACACCCCCGGCCGGTGCGGTTCGCCGCGCTGGGCGGCCACCTCGTCCGCCGCGCCGGCCAACCCCGCGACCAGGCGCAGGACGCGCAACGCCGCCGGCTGGACGATCCCGAGATCGTCCACCGCGTACCAGCCGCCCGCCGACGGCGCGGAGCGTTGCATCAGGTCCCGCGCACCGGCGGCGGCGAGCCCCGTGACCGCGGCCAGACGGCCCGCCGCCGCCGCGAGGGCGCCGGGGTCCGCCAACAGCCAGGCGTCCGGCCCGCGCGGCTCACCGTCCGGTCCGCGCTGCGCCGCCAACAGATCATGCGCAACCGCCAGACGCTCAACCGCGCCATCCCACAGACTCACCCCGGCCAACCCGGTAGCGGGGCGCCCAAGACCGCGCAACCTCCGGCGCACGCCGTCGACCAGCCCTGCCAACACCCGCGCGGGATGCTGGGAATCCATCCCCGTGGCCAAGAAGCCGGCGTGACGATGCGCCACCTCGACCAACGCCACCAGCCCCGCCGCGTCCTGCTCCAACTGCGCCAGCGACATCCGCTCCCGTGCCGCCCCAGCCGCGAACGCCGCCGACCGCTCGGCCTCCCCCAGCAGCCAGCCATAGGTCAACCGGCCCTCCCCAGGCCCGTCAGCCATCACCCAACGCCGCCAGCGCCTCGCGCGTGAACAGCGCCGCGCGCGCCACCAACCCCGGCTCCACCGCCACCACCAGGCCGGCCACCAGCCGGGCCGCGGCAGTGGCCAACACCCCCCGGACATCGCAGGCCGCCACCCGCTCGCCACCGACCGGACACGACGGCGGCGCCTCCAGCCCACAGTCCTCCAGACAGAACACCGCCAGATGCACATCCGCCAACGCCGACGACGACCCATAGGCGTCGAACACCGGCCAGTGCAACAGACCGGACGCCGCATGCTCCAACAACATCAACGCCGCGTCCAACACCGGCCCGTCCCACACCACAAGCTCTTCTGTCCGCGCATGCCAGCCCATTCGGCACCTCCCTACAGCGGCGAGATCAACCAGCCGAGTGCACCACCAGCCAAAGCCGTCAGCCCACAAGGCGCGACAGCCTGTGGACAGGTTCGGACCTGTGGACACCACAAACGTCACAGCGCCGATCACCCGAGCCGCCGCGAGGTCGACCTTTCCCCGGACGGCTCACATGAGGTAGCTGACGGACGCCGTTTCATCGGCCAGTGACCCACCGTGGCACGTTGGCGTGCCTCCTGGTCCTACGTGCGCCCCACCCACCAACGCTCCGAGGGGGATACGTCGCAATTCGGTAGGCAAGCCGGACGGCGACAGCCACGTCTCCGCGCTCCGGGAAGCGAACAGCGCAGCCGCTACAGATGCCGGCGAATGTCAGTCGTACGGCGGCCCGCGGCCAGCCCGTCATGTACCGCATCGACGAAACCGGCAAAGGGCGTCCCCGCCACTTTCCAGACCAGAGCAACAAGGACAGTGCGCGCAGCCACGAGTGTCCCGCCGCCGGGCCGGTTGCGAGCTATCACCACCGACCTCTGCCGGCGCGTCGTCACGCCAGGCCGCATCAACGATCGGGGGCAGCGCCGCAGAAGCCTCGCCGAGCAGACCCCGCCTGTCGCGCTACGGCCGGAGAGTCCGGCGGACGCCAACCGCAAGGCCCCGGAGCCGGCCTGAAGGCCCGATCACCCTCGGGAGCCCGATCCCCAGCCGGATCATGACGCGGATCACTGCCACTCCGTGGCGTCTGATGCCGTGAGCTGCCGGCAAGTCCCACGGACAAACGACGGACAAACAATCAAAAGCCTTGATCAAAAAATATGATCAAGACTGCGGCTGTGGACATCAGGGGTGGAGGTGAGGGGACTCGAACCCCTGGCCTCCTCCGTGCGAGAGAAGCGGCGAGCCGACCGGGCGACGCAGGAAGCAGACATCCGCGAGTGCGAAGGCGACCAAAAGCACGGCCGACGGCACTTCAGCTCACAGCGGTCCTGAAAACCCTCGAACGCGGTAATGATCACCCCCGTAGCCTGCGATGCTGGCGGTCGCGCCTGCGGGATGACCGCGGTGGTGACCCAGTCTGTCTCCGGGGCACTGGCGGTGACTCGCAGAGTGACAGTCGCGGTGTTGTCGGTGCGGACCGTGCCCGGTTATGGCGATCTCGTCACATGTCTCAGCTGACAGGCCTGGTCAACGGATCGCGGCCAGCGATGCCCCCGAGGAAACGAGCCAGCGGCCGTGCAGCACCGCGAGTCGGAGCGCCGTCCGGTGAAGGGCACCGTCTACAAGCGGTGCAACTGCACGGACCCGGTGACGAGGAAGGAGTTGCGGAAGCGGTGCCCGAAGCTGTCCAGGTCCGATCATGGTTCCTGGTGGGCGATGCACGATATTCCGCCAGGGCCAGGTGGGCGGCGGCGCCGTGCGTCTCTCGGTCCGTATGCGACCTCTACGGAGGCGGATCAGGCCCTGGCGGACTCGCTCGCCCAGCTGAACCCTGGAGCGGGAACCACGCCGGATAATCGGGATCTCACGTTCGGCCGTTACCTGGACTGGTGGATCGAGAACCGGGCGGACCTGAAGCCGTCGACCCGGCGCGGCTATTCCAAACACATCGAGATCTATCTGAAGCCCGGGCTGGGGCACCTAAAGCTCATCGAACTGCGCGACGACCACTTCGACGAGCTCTACAAGGCGATGCGGCAAGTCGGCCGAGACCAGGGCACCAGGCGTCCGTCGTTCATGCTGCAGCGGCTACTCGAAGTACGCCGAGACGATCCAGCACGGCGCCGACCACTTGGCGCGACGACCATCGCCCGGGTCCACGCGACCGCGCGAAAAGCTCTCAACGACGCGGTACGCCGGCCCAGCATGCCGCTGCGAGCGAACCCATCGATGCACGCCGAGAGGCCAAAGCCCCGTCGTCGCCCCGCCCTGCTGTGGACCACGCCGCGGGTCGCCGCGTGGGAACGCACGGGCCGAATCCCGTCGCCGGTGATGGTCTGGACGCCGGCGCAGACCGGGGCGTTTCTCGACTTCGCCGCCGCCGACCGGCTCTACCCGCTGTGGCATCTGGTCGCCCACCGTGGCCCGCGGCGCGGCGAGGCCGTCGGTCTCGGCTGGCCGGAGGTCGACCTGGACGCCGCGACGGCGTTCATCGCCGACAACGACCCTGGCATCGACGACCCGTTCGACGACTACGGCGACGCCGAGGACGAGACGACGAAAAGCCGCGCCAGCGACCGAACCATCACCCTCGACCGCACGACCGTCACCGTACTGAAGATCTGGCAGCGCCGGCAGAACGCCGAACGAACAGCCGCCGGCGACCAATGGGTCGAATGCGGCAAGGTCTTTACCCACCCCGACGGACGACCGCTCACACCAGACGGCGTCAGCCAGCGATTCGACCGGCTCGTCACCCGCTACACCACCATTCGCCGCGAACACGCCGAGCACGGCTGGGACATCGACCGTCTCGCCGCCTACCACCGCATGCCCGCAGCCTCCATCCGGGCCGCGCTCGAACAAGGACCGCTCCCACCGATCCGGTTTCACGACATGCGGCACAACGCGGCCAGCCTCACCTACCACGCCACCCGCGACATGAAGGCTGTCCAGAACCTGCTCGGCCACGCCTCGATCCAGTTCACCGGTGACATCTACACCACCCTGTTCGAAGAAGCCGACCGCGACGCCGCGGAAGCGGCCGCCGGCCTCGTTCCCAGAACCAACCTCCCCGACGGTTGGGCGGACTTCCAGAACAGCTCCGACACGACCGAAGCCGCCGCGCCAGATCCAGGCGAAACAAAACCGCCAGGCATTGAAGGCCCCGACCTCGGCCTCTGACCGTTCCCAACCCAGCGCGCCGGCTCTGAACAGGGCCGGCGCGTTTTGCTTGCCGCCCGGCACCGATCAACCGCACACGGACGGCAGCACACACTCCGGACCCCGCCAGCCCACGTTCGTCACTCTCTGCAACCAGCAGGCGAGGCTCCAAAAGTAGTTGCGGTCGCAACGTCAGCGGTTCGTCAGCAGCAACGCCATTCTCTGGCCCGATCGGGATCTTGACCCATCGGGGAAACCCCTGCGGCACAGGGGAAGTGGGTGTGTGGGGCGGGTGGGGCTCGAACCCACGACCGGAGGATTATGAGATCTTGAGTGTTCCGTCCGCGGGTGTTCGCCACTGTCCACCGGTGCAGGTCACACCTCTGGCGACAGTCCCGGGCGTCCACGCTCGTCCACTGTCGTCCGCCGGCTTGGCTGCCAAACTGGCTGCCATTCACCGGTAGACCGGTCTAGGGCGCCGCTGCGAGCAGAACTCAACGTTGGCCGCTACCGCCCACGGCTCCTGGCTGCGGATCTTCGTTGGCAAGCCGACCCGTACCGCAGGCGCGCCAGCGCCGAGGAACGGAAGCGGCGCGGCAGCACGCTATTGCCCAGCTACAAATGTCGGTCGCGATGCTATTAGACGACCCTGCGGAACCGCATTTCTCCGTCCTTAATGAACATCTCCATCTTCTCGTTTGGCTCGCTGGATTGAAATTGAAAGATAATGGCTATCGTCCTGAGGTCTTCTGCGAGCCCTGTCAGCTCGTCTTCTGTGAATCCATTTCCATCAAAGTCCTTCTCTTCGGCTGCCTGTAGGAGAATCTGCTCTCCGATGAAAATCCCATAGCGATCCAGAAATCGAACCAGAGCCTGGGTCTGCCAACTGTCATCGCGGCCGGCGCTTCTTAGCGACGACAGCATGTTGTGAAAGAATGGTCGAAGGTTTGCGACGCGAGCGGGATTCCTAAACGAATAAGTTGCGAAGTAACCTACCAAAGCGTCTCCCACCAAGACTCCTGGTGAGGGAGAGTCGTGGACATCTAGGTTGGCGAGCGTTTTCAAGGTGACCAGTAGGCCAGCCCTGGAACGTGAGTAACTTCCAATCCAATCATCACCTCGCAGATCTAGGTACTTTTTGCCCCTTAGATCTGCTGGCACCAAGGAATCATTGAAGTTTCCAAGCAGTACTGGAATCACGACGTGAGATTCGTTCGATATCTCGCGCAGCATCGCCGCGTCAAGCTCGTTGAGCACCCACCTCGATTGAAGTGAAGCTTCGGATATAAAGACGAGGGCTGACACGCTTGAGCGTATTCCATTGTTAATCTCCTCGCGTATGCGAGCGCCGAATTGCAAGTGAGTCTGATCCCACCAGACGTCAAGCCCTTCGCTTTTCAAATCCTCCACTATACGCCAGACGACAGGCCGGTCCTTTGAGCTGTAGCTGATGAACGTGTGATTGTCGGAGCGTCGTGGCACGGCTGCCCTTTCATGAGGTTGGCGCGGGTCTCGATCTGAGTCGTCGGCCCTCTACCGCGAGTGGATAGACGATATCGTTTGGCTAGACGATCGTGATGCGGTGGGATCGATATGGGTCCACTGCGACGCTCCGGCGAGCACGGCCCGCCAGGGCCGCGCGCAGCCGTCGCGCGGCGCGGTTCTTGATCTCAAAACGAGCAATTCGGCAGCGCATCATGGCTGCGCGGCACGCATGCCGATCATCTCGGACCTGGCCAACGAGGGCTTGCCCTCCCATGGCTGTGGCGAGCGTGATCCCTTCGGTGTGCCGGCGGGCTTGCCCTACCTCCGGGTTCTCGGCCGTGCAAGATCCGCCGTAGAGCCTTGATCCACGAACAGCTGTGCGGATCTTGTGCGGTCGGGGTTCCGGTGGTAGCCCTCGGGCGTCGGCATACCGAAGTGATCACGCGGACCTGTTCTGTTCCTCCCACCCCTTTGGGAGCCGGCGGGGGGTTCGGGGGGCGAAGCCCCCTGAGGTCTTCCCGGCGGGGCGCCTGTCAGAGCTGGCGGGGTGGGTCTTCGGTGACGTGGCCGCCGATGTCGGCGTAGCCGGCGGGTCCTGGTGCGGCGTGGATGATGGAGCCTTCGCCGTGGTGGATGGTCATGCGGCGGCCGAGGGCGGCGGCGAGGCGCATGGCTCCGGTGCCGCAGGCTTCGTCTTCGGGGATGCCGACGCGGGCGGCGTAGGTGCGCATGCGGGCGATGCCGGCGGCCTCGTCGATCCAGGCCCACAGTTGGGTGAAGTCCTGGGTAGGGCTGAGCGGGCCGTCGAGGTCGTCGACCTGGCGCGGGTCGTCGAGGCGTTCGGCCCACCACGGCGGGGTCATCGACAGAGGCGCGCGGACCCAGACCCCGGCCGCATCGGTCCAGCTCTCGGCCTCCCGGCCGGTCGTGCGCAGGACGGACGGGTGGTGTCCGGTGAGGCGGGCGATGGTCCAGGCGGCGCCGACCGCGGCGTGTCCGGCGAACGGGATCTGGCGCGAGAGGTTGTGGATCGAGATCTCGGCCTTCTCGACGTCGTCGAGGAAGATGGTCTCGCTGTAGCCGAGGGTCTTGGCGATGGCCTGGCGCTCGTCGGGGCCGAGGTTGACGGGGTCTTCGATGAGGCCGAGCGGGTTGCCGCCGTGGCCGTTGGCGTCGCTGAACACGCGGACGACGTGTGCTGTGACCACTCGGCGTGCCTCCCCGGGTGTGGCGTTCCGGGGTCCACGATGCCTGCCGCGACGGGCGTTGTCCTGGGACTTGGCGGGTTCGCGGAAGGTTGACGAGCGGTCATGATCCGCTGGGCCGGCGCGGGCCGGCGCCCTGTTAGAAGGCGGTGATCTCTTCGCGCAGGTCGGCGGCGAGCGATATCCCGCGGTAAGGGCCGGTGGTGAGGAGGGTGGACATGCGGCCGAGGCTGCGACGGTGCCACTCGACCCGCTGTGGTTCCGGGATCGTCAGGACGGGGCGCAGAGATTCGCGGGCGGCCTCGACGTCGCCGAGGTGCAGGCGTGACGTGGCCTGGTAGATGTGGCCGAGCAGCTCGTCGCCGACGTACCGCTCCTCGGCAGGCCCGGTCTCGAACATCTCGATAGCGGTCGTTGCTTCACGGTCGGAGATGCGGGCGCTGTCCCGGTCGGCGAACCAGATCAGAGCGCTCGTGCCGTAGAAGTGGACCTTCGTTCGGGGGAAGCCGAACAGGCCGACGGCGAACTCGTCGGGCTTGGCCTGGTCGGTGGCGTGCTTCGCCGCGTCGAGCGCCTTATGGGTTCCGGCAAGGTTCCCCAGATTCGCGTGACACTGGGCCTGGCCGCAGACGAGGCGGGCGAAAGCGGTTCCGGTCGGGTGTAGTTCCATGCCGGCGTTGATGTAGCGGGCGGCTTCGGTGTAGCGGCCGTCCAGGCGGGCGATCAGGCTTTGGGTGCCGCGTGCCCAGACGGCGAGGTCGCGGTGTCCGGCGAGGTCGGCGCACAGCAGGGCCGCGCGGGCGTTCGTCATCGCGACGTTGGTCCGGCCGACGTCCATGGTGGCGTAGGCGAGGATGCCGGAGAGCTGGCCGGCGATCAGGTGCAGGTCGCGGAGCTGGTCGGGCCGGTTCGGCCGGTCGATCGCGGCGAACACTCGGGCGCGGAGCGGGACGGCCTGGGACAGGATCGCCTCGGGCGCGGCGGACATGTAGTCGATGGCAAGGCGGCGGGTGTCGTCGGCGAACTGCTCGACGGTGAGCGGGTCCAGCCTGGCCATGCCGTACCGGTCCAGGAACGCGAGGGCGTGCGTGGCGGCCGCGGTTCCCAGATCGACGTCAGTGCTCGCAGCGGCCATCGCTCCGGCGGCACCGGCGAGGACGATTCGCCGGTCGGGCTTGGCCGGCTCGTCGAGCACCACGGGCGGGGCCGGCGCGGCGGTGGGGCTTGCGGTCTCGGCGAGTCCGAGCAGGGCGCGCGGGATGTCCAGACCGTTCGCGAACCGCTCATACATATCCAGGCTGGTGACCTGGCGCTTTCCCCTGAGAATGTGCGAGATGTGCGACTGGGGGACCTCGCACAGGGTGGCGATCTGGGTTTGGGTCGCGCCGGTCCACCGCTGGTAGGTCTTCAGCAGAGCGCCGATATCGCGTCTGGCCAGGGCTTCTGTGACCTCGGGGCGTTGCCAGAAGTCGGGCGGGGTGACGGGGCGGGGGCTGCGTGGGGTCATGTGCGCGGCCTTCCGTGGGGGCGCTTTATCCCTGACCTGCCAGTCGTGGCGCTATGCGGGAGTGTAGCCACCCTTCGTATACGCCCATAGCCCTTCCAACACGATCTGGTCGCGGAAAGGCTTCGGCCAACCCCGCCGCGGCGGCGCTCGTCGCGGCGGGGCCGGAAATGGCCTGTGAGCAGAACGGAGAGTGTCAGATGACGCGGGACCTCGCGAACGGCCTGGTAGAAGTCGCTGAGAACGGCGAACACGGGACCTCGGCCGGCGGTGCGATGCCCGAACTGCGGGACTCGTCGCCTGGGGTCGTGGCTACGCCGTGGGACGGCGATGACTGGGCACTCGTCGTCGGATCGGGCTCGGACCTCGCGGAGCTGTACGACGGAATCGCGGGCCTCCCGACGGGCCTGGCGTTCGTCGAGGCATTCGGCGATGTCGATCTCGTCCTGGTCTACCGGCCGGCGGGCACGGCGGCGACGTCGGCCGGACCGCTCGGCGCGCTCGTGGACCAGGCGGTGCGGCACGGCGGGACGCTCGTTGGCTCCGTTGGTCCGGGCGGTCTGTCGACCGGCGAGCAGTACCGAACCGCTGCGGAACGGGCCGCGTTCGCCGCTGGGCAGGCCGATGCGCTCGGCAGGATGCGACGCGCGCTGACGGGAGAGGCCGACGCACGGCCCAACGGCCACGGTGTGCCGATCGCGTCGTAGTAACCACATCGGACAGCAGACGGGCCGGACCTGGCGGGCGAACAACCCGCGGGTCCGGCCCTCCGTCGTTCCCGGCTTGATGACGCCCGACCGCGGCTAGGACGCCCCGATCACGCGGGCGATCTCCTCGACGTAGCGCTCGATGCGCACGATCGCTGCGAGGACCTCCTGGGCCACGCTGACGTCGGCGAAGTCGGTCGCGACTGGATCGCCTACCAGGACCCGCAGCAGGTGATCGGCGGGCCAGTCCAGGGCACGGCAGATCGCGGCCAGTGTGGGGTTCTGGACCCGGCGGCCTCTGCTTCCGCGCTGGAGCGCGCGCACGGTCGTCACGGAGACCCCGGACCGGTCGGAGAGCCGCTGCTGTCCGATGCGGAGCTTCGCCATCCGGTGGTTGAGGGCCACCGCGACAGCGCCCCAGTCCTCGTCGGAAGCCGATCCACGCGCGGTGTATGGCTGACTCGGGCCATCATTCGTCATCCCCATGGGCCAGAGTCAACCCGGCTTTTAGCGCGTAAGCAAACAACATCGCTATTTATACGGTCACGTCATACACAGGCGCATAGTAGGTTGGCGAGAGGTTCGCGGAGGGCGCATCGTTAGCACACACCCCAAACGCCCGGATGGTCCGGGTACGGGTACAGGAGGTGTGCACGGTGGCGATTCCTCGTCGTATTCCTATCGCGTTCGCGGATGCGTTCCCGAACGGTGCCTACGTGCTCGGCGTCGAGCAGTCCAACGACTTCGAGAAGTCCCGGCCGGGGTCACCTCCGGTCCAGGAGCGTGACCGTGACTCGAACCTCCCGATGTGGGTGGTGCGGATCATGGACGCGGACCCGACGGCGCGGACCGCGGAACTGAAAGTGAAGATCGCCGCCGAGACGGCGCCGGTCATGCCGGACCCGATCCCGGGCACGCCGTTCCGACCGGTCGAGCTGGTCGACGTGCAGGTGATTCCGTGGGTGGACTCGAACGGAGCGCGGCCGAAGCAGATGTTCGCGCTGCGGGCCTCGGGCCTGCGTCCGGCGTCGCCTGCGGTGGGCCGGCGGAACTCGGGGGCTGCGGCGTGAGCGGCCGTACGGTCAAGTCGCGCACCCGCCTGTCGTCCCACCTGTCGGTCTGCGGCGGGGCCTCGGTCCACCTCAACATCTACCCGGAGCGCTCCCCGATCCTGACCCTGACCACAGGGGACGTCTCGGTGACGATCGCGATGTCGACCACCGACCTCGACGCGACGGCGATGCAGTTCGCCCGTGACCTCGCGGACGCGGCGGCCCGGTTCGCCGAGGACTGCACCCGCTTCGCCCTCAACGCCAACCCTGACACCGACCCAGCGGCGGAACCGGTTAACCCGGCGTCCGGACTGGCCTCGCCCTCCTCGCGTGGGGCGGGTCGTTCTCGGGGCTCACGCGCCGCATAGGCACGTTTCTTACGGGCGTCCCGGGGCCGCCGGCCTGACATAAGGCGTCGGCTGCCCCGGGACCTGCCCCCCATTTCTTCTCTTCCTTTCTTGCCCCTGGCTTTGCCCTGCCGTGAAACGGGTGGTATTTGTCATGCGCAGAATCAACGGGGACCGCCGTTTCCCGTCCCTGCCCGCACGTCACGACAAGATCCGCATCCCGCTGTGGTGGGTCGTCGTCGGCATGCTCGGCCGCCTCGCCGGCCGCTGCCTGCTTGTCGTGTTGCGCCATCCGGTCGCGGTCGGCGTGCTCGTGATCCTGACGGCGTTCTACCGCCAGACCGGCGTGCTCGGCCTCGGCGCGCTGGCCGGCTTCGTCGTGCTCGTGTCGGGGGCCTGGCGGCTGGCGCATCGGGCGTCGTTTGACCGGGCGGCCTGGTGGAGCTGGGGCCGGCTGCGCCTGGTGGCGGTGTATCGGCGGAAGTGGCGGCCGGCGACGTTGCATTGCGGCCTGGCGATCCAGATCCCCGCGTCCAACGCCGAGACGGTCAGCTTCCACGAGTACTTCCCCCGTATCCGTGGCTTCCGCGCCTCGCCCGCGGTCGAGTCGCTGCGCGTCGAACTGCTCCCGGGTCAGACACCGGAGCTGTGGGCAGAGCAGGCCGAAGCGCTACGGCACGTCTACCGGGCACGGGCATGCCGGGTCCGCAGCGACCAGGTCGGATTCATCTGGCTCGACTTCTACCGCCGCGACCCCCTCGACCGGCCCGTGACCCCGGCCGATGTCGACGGACCCGACGGACCCGACGGTCTCGACCATCTTCCGATTGGACGGCGTGAGGACGGCGGCCCGTGGCTGCTGCCCCTTCGCGGATCTCACGTCCTGGTCGCCGGGGCGACAGGGTCGGGGAAGGGCTCGGTGCTGTGGTCGCTGATCCGCGCACTCGGCCCCGCCGTCGCCACAGGTCTCGCCGAGCTATGGGTGTGCGATCCCAAAGGCGGAATGGAGATGGCCGCGGGAGCACCGCTGTTCGCCCGGTTCGCCTACGACCTGCCTGCCATCGCCGATCTCCTCGACGACGCCGTAGCCCGCATGCAGACCCGTGCCGACGGGCTACGCGGTGTGGCCCGGCTTCACACGCCGACGGTGGGCGATCCGCTCATCGTGGTCCTGGTCGACGAGATCGCCGCCCTGACTGCCTACGTGACAGATCGCGATCTCAAGCGGCGCCTCTCGGCGTCACTGGGCCTCCTGCTGTCCCAGGGCCGCGCGCCGGGCGTTGTCGTTGTGGCTGCGGTCCAGGACCCGCGTAAGGAGACGTTGCCGTTCCGGGACCTGTTCCCGGTCCGGGTCGCGCTGCGCCTGGTGGAAGCCGAGCAAGTCGACCTCGTGCTTGGGGCCGGATCCCACGACAAGGGCGCCCGCTGCCAGGACATCCCACCGAACCTGCAAGGCACCGGCTACGTGGCCGAGGACGGCGGCGGCGACCCTGTCCGGGTCCGCGCGTCCTGGCCCGACGACGCGGAAATCCGTCGGACCATCGACCGCCACAGCGCTCCGGCGGCCGGCGCGCTGGCGGTGCTGCGCCCGGTCCCACCACGGCTGGAACTGCCCGGACCGACGATCGCACCGGAGATCGCTGACATCCTGCGTGCCCGTGGCATGGGGCATCTCCTCGGCCTCGACGGGCCGGCTCGGCGTCGGCGGCTCGCCTGGCCCTGGCGCAAGGGAGACGTACCGCGTCTCCGTCTGGGCGGGCCGGCGGGGGGCTGGGTGCCGGACACCGATCGACCGGTCGACGGCTGGGTGCCGGATCTCACCGAGTACGGCGATCCCTGGGCCGAGAAGTGACCGGCCCGGACCAGGACGACGCCGACCCCGGACCCGCCGCCACGGGAGCGGGCGAGGAACCGCGGCCCGGATCTCGGGCGGCCCGGATGCGGATGCCCTTGGCGCGTCAGGTTGTGGAGGCGGTCGCGGTCGAGGAGGGCGTGTGCGTGCGGCCGGTCGCGTTGCGCCGCGTCGACCTCGACACCGGCGAAACCGCCATCGTTCCCGCACCGTGCGGCGCGACGCTGGCCTCGAAATGCCCGCCCTGCGCGGAACGGGCTCGTCGGCTGCGGATGGCGCAATGCAAGACCGGCTGGCATCTCGACGACGAACCCTTGCCCCCGCCGGACCCGCCCGACGACGAGGCCAAACAACTCGGCCGGCTACGCGCTGACCTCGAAGCGATCCGCACCGAAGCCGAAAAGACCGGCGACACGGCCGGGGTCGCTGATGCCGACGAGATGATCGGACAAGTCGACGAGCACCTGGCCGACCTCGGCGTCCGTGGGAAGGCTGCGCCGGACGATCGGGAACGACCTCGGCGGACGCGTTCGACTCGGCGGCGTCAGGACGCTCCGGATCTGCCTCGGCTGCCTGTCGACAAGCGGACGATCGGGCGGACCTTCACCGCGCCGGATGGCACGGCCTGGCGGCCGTCGATGTTCCTCACGCTGACCTGTGACACCTACGGCCGCGTGTTCGCGGACGGCACGCCGATGGACCCGGACACCTACGACTACGGGCGGGCTGCGCGGGATGCGATCCACTTCCCGAAGCTCGTCGACCGGTTCTGGCAGAACCTGCGGCGCGCGGTCGGCTGGGAGGTGCAGTACTTCGCGGCCCTGGAACCGCAGCGGCGGCTCGCTCCGCATCTGCATGCCGCGTTCCGCGGAACGGTCCCGCGCGTACTACTTCGGCAGGTCGCGGCCGCGACCTATCACCAGGTCTGGTGGCCACCCACCGATCGACCCATCTACCCGGCCGCAGGTCCAGGGCTACCCGCCTGGGACGAGCAGACCGGCGGCTACGTCGACCCGACGACCGGCGCCGAGCTGGTCTCGTGGGAAGAGGCGCTCGACGCGATCGGACCGGATGACGAACCGGCGCACGTCGTGCGGTTCGGGCCGCAGATCCGCGCGGACGGCGTCACCTCGAACAGCGACACCGCCGGCCGGCTGATCGGCTACCTGACCAAGTACCTCACCAAGTCACTCGATGGCTGTCACGCCATTACGACCGACCGGCAACGCGCCCACGTCGACCGCCTGGCCGCGACGCTGCGGCACGAGCCGTGCTCGCCGAGCTGCGCCAACTGGCTGCTGCACGGCATCGCCCCGAAGAACGCCCGGCCCGGCCTCGTACCCGGCCGGTGCAAAGGCAAGGCGCACAGGCGGGAGACGCTCGGGTTCGGCGGCCGGCGCGTCCTGGTCTCCCGCAAATGGTCCGGCAAGACCCTCGGCGACCACAGAGCCGACCGCGTCGACTTCGTCCGCGAACAGTTGCAAGCACTCGGCAAGCACGCCGACCCGAACAGCCCAGCGGCGCGAGCGGCCGACGAGACCCGGGCCGACGCGCGGCGTGTCGCCTGGGAGCTGGTCCGTCCCGGCGACCCGGACGCGCCGCGGCGCGAGCACCTGATCCTGCACGCCGTCGCCGAGCGGCAACGCTGGCGGACCCAACTCGCCGATCCCGCGGCCACCGGACCGCCACCAGGCGGCCCGCCCGACGAGGCTCGATCCTCCGATCCGCTGCACGCTCGTACCGAGGAGGGACCGTGACCAAGCTCCTTCTGACCCCGGCAGAGGCGGCCGACCAACTCGGCCTCGGCCGCTCCACCGTCTACGAACTCATGGCCGCCGGCGAGCTGGAATCGCTGTGCATCGGACGGGCGCGGCGCATCCCCTGCGATGCACTGGCCGCCTACATCGAACGCCTACGCGGCCAGCAGAACGGCTCGGCCGCATGAGACCCGAAGCGCTACAGCAGACGCGCGGGCCTCCTGCCCCGGGACAGGGGCGGCGCCGGTTAATCAAGTGCTGCTCAGGCCAACGGGTCGTAGTCGCCGGCAAGCCATCGCAGAAACCTGCGCGGACGGTCGATGGAGGTCTGAACCGCGGTCGACGATTTCCCGCCGGTCAGCAGAAGTTGCTCGTACCGAGCAAGCGCCTGGTGCAGGTCGTCAAGGGTCCATCGCTCAGCTTGATCCTTAGCTGGCCTCGGCGCCTTGCGGGCGGCGTTCCATCGCTCGACGTCCTCGGCGCTCCACACCTTCCCCATGCTCAGCACCGCCACGGGCTCGGGAAACGCGGAGTCGTCGCGAAGGATCTGATGGACCCGCGACGGGCTCACGTCTAGGAGCTGCGCGATCTCCGCGGCGCCCATGAGTTTGATCGTCGGCATGGTCGGATCATAGCTTGACGAGCCAGTAGCTAATGGCTACTGTAGGCGTTAGCGGCCCCGGCGGGTGCTGTAACACCCGCCGAGACCTAGATCCCAGTCCTGACGACACAGGAGCGAGACCTATGGACATCTTCTCGTCTGGCGGCTTCGGCGCGTGGCGCACCCCCGGCGGCAACTCGCCGCTCGTCGCGGTGCACGCGACGGCCACCGGCCATGAGCTGACGATCCGCCCCGGCGCCGACATCGGCGACCTGGCCGCGATCCTCGCGGACCTTCCGGCCGACGCCTTCTTTACCGAGCACTTCGGCGACGTCGACGCGGTCCTGGTCTTCCGCAACGTGCCCGAAGACCCCGCACTCGTCCGGGCCGGCGCGACCCCGCCCGCGGAACCGGCAGCGGCGAGCATCGCCCGCCCGTAGCGGTATCTCTGCCTGCTCCACCCCCATTTTTCTTCCGTTCCTCTGGTGGCGTTCCAAGCCGTCGGGGAGTCGGACGTGTCCAGGGTCGACCGAAGGTCGATCGCGCAAGCGACGCGATAGCGCCCTGGACGCGGCCGGCTCCCCGACGGACCCTCCCACGCCAGAGAAACGGAACCCCGAACCTGCGCCCGGCAGCGACAGCCGCACCCGGCGCCATTCTGTTCCGCTCTCTTCCGGCAAGGAGCCCTGATCCGTCATGCCCGAAAACAGCGCCAACCCTCCGGCCAGCGACTCGGCGTACTACCGCTCCACCCCGGCCGAGCTGGCCAGAGCACACGCCGAAATGGCCAGCTACTCGGCCGATCAGCGCTACGTCTACGCCTGCGGCGCCCTGCGCTACGTCGCCCAAGAAGTGGCCACAGCACGCGTCGACACAGCCACCGTCGCCGCTGCCCGCTACGCACTCGCCCTCGCCCAAGCAGCCCGCGAAACCCCCATCGACCGGACGGAGGCCATCTGATGCCCGCGCGCAAGGGCCGCCGTGGCGCTGGCGAGGGCGCGATCTACAAGGACGCCACCGGCCGCTGGCGCGCCGTTGTCGACCTCGGCTGGAAGAACGGCAAGCGGCAACGGAAGTACCTTTCCGGCCAGACCCGCGCCGAGGTCGCCGAGAAGCTCCGGAAGGTACGGCGGCAGCAAGAGGACGGCGTGGTCGTCGTGGTGACGTCCGGCAAGAAGCCGTTGACGGTCGACCAGTGGCTCACGTTCTGGGTTGGGCACATCGCCCCGGCGCGCGTCCGGCCCTCCACGCTCGACGGGTACCGCAGCAAGGTCAATCATCGGATCATTCCGGCGCTGGGCGGCTACAAGCTCGAAGCGCTCCAGCCGGAGAACGTCGAAGCCTGGCGAGACGAGCTGCTCGCCGAGGGCCTCGCTCCGGCGACCGTTCGGCAGTGCTTCCGCATTCTCAGTCGGGCGCTCAAGGTCGCGGTGCAGCGCGGAAAGGTCGCCCGGAACGTCTGCGCGCTCGTCGATGCGCCGTCGGTGGAACGCGACGAAATCCAGGCGCTGACGGCAGGGCAGGCCCGTCAAATCCTCAAGGTCGCGGCCGACGACTTCAACCCGGCCCGGTGGTCGGTCGCGCTTTCGCTGGGACTGCGTCAGGGCGAAGCGCTCGGCTTGGCCTGGGACGCGGTCGACCTCGTCCGCGGAACCCTCGCGGTCCGGCAAGCCCTCCAGCGCCGACCCTGGCGGCACGGATGCGGCGAGACGCCGTGCGGGAAGAAGCGTGCGGGAAGCTGCCCGGCCCGCGTCGGCGGGGGCTTGGTCCTCGTCGCGCCCAAGAGTCGCGCGGGCCGACGCACGATCACGCTACCGAAGCCCCTTATCCGCGCGCTGCGCGCCCAGCGCGACCGACAGCAGAAAGCCGCGGAGCAGGCCGGCGACCTGTGGAAGAACGAAGGAAACCTCGTCTTCACTCAACCAAACGGCCGTCCCATCGATCCGGCCCGCGACTGGGCCACCTGGAAACGCCTGCTCGAACTGGCCGGCGTTCCGCACGCCCGGCTGCACGACGCCCGGCACACCGCGGCCACGCTGCTCCTGGCCCAGGGAACCCCGGCCCGCGTCGCCATGGAGATCCTCGGCCACTCCCAGATCAGCCTGACCCTCGACACCTACAGCCACGTCGTCCCCGAACTGCAACGCGACGCGGCCGACCGCATCGGCTCGGCTCTCTGGGGAGACGACACGGGCGAGCGTGACAAGAACGACGAACCGGTCGGCGACGACGACCAGGACGAGCAGAGGTCCTGAATCCGGGCTGCTCGTTGGGGCTGGACTGCGCGGTGCCAGCAGTCCCTGACCGTGACGTCGGCCGCCCCGGCAGGCACGGATGCCTGATCGGGTTAGGACGTGAAATGGTCGATCGGTGACGCTTCGCATGATGGTCGACCGTGACTCCCTCACGCTCGACCGGATCTCGCCGCTCTTCGTCGGCGGCAGAGTCTGGCTCCAGGCGGGGAACACGGCCTTCCCCTGTCAGGGCTGGACAGACGAACCGCTCTCGGTCATCGGTTCGATGGGCACCGCCATCGACCGCATCCGCACGGGCGAGGAAGAGGAATGGGACTTCTACTTCTTCGATGGCTCCTACTTCGTCAAGCTGCTGCCTGATACCGCGGAGGCTGGCTCCGCGCCGATCGTCCGGGTCGTGGGACTCGACGACCACGACGAGGACAACCCCGTCGTCGGGGTGGACGTCCGGGTCCCGTTGCTCGACCTTGAGAACGCATTCGTCCAAGCTGTCCGGACGCTGCGGGACTGGGCCGATAGCACCGGCTCTCCTGAGCTCATCGCAGCCGTCGCTCGCACAGGCTCGCCGCTGGACGGATGGGGATCGGACGTCGGATGACCGCATGGAGCTGACCACGATCACACGGCATCCGGGCGGCCGCATCCGCGCGGGTGGCTGCCAGCGTGGCTGCCAGAAACGATCAAAGGTCGCCGTCCCTGATCCACTCGGGGGCGGCGACCTGCAAAAACTACATAGCGTGACTGTGGGGCGGGTGGGGCTCGAACCCACGACCGGAGGATTATGAGTCCCCTGCTCTGACCGGCTGAGCTACCGCCCCGGGCTGACGCAGTCTACCGGCTGCGGTCGACTGGGGACGTAGGCGCCTGCGCTGTAGGCACATCCGTCTCGCGACGCGGACCGTTGGTGGTGCCAATGAACGCCCTGTGTCGCGCTGTGTCGGCCTTTTGGCCTCAGACTGGCCACACGCGGTTGCTCACGCTCCGTGGAGCCGGTTCGTACGGCCTCGAGGGCGTGCCGGCGCCCTGATCGGTACCGCCCAGGGCGCTGACTTCGTCGACATCTACTCCTAACGGGGCTCCGCCCCAGCCCGACGAGGCATGCGCGCTGGTTCCGGACCGAGGGCAGGCTCACGCAGGGACCTGCGATCTGCCGGCCGATCGCCGCCATCCGCTACGCCTAGTGATGATGACCAAAGCTTATCGCCGAAACTGCTGGTCAGGTGCGCTTGCGTCGCGCGCCGTGGAGCGGATGTTCGTCACGCTACGTCAATTTGACTCGATCTTCACGGCTTTCGCCGACCAAGCCTTCTAGGCGCTGGCTGGCCCTTGGAGTCCCGATCAAGGTTGTGCTGAACGCCGGTGGCTTCAGCACCTCGCTCCTCGACACGTTCGGCTCAAAAACTGCCGGGCTGTCGAGCGCCTCAACCTTCGTCGCGCCGAAATCCGCCGCGATGACCACCTACGACAACGCGATGAGCAGCTATGCGCCAAAGCTGCTGGATCCGAGCGACGAGATCGCGACCGCGCCCTACGTGGCGGCGGACGAGATGATCCAGGGCCTCCGGTTGGCGAGCCCGTGCCCGACCCGTGCCACGTTCATCCGGAACCTACGCCAGGTAACGGACTTCACCAGCAGTGGCCTGATGGCCCCGGTAGACCTGTCCAAGCCCAAGAAACCGCAGGTCTGCAAGAACTTCGTCAGGGTCGACCCGACCGGACGCGGTTTCAGCATGGTTCCCCCACCTGCGGCGCTCAACCACGCTGGGTTCTGGTGTGGCCAGGTGCTTTCAGGCTCATAGCCGGGCTGACTACGCGCCGGGGTCGCGGAGCCCGACCGCGTCGTGGCGCCAGAAACTGTTCCGCGTAGACCAGTGTCCCGGTCATCCACGGCTGGTAGGTGGGAAGACGCAGGCCCTGGAAGCAGGGCCGCGGCAAGATAACAGCCCGGATTGATCAAACTACACTTCCAGTCTGATCGCGCCTGAGGAAGTGCTTAGAGTTGATCAGGAAACCCAGTAACCACAGGCGGTTCACGTCGCTGTCGGCCTATCCGTGCCGACCGAATCCGACTACCTTGAGTTGTCACACGCTACTGAGCGTGATCGCCGCGCCGCTCGTGACGAACCTCCATGGCCGGGACCGTGGCGGCCGCCGCCTGCCGGCTGCATCCGGCTTTTGGCTGCGACGACCGCGCCGAGGCCGGACTGGTCATCAGTCGGCGGCGACCCCGGCCTGGGCCGCCACATCGCGGCCGCGCTTCCCGGACCCGCTCAGATCCTTACCAGCGGCCCCGATGACATCGCCGCCTACACCGCCACACTCGACCGCGCCGACGTTCTCGTCGAGCCGATCTGAAGTCCGTCGACCGCCGCCGGGGCGTCGGCGCGCCGTCAGGAGAGCCACCGCGACCCGCGGCACTCGGCGGGAGATCCGGAGCAGCATGACGATCATTCCGGCGGCCGGCAACGCGACCAGGACCATGCTGACGGCCCCGGCGAGTGCGGCGACCACCTCTCCGCTGGACAGTGCCCGGCACACCTGGCTGAACTCGCCGCGCACCGCCGAGGCCGTCCGGGGCAGCACGAAGGGCGCGTAGACCACCACCATGACGAGGTTGACCACGATCACCGGTCCGGCGAACAGCGCCCAGGCGGTCACCATGACCTGGGCCCGTCTGGTCAGGCCGGCCAGCGGCGGATTCGGGGCCGATCTCGTGCCTGGCCGAGCTCGCCGCCGGAACGGGATCGCGCGCGCCGCCGCCCGGGCCGCCGAGCGCATGGCCGGACCCATTCGGTCGAACAGGTCCGGCACCCCGACGAGATCGCTGACGACGTAGTAACCGTCCAGCCGGACGAACGGTGCGAGCTGCCGCACCGCGTCCAGGTGAACGAGGACCGCGGCTGTCACGAGCACCTCGGCCCGGGTGATGGCGAACGCGCCGATGACGAGCAGCGCGAAGATCCCGTTGAAGTAGACACCCCCCAGGTCGGTGCGCAGCCGCCCCCGGCGAGGCAGCCGGTAGGAGTCGGTGACGTCGGTGAAGAAGGCCGGCCAGACGAGGTACATGCCGACGCCGATCACACCCGGCCGCGCACCGCCGTAGCGGCAGGCCGCCGCGTGGCCGCACTCGTGGAACAACGCGCAGACGAGGGTCAGCCCGACCAGCGCCAGGATCATCCACGGGGTGGCCAGCACCGCGGCCGCGCTGTCCCGGGCGCTGTGCCGACCGAACAGCCAGACATCGGCGGACACCAGCCCGGCCAGCAGGACTGCCATGGCCGCCGGCCGGAAGAGCACCGCGAGCGCCCCGCTGATCCGGTGGACGACCGGCGCGGGCAGCAGGGTCCGCCTGCCGGCGAGCAGCAGCAGCGAGTTCGCCCGCGGCGCGGGGGTGACCCCGGTCGGGGCGGCGATCAGACCGAGCGGCATGAGCCGGTGCGCCAGCAGGTACGCGACGTCGTCGCCGCTCACCTGGCGACCGCAGCGCGTCCCGGCGTGCCCGGCGATCGCGGCGAGGTCGCGGCTGCCGTCCGCCGCCTCGAGGATCCGCGCGAGCAGCTCGGTGAGCGCCACGGCCTGGCCGTCGGCCCGACGCGCCAGGAAGACGGGCCGCGCGAGGCCCGACCCGGCGAACTCGCCGAGCAACGCCAGGCCGTCGGCCCGGACCGGCCGGGCGGGCAGCGCGGCCCGACCCGGCTCGGCGCTGCCCGCGCCTGCTGACGCGTGCGGGAGCGCGGGCTCGTTCATCGAACGTCCTCTCAGCGCCATGGTGATCCGCGCGGCGAGGCGCCCGACAGTGCCTGCTCGTCGACTGGCCTGTTCGTCGAACCGGGAATCACATACCGAACAGCCGCCGAATGAGATCCAGCCATTGACCGCCGCCTGGCTGTGCGCTCTCCGGGTGGAGATCGCTGCCAGGAGCGCTGGCGGCAGGCGAGTCGCCGGCGTGGTGCCCGGCGGCAAAGCTGTCCGGGCTCGACTGCTGGACTATGATGTTGATCGTCGGCATGAAGGTAATCACGACCGGCATGTAGCCGCCGCTGACCTGCGGCTGCGAGACGGTGTTTACCACCGCATTGTTCGAAGCGGGCGATCCGATTGGGAAGTTGCTTGAAGTGGGCGAGTTGACCGCGGCGTTGGTGGGGGAGAACCCATACCGGCTGGTCCCGACCGCGGCGAGCGTCGTCCGGTCGGGAAGCAGCTCCGCCCACTCGTCGGTCAGCTCTCCGCGATTGCCCCAGTGGTTCATGCCGGCGTCACTCATTTCCGTCTCCCCGTAAAGTGCCTCCGCGACAGTCCTCAATGAGTGAGGCTAGCGGACCAGGGAAGGAGAGTGAAACATCTGCGCGGGCGTGTCGCCGAGCCGGGAATTTACTCCTGCCCGCCGGTCACCACTGGTTGAGGAAGGTGTCACCAAGGGCGACGGAATTGATGTACGCACCGGCGTTGCCGATCGCCTGCACCATCGAGCTGTTGCCGGTGACGACGTTGTTGCTGGCCGGTGAGTTGACCGGTGAGTTGTTACCGGTACCCACGGACTGACCGTTCTGGAACACCATCAGCGTGATCCGGTCAGGCAAGAGCTCGACATATTCTGCCGCCAGCTCGGCCACGTCCATCCCGGGCCGGACTGTCTCCGTCAGATCCATTACCCCACCATCCCCACGTTCGGTCCCCGAACCGCGCCCGCGTTGACTGTCATGAGGGCACGGCTGGTGGCTCGCGACGATTTGTGACGCATATGCCTCGGCTGGTGATGCGGGCGCCACCGCAGAAGTCGCCCCGGTATCAGGACGGACTTCCTGGCCCGCGGCATCCGGCCGGTACATCAGGACCCTAGGCCCGGCCACGACGGACCGCAAAGCGATGTTGCCCGCCCCGGAGGGGACACCGTTCGGCATCTCGCGGCTCTCCCTGGGGCGGCCGGCGACCCTGCGCCGCTGCGGCCAGGGCCGCCGGCCTGCGCGCCCGAGGCTGCCGGCTCCGGCCGGTCAGGCCGGCCGCCCGACTCGGGCGGCCGACGCCGCCGACCGGAGCCGGACGCGGGTCAGGGCCGGTCGACCTGGCCGCTCCACGCCCCGGACTCGGTGCCACGCTCCTCGATGAATGCCTTGAACCGCTTCAGGCCGGCCTTCACCCGCCGGTCGTCCGCGCCGACGGCCGAACCGACCTCCGGCTCCGTGAGCCTTTGGTTTTGGGTCGGCGCCGGCGGACAGGGCGTCAATATCATCGGCGAATTATCGAACAACTGTGGCGGCGATCTGGGGTTGATAAGCAGGTCGCTGCGGGGTCTCACGCGAATTGTCATCCAATGAACGAGTCCGCGATGAGCATGGTCGACAAGGTGCGAAACACGCTGCAGCGCGTCACGGGACACGCAAGCGGACCGCCGGCCGAGTCACTGGGCGGAATCAAGCGGTCATGGCGACACATGACTTTCCAGCAGCTCGGTAAAGACCTCGAGCGGCGTCGCCCATTTGAGCGTCTGCCGTGGCCGCCCATTCAGCTGCGTGGCCACCATATCAAGTTCTTCCTGCGTGTGCAAGGACAGGTCGGTGCCCTTCGGGAAGTACTGGCGCAGCAACCCGTTGGTGTTCTCGTTCGAGCCGCGCTGCCACGGTGAGTGCGGGTCGCAGAAATACACGGGAATACCGGTGCGGACGGTGAAATCGGCGTGCCGGGCCATCTCCTTTCCCTGGTCCCAGGTCACCGAGTTCCGCATGAACTCGGGCAGGGTCTCCATCTTCTTGCCCAGCAGGTAGGCGACCTTGTCGGCGTTACGGTCGTACGGTATTCGCACCAACATCACGAACCGGGTCGTGCGCTCGACCAGCGTGGCGATCTGCGACTTGTTGCCCTTCCCGATGATCAGGTCGCCCTCCCAGAAACCGGGGACGGCGCGGTCCTCGGCCTCCTTCGGCCGCTCGCTGATGTTGACCATGCCGACGATCCCGCCCCTGGTCAGGGTGCTGCGCGACCGGTTGACCCGCCTGGCCCGGCCCTTACGCAGCGCGATCTTCAGTTCCGTCCGCAGCTCGCCGCGCGCCTGGAGGTAGAGGCACTCGTAGATTGTTTCGTGGCTCACGCGCATGCTCTCGTCGTCGGGAAAGTCCGTGCGCAGTCTCTCGCTGATCTGCTTCGGCGACCACTTCTCGACCAGGCCGGTGTTCACCGCGTCGTGCAGCTCCTTCGACGCGACGAGTTTCCGTTCCTTCGGGCGGGCGCACATCAGATCACACCGTGCCTGCGCATCCACCGCCCGATACGCCGCGGCACCGCCGTTACGCTCGATCTCCCGGGAGATCCCCGAATGATGACGACCGAGCACAGCGGCGATATACCGAGCCGAACGCTCCTGACTCAACTCCCGCGAGATGACCTCGCGGTCCTCCACCGTCAACCGCTCCCGTACGCCCATCCACCATCCAGCCCCTCGACACCATCGCGATCATCCTATCGGGGCGTCGCTACGACCGTTTGATGCCGCCCTGGGTGGCGCGAACGGCCCCGGCTCGGTGATGTTCTCGGTGAGCGCCCCGACCTCGGCGACCGCCCTGCGCCTCTACTGGATGAGCGCGTTCGACCCGGCGGTCCACGGCGATGGCCCGTCGAGGGCGTCGGCCTGCGAGCCGTCGAGGGCCGGATCCGGGCGCCGACCAGAAGATCGTCGAATCGCAGCGCCCGGCCAGGGTGTTCGCCGCCACCGAGACGCACCGCGCGTTCGACGCCCTCGGCGTCGCCTACCGCAAGGCGCTACGCGAATGGGCTTCGCCGGCTGGCCACCGCCGCGGGCCGCGCGGCGACGCGCCCGCGGCGCGGCGACACCCGTCCAACGCCGGCTCAAGGTTCCCAGCGTTGAGTCTGCATCCCGAGAAACCAGCGGGAGGCACCACTTCAGCCGCACCACTTCAGCCACATCACGGAGGACAACTGACCGTCTATCGCGATCACGGCGCGTCGAACAGCGCGCTCACTGATTCGCCGTTGTGGATGCGCCGGACTGCTTCGGCCAACGCCGGGGCAATCGAGAGGACCCGCAGCTTGTCGGTGCGGTGCTCCATCGGAATCGGCACGGTGTTGGTGCACACGATCTCCAGCACATCAGGCTGGTCTGACAACCGGTTGAGGGCTCCCGCCGAAAACAGTCCGTGCGTGCAGGCAACACGGATCGAACGCGCTCCCAACTCGCGCAGGCGCTCCAGGCAATGCCGTTGTAAGGCGCTTGATCGCGAGGTGTGAGGTACCCGGCCGCGCCTGAGCTAACGGTGACGTTGGGTGACGGTCGGGGGTGGGGTGGGAGGTCGCCGGAGCGGAGGATTTGGGTGCTGGGAGTGCCCGGATTGCGGGGTTTGAGCGGATCTCCGGGTGAGGTGAAGGGTGTCGAAGCCAGTTCCCTGACCCGGAGTCCGCCGTGTCCTGTTTCTATCCTGTCGTCCCGTCGGTCGCGCTGCCCGGGGTGGCCTTCGGCCGGGTCGGTGCCGGGCTGCTGGCGGTGCGTGCCGAGGACCTGGCCGCGGGGCCGGTTCGCACGGCCGGGCGCCGCGGCGGCGGCCGGGCGCCGGCCCGCGACCGCCGCGGCCTGCTCACGCTGGCTGAGGGCGCGCTCCCGGCCCGCCACGGCGACCAGGTGATCGTCTACCGGCCGGTGCTGGCCGGGACGCTCAGGGCCTACGACAACGGGGATCTGGCCCTGTCGGGCCGGGCGGCGGACCACGTGTCGCTGGGAGCGGCGGAGGCCGAGCTCGACCGGCGGCTCGGCCCCGGCGCGCTCGACCGGCTGATCGCCGAGGCGTTCACCCAGTTCCAGGCGACGACACCGCCCGGCAGCGACGACGCCGCACCTGATGACGCCGTGCGCGGGCAGGAGACGGCGTTGGCGTTGACCCGGGGGGTCGTCGTGCGGGCGCTGGTCCTGGGGTCGTGGATGGCGGGCACCGGGTGGGACGACGTGCTGGCGGCGTTGTTCGCGCCGGTCGCGGACGTCCCGTTCACCCGCTGCTCCGCCACGCCCGGCGGGCCGGCGTTCTCCCGGGCGCGGCGCGGCGTGCCGGGGGTGGTGGTCGCCGCGGTGTGCGAGGCGGTCCTGGTGGTGCTGCGCGCGGAGCTCCTCGACCCGCACGACCCACAGGCGCTGGCCGCGGGAGCGTTCCGGGTCGCCGGCTTCGACGGGACCCTCCTGCGGCTGCCCGACACGGCGGCGAACCGGGAGCGCTTCGGGGCGGGCACCGACCCGGCGCCGTTCCCGCACGTCCGCCTTCTGATCGACGTCGACGCTGGGACGAAGACCCCGCTCGGCTACGCCCACGGCCCGTCCTCGGGCGCGAAGGACGCCGGTGAGCAGACGCTGCTCGAGCAGGTCGCGACCGCCACCCCGGCGATCTGTCACCCTGGGCTCCTGCACGTCGGGGACCGTAACTTCCCCGGCGCCGAGCGGCTGAGGCGGCTGACCGGCGCCGGGATGAACCTCGCGGTGCGGCTGCGCGCCGGGATCACCGTCGACGTCGACACGTGGCTGCCCGACGGCTCGGCGCTCGTCGACCTCGGCACCGACGACGTGCTGCACGGCTGGCGCGACGTCGAGTGGGACGTGTTCGCCGACGGCGTCCACACCGGTGAGACGTTCGCCGTGGCCACGAACATCACCGACCCCGCCGCGCTGCCCGCGCTCGCTCTCACCGCCGGCTACCGGGCCCGATGGGGCGCGACCGAGACCCCGATCCGCGAGACCAAGGCCACCCTGAACGACTCCGGACCCGGAGCCGGGCCGATGCTGCGCGCCACCGACCCGTTCGAGGTCGACCAGGAGATCCCCGCTCTCCTGCTCGGGGCGGCTCTCCTGCGCGCGGTGCAGCGCAGCGCCGCCGCGCAGGCCACCCCCGCCCAGCGCGGCGCCCGCGCCGGGCAGCCGGTCCTGGCCCGGGAACTGTCCACCAAGGCCACGGTGCTCGCGCTCACCCGCCACCTCGGCGCGGCGACCCCCGGCCTGCCCGACGAGGTCGTCGCACACCGGCTCGCCGCCATCCACAGCGCACTCAGCCGGCGGCGCAACACCCCCGACCGCAACCGCACCCGCGAACGCCGGGCGAAGAGCGTCTCGGAGTTCCCCCACGCCGGACCCGGCCTCACCACCCGCAAGGTCGTCTACGAGACCCGGATCTGCGGACCGATCACCGACACCCTCACCACGGCGGCCCCAACACTCACGCTTCCCGATGTCACCGAACGTGACCACACTCAGCCAGCCATGGCAGCCTGACCCACGCGATCAAGAGAGTTTCACTGGCATTGGGCGCTCCAGGAGCTCAAGGACCGTGCTGCCCTTGGCGATTTCGTCGTCCAACACGATGACATCCCGGTCGGCGATGTCGCCGATGACCGAGCTGATGCTCACCCGGTCATCGGCGAAGCGCTGCTTGGCCCCGGCGGCCACCTTCGCGCCCAACAGCCGGGCGAAGGCTGCCGCCTCCTTTGCGTTGCCCAGATCCGGGGACACGACCGTCATGTTGGTCAGGTCGTAGCGGCGGAAGTGCTGCGCGAGTTCCCTCAGCGCATGGAGATGGTCCACCGGAACAGAGAAAAACCCGTGCACCTGCGGCGAGTGCAGCGTCAGCGCCAGAACACGGCTCGCTCCAGAGGTGACCAGCAGGTCCGCCACCAGGCGCCCGCCGATAGAGATTCTCGGCGCGTCCTTCTTGTCGGAGCGGGCATAGGCGTAGTGCGGCATCACCACGGTGATACGGCTGGCGGACGCCCCGCGAGCGGCGTCACACATCAGCAACAGCTCGACGAGGTGCTCCTGCACGGGAGTGACCAACGGCTGGACCAGGAAGACATCCCGTTCACGGCAGTTCGCCTGCAGTTGCACCTCGAGACAATCGTTCGCGAACCGGTTCACCCGGACCGGACTCAGAGGGACCCCCAGGTGAGCGCACACCTCCGCCGCCAGCTCGGGGTGAGCACTACCGCTGAACACGGCGATCTCTCGCACGACACTCCTCGCTTGATCGACTCGAGTCCATGCACACGCTGGTGCCACGACCGCCGAGGTTAGCCCGTCGCGTGATCGGTGGCGGTGTCCCTGGTGGTCACGAAACAGGCTCAGCTACGACCGCCGGAGGGCTGAATCGGCGACATGGAGACGCCGCGGCGGGCGAGGCAGGATGGGGCTCGGCGCCACAGTCGCGGCCAGCCTGCCGGGTCTCAGCCGTCGCCGAAGCCGCGGTAGGTGCCCGACGCGTCCACCGCGTTGACCAGCCCTGGCTGGCCCATCGTCAACGCATTGGCGTGCTGCACGGCCTCTGAAGTGAGCCGCTGACCGGTCTCCGTCGCGTGCTGGCCGTAGAGCTCGCGAACCTCGTCGAGGTTGAAGTCACTCAGCCGCAGCGACGCCACCGCGATGTTGAACGGACTCGGGGACGTCAGAGTGGTCGGGTCGCCGCTGGAGGCGATTTTGTAGTCACGGACGTCGCGCAGGCCGCAGAGCGCCACAGACGCCGGAAAGCCGGTCGGGCGGTCGGCGAAACCGCCGCGCAGTTGACGAAGCACGCTGAGCAACGTGCGTCCGCCCAAAGAGTCGATCTCATCGAGGAAGAGCACGAGCGGGCGCGGGCAGGTCTCCGCCCAGACGGCGAACGCGTCCGAGAGCGGGCCTTCGTCCCAGCTGTCCGGCCAGGGCGGTGGCCGCAGATCGACCGGCAGGTTGGTTCGTGCCGTTCGACCGGCGCCTGTCAGGATCGCTCGAGTGGCCGCGCCGATATCGTCCGGCCAAGGCTGGCCGGCCTCCATCGACAGCACCACCGCCGCATAGCGGCCACTCGCGGTCAACTCGGCCGCCAGCGCACGCAGCGCCGTCGTCCTGCCCGTCTGGCGGGGAGCGTGCAGGACGAAATACTTCCTGTGCCCAACGAGATCAGGGACTTCGGGTAGCCGCGCCGAGGCCGGGATCATGTAGTGATCGCTCAGCACACACGGCCCCGTCGTGTTGAACGAGCGGGCCACCACCCACCGCCTTCCGGACGCGTACCACTGATCGCGACTCTACGCAACCTGTGGTGGGACCCCGTTGTGGTCATTGGCCCGCGGGATCAGTCATGACAGACCGCACACTGGGAGCGACGACGACGGCGAGCCTCTGACGGACCCAGCACCCACCTTGATGTTCCTTCTGCGACATCGGCCATTTCTTGGTCCTGCACACCGACACCTTCGGCAGCGCCGACGTGCCGGCGGTCGAACCGCGGTCCACCGCACCGAGCGGACCGTCGAGGCCAACTACCGGCACCCGAGCGTGAACCCGGTCGCCGAGCCGGGCCCGGACGGCCGCCGGCCCGTCGGCGAGACCTTCGTCCGGTACCGGGTCGAGCTGCCGTTGGCGGCCTGGCTGGGTGGCGCGAACAGACCGGGCAGCGTCGTGTTCTGAGCGAAAGTGGCCACGCCCGCCGACCCGAGGCGTCGTCACCGGACGTACCCGGCATTCTCGGCGCCACCGTTGCCAGTTGGCTGATAAACCAAACGTCGCGTATTTCCAGCACTTCGCGATCTGGCGCCGGTCCTGAATCTGATCAGCCGGCACCGGGCCTCACGTCTCCTGATCGTGAGCACCGGCGGCCGAGCTGTGTCTGCGATAGCACCTACGCCTCGGTGGCTATGCTGCGCAGGTGGCGACGGCTGAATTCGATATCGATCTACCTGGCGGGCGAGGCGGACGTGACCACTCCATCGGTGTAGATGGCGTCAGGCCGACGATTCGGTGTCCAGCAGCGGAAGTATGGCCATGCGCCCCAGTCGTTCGCATGTACTCGCCGACGACATCGAACGTGCGAACAGGGAGGATTTCGCTGGTGGTCTCAGTGCTGCGAAAAACGGTGCCACTGCTGATGGCCTCGGTCGCCCTTCTCGTCCTGCTGCCCAGCACGGCGCTGGCCGCCGACACGACCCAGTACGCCCTCGATCCAACCCGCGGGAATGGTGTGGCGATTCCCTTCGAGGGATACACCGACCAGCACGGAAACCCGGTGCCGATAAGCGGCGCCGTCGGCGTCGACCTGGTGTTCGGGTCGGGCTCGAACCAGTATCTGCCATGTCAGAAATTCAATCCGTCCACCGGCACCGGCGACACGTTCGTGAACGCCTGCCAGACCCCGAGCAGCTACGCCACCTACACCCGGTTCCCCGTCGGCGGCGGGCTGTTGTTCCCGCACGGCTACTTCATGGGCAACACACAGCCCGATCTGGTGCGTGGCGGAATGCTGACCACCAACTGGGGAGCACGCGCCACCGCCCTGTCGGTCGAGTTCTACCCACAGCAGGACCTCGACTCCGTGTACGTCCACCCCCGGTTCGACGTCAGCCGGTTCGACCACTACGCCAACGGCTGGGCGTACTCGCCGGCCGTGGGCCGCATCACCCTGGCCACACTCGCCGATCCGGGCACCACGCACTTTGGCGGGCGGCTGACGGACGCCGGCCGGGCCGTCGCGCCGGGCCGCGCCCGGATCACGATCTTCGGCGGTGAGGCGCACTCGTCCACCGGCTACCGGATCGCCTCGTTCGCGGTCGTCACCAGCACGGGCACCGACCGCTGGGACAGCGGCGCGATGTACGCCGGCGGGCAGCAGCTCTACATCCTGGACACAGTCACGCACCAGCAGTGCATCATCGGCCGCTCTCTCATCACCGGCGCGATCGACATCGATCTCGCCAGGCCCGGATTCGGCGACGCCAACGCCCGCTGCACGGCAGTGTGACCATCCAGCGAGTCACAGCGCCCTAGCTCTGTGAGGAAGAACGGGTTCCCGACGGTGCGCGAGCGCAGCTGCTCGGCCTTGTCGCCGCCCGGGTCGCGGCCGGACAGCTCCCGGACGAGCACCCGGACCTCCTCGGTGGCGAGCCCGTCGAGCCCGAGCCTGCGCGCGCCGGGCCGCGACAGCGCCGACAGCGTGCCGATGAGCGCCGACGCCTCGTGCCGCCTCAAGGTCGCCACCAGCAGCAGGCCCGGCCGGGCGATGGACGCCACGTGGACCAGTAGCCGCAGCGTCGCGTCGTCCGCCGCGTGGATGTCCTCCAGCACGACGATCAACGGGCCGGCGGCAGCCAGGAACGCGCCGACCGCCTCGAAGAACCGCAGCCGCGCCCCCTGCGCGTCGGACGCCGGGATCGCCTCCAGCCCGCCCCGCAGGACACCCTGCCCACCTCGTCGGGCAGGGTGTCCTGCGGGGCCGTGGCGGCGAGGTCGCGCAGGACCCGTTCCCAGGGCCACAGGGCGGGTGCGGTCTCGTGGCCGGGACTCGACCCCCAGCCGACCGGCACGTCGGCGGTCGCGCGGAACCGCCTCAGCAGGCTCGTCTTGCCGACGCCCGGCTCGCCGTCCACCAGCACGACCAGCACGACCAGCACGACGCCTTCGCCGCCTCGCGCAGGAAGTCCAGCGCGCTCTCGCAGCCGACGAAGACCGGCTGGTCCGCCGCGGGCTCAGGGGCCCCGCGCGCCGTCGTCTGTTCCGGCGCCGGCACCGGGAACGTCACCAAACCCGAGATCATCTCAAAACGGGCACGTCGTTCCCCACCCAGCCCTCCTCAAACCCGACCAGACCCACGACCTGCGCAGAAAGACTTTGCAGGCCACCCTGGGTCAAGCGCGGCGTAGGACGGAAGGGTCCTCGTTGGCACCTATAGGCTAGGCCCGCCGCGGCGGGCGCAGCCGAACTCTCCGGCGCGCGGATGGCGAGGATGTCCTGGGCGTCAGAAACACGGTTGCCTCCGCTCAGTCACCCCAAGGGACTCGCGAGCAATGGCCAGCTTTGCCGCCAACGGGCCATTTGTCCAGACCTTGGTGATTCCGGATCGTCACGCGGTGCCGGCGCGGCGCCGTCGGGCCCGTCGAACCCTGGCCGGGGCGGGGTCTCCCGCCTGGCGGCCAGCGTCATCTTGATCGCCAGGGATGGGTCCTCCGCCCCGCGCGCGCCGTCCGCCGGTGACCTAACGGAGAAACGGTGCCGCGTCCGCCAGGTAGTCGCCGATCCGGATGCGGTGCGAGGGGTGCATACCGAGGTCCGCGATCTCGTCGAGCGTGAAGAAGGCGACGGCGGTCGACTCGTCGCTCACCGCCAGTCCGCCGCCGACGAGGGTGCACGCACAACAGATCGAGAACTGCTGGCGGACCTCGCCATTCTCGTAGGCGAAGACGTGCCCCGGGTCGGAGTAGATCCCGACGATCCGGTCGACGACGACGTCGAACCCGGTCTCCTCGCGGACCTCCCGGACGACGCAGCCGGCGAACGTCTCGCCGAGGTCCATCCCGCCGCCGGGCAGCGCCCATTCGCCGTTGTCGGCCCGCCGCTGCAGCAGGATCCGCCCGTCCTGGTCCGGCACGACCGCGCAGCCGCCGACCACCAGCGAGTTCGGCGCGGGCGCCGCGGGCACGTGGTAGTAATCGATGCGTCGCACACGGTGCATTGTCCACCGGTGTGCGCGGCGGCGGCCGTGGATTCGGCGTGGCCGGTCCCGGGCCGCACCCGCCACGGCCGGGCTGCGCCGCACCGCCGGCCTAAGGGCACCCGCCGCCCTCAGTCAGTCCGGTGGCTGCACCTCGGGCGGTGCGGGCGTCGCCTCGGCCGCGCGGAGGTCCCGGAGCAGCCCGGCGCGGACCGGGCCCGAGCCGTACCGGGCTTCAACGTGTCGGATATCCGTCCGGCCGTTCCGGACCGACCCACCGGGGCCCGATCGCGTCAGGCCAGCGGGTGGCCGGTGGTGACATCGACGTGGTCGGGAATCGACTCGTGGCGGTCGCCGACGGTCGAGGTCCCGGTTGGCTCGAAGAGGAGGACCGAGGCTCCGTCGCGAGACGACGGGCGGTGTTCGACGCCACGGGGGACAACGAAGACGGCGCCCTTCGGCAGAACCACGGCCCGTTCCCCCTCGCCGGCCTCGGTCGCACCGGCACCCGGCCCGCGCAGGGCGATCCGGAGTTCTCCATCAATGACCAGGAAGAACTCGTCGGTGTCGTCGTGGACGTGCCAGACATGCTTGCCAACAACCTTCGCGATACGCACGTCGTAGTCGTTCACCCGGGTCACGATCCGCGGGCTCCGCAGGTCCTCGAATGTCTCGAGTGCCTCCGCGAGCTTCACTGGGCCGTTCTCTTCGATGCTCACGACGTCATCATCGCGCCGCGCCGCCGGCCGCCGCCCGGCGTTGCACGAACAGGGCCGCGCCTTGCGGAAACCCGGCCGCCGCAGCGATCCGCTCCGGCGAAGGCAAACCATTTCGGGCGGCACGCCCGGCTGTACGACGCTCGTCCGCGTGAGTGCCGAGAAGCTGCTGGCCGTGTACGACGCGCAGGTCCGGGGGTCCTTCCCGAGCCGGCTGCCGGCCGGTTGGCTCGGCGAGCGGGACGGGCCGCTGACCCGGTGCCTGACCATCAACGGCGGCTTCGCCATGCTCACCGAGGACGCGGGGGGCCTCGACGGTGACGCGCTGGAGTCGCTGGTCGACCGGACCTTCGCCTACTACGACGCGCGTGGCCTCGGCTTCGAGTGGAAGACGTTCGACCACGACCGCGCGGACCCACGCCCGATGCTGACGGCCCGCGGCGCGGTGGCCGAGGCTCATGAGGCGCTGGTGCTCGGCGAGTCCGCGGCCCTCGCGGGCGTGCCGGTCCTGCCCGCCGGGCTGACCCTGCGCCAGGTCTCGGCCCGTGCCGACCTGGAACGCGTCGCGGAGCTGGCCAGCATGGTCTGGGCCGCCGACTGGTCGTGGCTCGCGGACGACCTGGAGAACCGGCTGGCCGGCGCGCGGGAGCCGGTCGAGATCTTCGCCGTCGAGGACGGCGGCGCGATGGTGAGCGCGGCCTGGCTGGTGCCGCTGGCCGGCACCCGGGTCGCGGGCCTGTGGGGCGGCAGCACGCTGGCGGCCTACCGCCGCCGCGGGCTCTACCGGGCTCTCGTCGCGCACCGCGCCGCCCGGGCCGTCGCGCTCGGCTACCCGCTGCTGCAGGTCGACGCCTCCGACGACAGCCGTCCGATCCTGCGCCGCCTCGGCCTGCACGTCGTCGGCGGAACCGTCCCCTACCTCAGCGCCGAGACCGTGAACTGACAGGGGCGCCGACGCCCGGCGCGGGCCGACTACCGGTCCGCGCCGGGCGCCACCGCCTCCAGGACGGTGTCGAGGGCGCCGTTCAGCTCGGCGCGCAGCGGCTCCGGGAGGCCGAGCGCGGATTCCCACGCGTGCAGCCGGTCGTTGACGCGACGACTGAGCGCGTCGCCGGCCGGTGTCAGCTCGACGGTGACCCGGCGCCGGTCGGACGGGTCGGGGGCCCGCAGGACCAGGCCGGCGGCGACGAGCCGGTCGAGCGTCAGGGTCATGCCGCCGCTGGTGCGCCCGAGTACCCGGCACAGCCGGCTCGGCGCGCCCCGGCCCCCCGGCGAGCGCCGGATCGCACCGATCACCAGGTAGTCCGCGACGGTCACGCCATACGGTTCGACCAGGCCGTCGAGCGCAGCCGAGACGAGCATGTTGAGCCGGACGAGGCGGGCGAGCAGGCCGGCGTGCCCGGTCAGGCCGACCTCGTCGACCCAGCCAGGCTCGCTGACGGTGGCCCCGGGGCGCGGCGGCGGGCCCGGGGTGTGCGCACCGCGGGCGACGGCCCGCCCGTTCGGCATTCTCGCGACTCTACGGATTCATTCCTTGATGCCGAACCGTTCCAGGCCGAAGGCGCGGATGGCATTGCCGCGGACGAACTTGTAGACCTCCGGTGCGGTCATGCCGGCGCCAGCGCACAGCCGGTGGGCGACGGCCAGCGAGTTCGGCCAGGTGCCGTCGGTGTGCGGGTAGTCGGTCTCGAAGACGATCTGGTCGAGGCCGACCTCGCCCCGGGACAGCAGGCCGTGCTGGTCGTCGAACAGGCAGCCGTAGACGCGCCCCGTGACGTAGCTGCTCGGCGGGTTCGGCAGCCGGGCGCCGCCGCCGACGTCGCCCTTCCAGACGAGGTCCATCCGCTCCAGCAGGTACGGCATCCAGCCGACCTGGCTCTCGGCGTAGACGATCGTCAGGCCGGGGAACCGGTCGAGCGTGCCGGAGAAGATCCAGTCGCACAGCGAGCCCTCGGCGTTCTGCGACGACAGCGACATGCTGACGGCCAGCGGCGCGTCCGGCGACGTCGAGGGCAGCGTCGAGGACGAGCCGATGTGCATCGTTACGACCGTGCCGGTCTCCTCGCAGGCCCCGAAGAGCACATCCCAGGCGCCGGAGTGGATCGAGGCGAAGCCGAGCCTGCTCGGGTTCTCCGAGAACGACACCGCGTACGAGCCCTTGGCCGCGCAGCGGCGCACCTCGGCGGCGGCGAGCGCCGGGTCCCACAGCGGGATGAGGGTGAGCGGGACCAGCCGGCCCCGGCCCGCGCCGCCGGCCCACTCGTCGATCATCCAGTCGTTGTAGATCTGGATGCAGGCGAGCGCGACCTCCTTGTCCGGCCGCTCGGAGAAGCCCTGGCCACAGAACCGGGGGAACGTGTTCGGGAAGTTGACCGCCGCCTCGACGTGGTTGGTGTCCATGTCGGCCAGGCGCGCGTCCCGGTCGTAGGTGCCGGGGCGGAAGTCCTCGTACACGGCCGGCAGGTTCTTCACCTCCGCAGGTGGGATGCCCGCGGACGCGTGCAGCAGGCCGGTCGGGTAGACGAGGTCGTCGTAGAGCCACAGGTCGCACCAGCGGCCGTCGGGGGCGCCGCGCTCGAAGCCGTAGTGGCCGCCGGAGAAGTGCAGCGTCAGCCGGTCACGGACGACCTTCGGGCCGCGGCCGCGCATCGACGCCGGGAGCTCGCGCTGCCATAACTCGCGCGGCTCCAGGATGTGGTCGTCCACCGAGATGATCTTCGGGAAGTCCTCCGGCGCCGGAGTGACGGTCCCGGGCGCGGTGCTGTCGTCGGTCACGGTCATCGGGCGGCCCCTCGGTCCCGGGCGCGGAGGCCCTGATCAGAGCTGGATTGCCGATCGCTTTCCAGAAAGCTACTTTTCACCAAGCTACCCGGCGGCCCTCTCTCTGTCAGCGGGTCGCGGACAGGAGGTAAGGCGGCATGGCGGAGCTGAAGATCGTTTCGGTGGGAGATGTCCCGTGGCACGAGGTGAAGGCGCAGGCCCATCCGGGCGGGCGGCGGGTGTCGGTATGGGAGAAGTTCCTGGAGTGGTCGCCGGAGCGGATGGCCATCTACGCCCGCTACGACCCCGGCATGGTCGTCGAACGGCATGGCCACGGCAGCGACCACTTCGTCTTCGTCCTCGCCGGTGAGGTGCTCGTCGGCGACCGGCCGTGCCCCGCTGGCACACACCTCACCCTCGAGCACGGCGCCGCGTTCGGCCCCCTGGTCGCGGGGCCTGAGGGCGCGACCCTCTACGAGGTGATGACCGGGGACCCACGCGCGCTCCCGGCCGATCCGGCAGGGTTCGCCGAGCTTCTCGCCTCCCGGGGCATCGAGCCGCTGCCCAATCCCCCGGTCCCCTGGCCCGGCTGGCTCGCCCCCCGCACCGACCACCAGGCGGGCCCGCGGGCGAGCAGTCCCGCCGGTGGTGCGGCAGCCGGAAACGACCCGCGTAGCGACCTCGGCGGGTAGCGTCGGCCGCGCGTGACCGGACGACCAGCCACCAGCTCGGGCCCGGCCGGTCCCGGGGTCGAGGAGGCACGTTCATGAGCCAGGTGGCGGCGAACCCGGCGACCGGGGCCTACCGGCAGGCCCGCGACCAGCTGGTCGCGCTCGGTCACGACTACCAGCGGGCGGTCGAGGCCTTCCGCTGGCCGGATTTGGGCGCGACCTTCAACTGGGCGGTCGACTGGTTCGACGGGGTGGCCCGGGAGCGGCCCGACGCGCTGGCGCTCGTCGTCGTCGAGGAGGACGGCCGGCGCGCGTCGCTGACCTACGCCGAGATGAGCCACCGGTCGAGCCAGGTGGCCCGATGGCTCTCCCAGGCCGGGGTCAGCCGGGGCGACCGGGTCATGCTCATGCTCGGCAACCAGGTCGAGCTCTGGGAATCGATGCTCGCGATCATGAAGCTGGGCGCGGTCATCATGCCGACGACGACCGCGCTCGGCCCGGCCGACCTCGCCGAGCGCCTCGCCCGCACCGGCGCCCGTCACGTGATCGTCGACGCGTCCAGCCGGGCCAAGTTCGACAGCCTGCGTGCCGATCCCGGCGACGCCACCCGCGCGCCACTCCCGCCAGGCAGCTTGGCGCCCGCCGGGATCGCCCCGGCCGAGCTGACGCGGGTCGTGGTGCGCGGTGACGCGGTGCCGGAACCTGGATGGCTGCGCTACGAGGACGCCTACGCGATCGCGGCGCCGAACGTCGGCCATCCCGGGACCGCGCCGGGCGACACCTTGTTGCTCTACTTCACCTCGGGCACGACCAGCCGGCCCAAGCTCGTCGAGCACACCCAGGTCTCCTACCCGGTCGGCCACCTCACGACGATGTACTGGATCGGGCTGCGGCCCGGGGACGTGCACCTCAACATCAGCTCACCGGGCTGGGCCAAGCACGCCTGGAGCTCCTTCTTCGCGCCGTGGAGCGCCGAGGCGACGATCTTCGTCTACAACTACACGCGCGGTTCGACGCGGCGGCGCTGCTCGGCCAGCTGCGCACCGAGGCCGTCTCGTCGTTCTGCGCCCCGCCGACCGTATGGCGGATGCTGATCCAGGCCGACCTGTCCGCCGGGCGGCCGGCCGCGCTGCGGGAGCTGCTCGGTGCGGGCGAACCGCTGAACCCCGAGGTCATCGAGCAGGTCCGCGCCGCCTGGGGGCTGACAATCCGCGACGGCTTCGGCCAGACCGAGATGACGCTGGCCGTCGGCAACACTCCCGGTTCGGCGGTGAAGCCGGGCTCGATGGGCCGTCCGTCGCCGGGCTACCCGGTCGTGCTCGTCGATCCGCTCACCGGGGCCGTGAACGGGGCCGAGGGCGAGATCTGCCTCGACCTGCGGCCCGCTGGCCGGCCGCTGCCGCTGATGACCGGCTACGCCGACGACCCGGCCCGCGACGCCGAGGCGAACGCCGGCGGCTTCTTCCACACCGGCGACGTCGCCAGCCGCGACGAGGACGGCTACATCACCTTCATCGGCCGCACCGACGACGTGTTCAAGGCGTCCGACTACAAGATCAGCCCGTTCGAGCTGGAAAGCGTGCTCATCGAGCATCCGGCGGTCGCCGAGGCGGCTGTCGTGCCGGCTCCGGACCCGCTGCGGCTCGCGGTGCCGAAGGCGTACGTCACCCTGAGCGCAGGGCACCCGCCGGACCGGGAGACCGCGCTGTCGATCCTGCGGTACGCCCGCGAGCACCTGACCCCGTTCCAGCGGGTCCGCCGCCTGGAGTTCGCCGAGCTGCCCAAGACGATCTCCGGCAAGATCCGCCGGGTCGACCTGCGCGAGCAGGAGACCGCGCGCTCCGACGCGGGCGGGCCGGACGCGGCCGAGTGGCGTGACGACCAGTTCCCCGAGCTCAAGGGCTGAACCGGGCCGGCCAGGGTCGTGCGGGAACGACGCGGGCGGGCCGGCGGTTGCGCAAGGGAGCGGACGAGGGCAGAGATGAGGCACTCATGACGACCACGACCGGCTCAGCTACCACGAGCGACTCGACCACCCGTACTGCGCCGGCCGCCGGCCCGACCGGCGCGGGGTCGCTGCCGGAGGCCGGCACGGCCAAGCCGTCGGCGGCGAACGCCCGCGGCCGGGTGCACGCCGAGCAGGCGCACAAGCGGGTCCGGGCGCTGCTCGGCGGCCACGTCGTCGTCGACACGATCCGGCCGGTCCTGGTCTGGGAGGGCCCGCACTACCCCGTGTACTACGTGCCCGCCGAGGACGTCCGGGCCACCCTGGAGCCGAACGGGAAGACCGTGCGGTCACCGAGCCGGGGCGACGCAGCCCGCCACGACGTGGTGATCGGCGGCCACCGGGCGCAGGACGCGGCCGGCACCTACCCCGACTCCCCGGTCCCCGAGTTCCAGGGCTTGGTCCGCCTCGACTGGGACGCGATGGACACCTGGCTGGAGGAGGACGAGATCGTCTACGGCCACGCGCGCAACCCGTATCACCGGGTCGACATCATGGCCAGCTCGCGGCACGTGACCGTCGAGATCGGCGGGGTGGCGGTCGCCGATTCGGTCCGCCCGGTGGTCCTGTTCGAGACCGGCCTGCGGCCCCGGTACTACCTGCCGCTGACCGACGTGAAGACCGAGCTGTTGCGCCCCTCCGACTCGGCCACCCACTGCCCCTACAAGGGCACCGCCGGGTATTTCTCGGTCGAGGTCGACGGCGCGGTCCACGACGACGTCGTCTGGATCTACCGCACCCCGCTGCCCGAGAGCATCAAGGTGGCCGGCCTGGTCTGCTTCTACGACGAGAAGGTCGACGTCTTCGTCGACGGCGTCCACACCTGAGCCGGGCCCTGGGGTCAGTCCCGCCGCTGGAACAGTGAGTCGGGAACCATCGCGTCGGTCCGCACGACGCGGTGCGCGAACAGCCAACGTCCCTCGGCGGGAACCAGCACGTCGCGGTAGCGGCCCCAGTGGTCGAGGCCCGCCGCGGTCAGGACCGCGAAGTAGGCCGACGCTCGAATGCGCTCCGGGGTGACCTCGTCGAACCGCAGGTTCGTCACGAAGTGCCGGACGAACGGCGGCCGGCGCGCGCCGGCGGCCGCGTCGCCGTCGGCGGCATCGTCAGCGGCGGCCGGCTCGGTCGCGCGGACGCCCGACAGGGTCCGCACGATCTCCGCCCGGCCGTGCGCGGCCCAGCCCTTGGACTCCAGCACGCCGTCGGCAGTGAAGCAGGCGGCCAGCTCGTCGAGCAGGAACCGGTCGCCGCTGTGGTTGTAGGCGGCGACAGTGTCCCGCACCTGCTCGCGAGCGATCAGTTCCCAGGGCTCCATGGCAGGTCAGCCTAGGACGCCGCCGTCCCCCAGTCGCGCGGCTTGTGCCCTAGTCGTCGTCCTCGGGCGCGAAGCCGGCCAGAGCGGTGACCGGGGGGATGAAGTAGTAGGCGCCGCTGACCGGGGTCGTGTAGAGGGTCAGCGCGTCCCGGAGGCCATCCTCGGTGGCGCCGGCCATGCGCCGAAGCATCAGGTCGAGGATGCGCTGCTGGGCGGCGAAGCCGACGAACATCGTGCCGTGGTCGGTCGCGGTGCCGTACGCGACGTTGCGGCGGAAGATCTTCAGCTCCTCGCCGTCCTCCTCGACCACGTTGCGGGAGACGTGCGACGTCGCCGGCATGACGTCCTCGGCCAGCTCGACGCTGTCGGCCTTGGTCCGGCCGATCACCTTCTCCTGCTCGGCGACGGGCAGCGCCTCCCAGCTGCCGGTGGCGTGCGTCCACTTCTGGTAGAGGAGAACGCTGCCGCCGGCACCGGGCCCGTCTGCGACGATCACGACGCCCGGCGCGTCCAGCAGCGACGGGTTCTCGGTGCCGTCGACGAAGCCGGTCAGGTCCCGGTTGTGCGCGTAGACCCAGCCACCGGTCTCGGTGGCGACCGTGGCCACGTCGACGACCGCGGCGAGCACGTCGCGGGAGTTCGTGTAGACCGTGGTCCGATCGCTGCCGGCGATCCACAGCCAGGCGTCATGCTGGGTGGCGGGCATCTGGAAGCCGTCGGCGCCGACGATCGGCGTGTTGAACCCGGTGACGCCGGCTGGCAGCCCAGCGGCCACGGCCTCGGCCCACAGCTCGGGCCGGAAACCGGCGACGAGGTTGACGCCGCCACCGGTCGACAACGGGCCGGCGAGACCGGCGACCGCCTTCACGAGGTCGACGGCGGACGCGCCGTCGACGAGGTCCAGTTCCAGGTAGCTGTGCTCCGGCGCGCCCAGCCCGAAGATCCCCGCTTGCGTCACGTGCCCATCCGCTCCCTCCGCTGGCGGCCTTCGGCCGCGCGCGCGTTCCGACACGGGCTCCCCGGGGCGTCGACGGCCGCGCACGCCCGGACACCTGGCGCGGGGGCACCCAGCGCCGACGCTACACAGCGCCCGACGAGGTCCGCCGGGGGCATGGAGATCGTCACGGCGACGTCGGCGCGGGCAATCGGGCCCGAGCGCACCGGGCGCCGCGGATTGGCCGTCGTGGCCGCTGGAAGCCGGGTACTCCCAGGTCTCTGGGCAAGATCTGGGCGGCTGCCAAACCATCCGCCGGATATCGACCGCCAGGCGGCTCGGCGCGCCATGATGGCCTCGAGCCGACATCCCGCCGGGGAGGGGCGATCATGGGTAGGCAGTAGGAACCGATCGCGAGCAGGCCGTACATGCCGGGCTATGGGACGCTGCCGGCCGAAGAGGGCGGCGGTCTGCTGCCGTGGAGCTGGGCGGTCGAACGACTGGCCGCGTCGAACGACTGGCCGCGTCGCACGACTACTGGCTGGCCACGGTCCGGCCGGACGGGCGCCCGCATGTCATGCCGGTCTGGGGCGTCTGGCTCGGCGACGCCCTGTGGTTCAGCTCCGGCGAGGCGTCCCGCAAGGCCCGCAACCTCTCGATCCGCCCCTTCGCGACGCTCACCACCGACAACGCGGCCGAACCCGTCATGGTCGAGGGCCGTACCGACCGGATTCGCGCGCCACCACGATCGGCCGTGTTCACCGCCGCGGTGAACACGAAGTACCGGACCGACTATCCAGTCGCATTCTTCTCCGCCAACGCGACCTTCCGGCTGCGCCCCAGCACCGCCTTCGCCCTCACCGACTCCAACTTCACCGGCTCGCCGACCCGCTGGGCGTTCGCGTAGTCGACGGGCGTCGCCGTGGCGCGGGACGGCTTGGGCGGCTCGCGGCGTTACGGTCCAGGACGACCGGACGGCGCGGTGCTCTCCCGCCCGCGGCGTTGGGCGTCCGAACCCGTGCTGGCATCCGAGAGCGAGGAGCGTTCCGATGAGCTGGAACGACACCGTCATTGCCGAGTTCCGCGCGAACCACGGCGAGGTGACGACCGGTGGTTTCGGCCGGGCCCTGGTGCTGCTGCACAGCGTCGGGGCGAAGAGCGGTGTGGAACGGGTGAACCCGGTGCTCGGGCGCCGTTCCGGGGACGGCTGGGTCGTCGCCGCGTCGTTCGCCGGAGCGCCCTCGCACCCGGCCTGGTACCACAACCTGGTCGCCCACCCGGACACCACGATCGAGACCGCCGATCAGGGGACCGTGCCGGTCACTGCCAGCGAGCTCACCGGGCCCGACTACGACCGTGAATGGGCCGGCTTCGTCGGGCAGTCGCAGACCTTCGCCGAATACCAGAAGAAGGCGGGCGACCGGAAGATCCCGCTGGTCCGCCTGCGCCGACGCGGCTGAGCCAGCCGTAGCACCGTCTGACGGCCGTCGCGCGATTCCTCTGGCGGGAGGCCCCCGGCGGCGGCGGCCGGGCTCCGGCATGTTCTCCTTCTGCCCTGGTTTCGGTGGCTCGCCGGGAGCCCGCGTCGCACGCTTGGATCAACCAAGTCGCCGGCCGCAATGCACTCTCGAGTGGAGCGCGAGAACGGACAAAAGGGCGTATTGCTTTCTTGCCGGAGCCCTGCCGGCGGCGGTCGGGCATTCCGGAGAGACGACCCGGGATAGCACTTCACCGAGGTATATCTCGCCGCTTCGGCACGGGTGGGCGGAACGCCGGTGACCGGGCTGACGAACCCGAGACCGGGCCGTGACGAATCCCAGGCCAGGCGGGTGGCCGGGGTGACGATGGGCACCTGACAGCGCTGTCCCACCGGCCGAAGGAAGGTTTTATGTCCAGGCGCCTTTTCACGTCCGAATCCGTTACCGAGGGCCATCCCGACAAAGCGGCCGACCAGGTCAGCGACGCCCTGCTGGACGCCTATCTGGCCGCCGACCGGTGGTCCCGGGTGGCGGTCGAGACGCTCGTCGCGAACGGGAGGGTGCACGTCGCCGGCGAGGTGACGAGCGACGCCGACGTGGACGTCGTCGGCACGGTGCGGCGCACGCTCGCCGACATCGGGTATGACGCGGCGACCGGCTTCGACGCGGCGAAGGTCGACGTGCTGGTGTCCATCGGCCAGCAGTCGCTGGACATCGCCCAGGGTGTCGACAACGCCTACGAGACCCGTACCGGGCTGGGACCGTCAGCCCAGCGCGGCGCGCGCGGGACCAATAGCCGGGCCGACGACCTCTCCCGCCAGGGCGCCGGCGACCAGGGAATCATGTTCGGCTACGCCAGCGACGAGACACCCGCCCTGATGCCGCTGCCCATCACGCTCGCGCACCGGCTGGCGATCCGGCTCGCCGCCGTCCGGCACGACCAGTCCCTGCCGTACCTGCGCCCGGACGGCAAGACCCAGGTGACGATCGAGTACGACGGCGACCGGCCGGCGCGGCTGGACACGGTCGTCGTCTCGGCCCACCACGAGCCGGGACTGGACCTCGACGGCCGGCTCGCCCCGGACATCCGCGCCCACGTCGTCGAGCCGGAGCTCAAGCGCCTCGCCGAGGAGCTCGGCGGCCGGGCCGGACTGGAGGTCGACGGCTACCGGCTGCTGGTGAACCCGACCGGCCGCTTCGAGCTCGGCGGCCCCGCGGCCGACGCGGGCCTCACCGGCCGCAAGATCATTATTGACACCTACGGCGGGTCGGCGCGCCACGGCGGCGGGGCGTTCTCGGGCAAGGACCCGTCGAAGGTCGACCGGTCGGCGGCCTACGCGCTGCGCTGGGTGGCCCGCAACGTGGTGACGGCCGGCCTCGCCCGCCGGGTGGAGCTGCAGGTCGCGTACGCGATCGGCAAGGCCGAGCCGGTCGGCCTCTTCGTCGAGACGTTCGGGACCGAGCAGGTCTCCCCCGAGGTGATCCAGCGTGCCGTGGGCGAGGTCTTCGACCTCCGCCCGGCAGCGATCATCCGCGACCTCGACCTGCTGCGCCCGGTCTACCGGCAGACCGCCGCGTACGGCCACTTCGGCCGCCCGCTGCCCGACTGCACCTGGGAGCGGTCCGACCGCGCCGCCGCCCTGCGCGCTGCCACGGGCATCTAGAAGACACCGCTGGGGAGCCGCCGGCCCGGGGGATGCAACCTCGCCCGGGCCGGCGGCCGTCAATGGAAGCCGTCCAGAAGGGCGCTTGCGCGCCCGCTGGACGGCTTCCGGGTTCGGCGCTTCGCGCCCCTCCCAGCCTTTTGCGATGGTTGGCGAAAAGGAACGAGGGCGGGCGCCTGTCCAGGGCCAGGACGATGGTGCGTTCCGCTGTGTGGGCGGCGGGTTTGGCGCTTCGCGTCTCCCCACCCGTCCGGGTGGGTCCCGAGTGTGCGGTCCGGGTGGGTTTGACGGCGGGGGGTCAGTGGCGGCCGGCGGCCTCGACGAGCTCGGTCAGGACGCCACCGAGGCCTTTCGGGTGGATGAACGCGATCCGGCTGTCCGAGGTGCCGTGCACCGGCGTCTTGTTCACCAGGTCGAAGCCGCTGACGGTGAGCGAGGCCAGCGCCGCGTCGATGTCGTGGACGCCGTAGGCGATGTGGTGGATGCCCGGGCCACGCTTGGCCAGGAACTTGCCCACCGGGGTGTCGTCGCGGATCGGCTCGAGCAGCTGGACATAGGAGCCGCCGGTGTCCCCGTCATGGACGAGCAGCATCGCCTCGCGCACGCCCTGGCGGTCGTTGGTCTCCTGGTGCACGCACTTCAGGTTGAAGGCCTGCTCGTAGATCGGGATGGTGTCCGCAAGGGAGGCCACCGCAATCCCGACGTGATCGATCCTCGTCAGCACGCCGGTAGCGTCTCCCGGCGCCGTCGGCGCAGTCCACCGTTGCCGGCGTGACACGCGCGACTACCGCGCCGTCCGCACCCTTTCCGCTGGTCTTCGCCGCGCTATTTCGCAGGACGCCGCATCCGACCCGTTCGGGCTGCTCCTGTCGGCAATCGGATGTCGCGGCACTGGGCCGAACCGGACTCCGCGGGCATAATGTTCGGTCGCGCGGCCAATCGAAGGAGCAGGGCCCGAAGGAGCATCGAAGGAGCACGGTGGACGGCAGCAGGCACCGACAGCGCGGGAATGCCGCGCGCACGGCGGTGCGCGGTCTGGTCGTCGGGCCACGGGCATGGCGGCTGCTGTGCACGCTGGCCGCCGCCGCGGCGGTCGCGCTCGGCATCCTGGGCCAGTGGCGAATGGACCGGGCCGCGCACGTCCCCGGCTCTTTCGGGAACCATTTCCTGGACCTGTTGTACGGCGCGCTCGGCCTGTTCGTCTTCCAGCCGCCCGCCCTGCCCGACACCGCCCTCTCCGTCCCGCTGCAGGTAGCCCGGTTCCTGGCGCCGGCGGCGACGCTCTACGCGCTCGCGGACGTGCTGGTGCTGCCGACGGCCCGGCTGCGGGCCCGCCTCGCCAGCGGCCATGTCGTCGTGTGCGGCTCCGGTCCGGGCGCGCTCGCGCTGGTGGCGAAGCTGCGGGCGGCCCGGATTCGGGTGGTACTCGTCGCCGAGCACGGGAGGGCGGACCTGGTCGACCTGGTCGGCGGTGACGGGGTGACGGTGCTCGTCGGCGACCCGGCCAACGAGGCGCTGCTGCGCTCGGCCGGCGTCGGGCGGGCCCAGCGGCTCTACGTCACCGGCCCGGCGACCGGGCACAACGGCGCCGTCGTCACCGCCGCCCAGACCGTCGCCAGGGCGGCGGGCCGCGCCGGGGCCAGCCCGCTGCGCTGCCTCGTCGAGGAGTCCGACCCGGACGTGCTCGACGCGATGTGGATGCTGCTGCTGCGCCGCCCGCCGAGCGACCCGGTCACCATCGAGTTCTACAACCCGGCCCGGCTGGGGGCCCGGCTGCTGCTCGACGAGGTCCAGCCCCGCTGGGACCCGGTCGGCGCGGAGCCGGTCGTGGTGGCCGGGCTGTCCACGTTCGGGCGCGAGCTGATCGTGGAGATGGCCCGCCGCAGGCACCGGGCGCTCGGGCACGGCGCGGCGCGGCTTCCGGTCGTCGTCGTCGACGAGCACGCGACAGTCCTCGTCGACCGGCTCTGCCGGCGATATGCCGTCGTTGAAAACATGCTCGACCTCGCCCACGAGGAGAGCGATGTGGACGCCCTCGGGCTCGACCAGCTCGTCCACCCCAGCCTTCCCGGCGCCTACGTCACCCAGATCTTCGTCTGCTACGCGGACGCCGAGCTGGCGCTGCGCAAGGCGCTCGCGACATCCCGGCCACCGACGCGCCGGTCGGTGGTGGTCCGGGTCGACCGGATGAGCCCACTGGGCGAGGCGCTCCGCCCGGGCAGCGCGGAAAGGCAAGGCCCGATGGCCGCCCTCTACGACGATCTCGACTTCTTTCCCGAGCGGGAGCGGGCGTGCGACCCGGACGACGCGCCCGACGACCGGCTGGAGGCGTGGGCGGAGGCGATCCACCAGGACTACTGCCGGCAGCGGCTGGAGACCGGCGAGGTGCGCGACGACAACGAGGCGCTGGTCGCGTGGGAGAACCTGCCGGAGAAGTACCGGTCGAACAACTACGACCAGGCCCGCGACATCGAGACCAAGCTGCGCCTGATCGGCTGCGCCAGCGCGCGGATGGACTCCGGGGGCGAGGAGTTCGCGTTCACGCCCGACGAGGTGGACCGGCTGTCCCGGTGGGAGCATGAGCGCTGGATGCACAACCGGGTCGCGCACGGCTGGACCTTCGGCGAGGTCCGGGACAACGACAGGCTGTTGCATCCGGACATCCGGCCGTACGACGAGCTGTCGGCGGAGACGAAGGAGAAGGACGCCCAGATGGTGCGGCTGATCCCGGAGCTGCTCTCCGGCGCCGGCTACCGTGTGGTCCGGTTCCCGACCCCGGCCACGGCCGGCTGACACCACCGAGGACTGCGCTCGCGTGACGAACTCCCCCGTGCCAGCTACCCGCCGCGCGCAGCCAGGCGCGCCCGTTGGACCGCGTCCCGGGCCGGCCGCGTGACGGTCCTGCCGATCAGGGTGCTCGGCGACCCGGTGCTGCGCACGCCCGCCGAGCCGGTGACGATCTTCGACGCCAAACTGCGCCGCCTTGTCGACGACATGATCGAGACGATGTACGCGGCGCCCGGGGTGGGGCTCGCCGCGCCGCAGGTCGGCGTCGGGCTGCGGCTGTTCGTCTTCGACACCGACTGGCAGCCGAACCGGCCCGACCGGCACGAGGACGAGACCGACCCGCAGGCCGCGGACCGGCCGCGCGGGCGCCTGCCGCGGGTCGTCGCGAACCCGGTGCTGGAGCTCGGCCCGGGTGAGCAGCAGGACCAGGAGGGCTGCCTGTCGATCCCCGGCCTGCACTACGCGACGGCCCGGGCGGCGGCCGCGGCGGTCCGCGGCGTCGACGCGGCCGGCGACCCGGTCGAGTACGCCGGCACGGGCCTGCTGGCGCGCTGCCTGCAGCACGAGACCGACCATCTCGCCGGCACCCTTTACCTCGACCGGCTGACCGGCCTGACCCGCCGCTCGGCGCAGCGGGCGCTGCGCGACGCGGCCTTCGTCACGCCGGATCCCGCCGGCGACGGCGCCGACGGGCCGGGCGGTTTCCTCAGCGCCCTGCGCCGCCGCTGACCGGACGGCCTGCCGGTTTCCGTATCGTGCCAAGGCATGACCATCGACCTGCGCAGCGACACGGTGACCCAGCCGACGGACGGGATGCGCCGGGCGATGGCCGCCGCCGAGGTCGGTGACGACGTCTACGGCGAGGACCCGTCGGTCCGGGCGCTGGAGGAGTACGGCGCCGGTCTGCTCGGGCATGAGGCGGCGCTGTTCGTGCCGAGCGGGACGATGGGCAACTTCTGCGCGCTGCGCGCGAACGCCGAGTTCGGCACCGAGGTGCTCGCGGACGCCGAGGCGCATGTCGTCACCTATGAGCTGGGCGGGCTGGCCGTGCTCGGCGGCGTGCAGACCCGGACGCTCACGGGCCTCGCCCTGGACCTGGACCCGGCGGTGATCGCCGAGCAGATCCGGCCCGGCGCCCGCACCTGGCCGACCCGGCCGCGGCCGGCACCGGTGAGCCATTCGATGGTGGCGACGAGCGTGGTCGCCGTGGAGGACACCTGGGCCCGCGGCGGGGGCCGCATCCTGCCCGTGGAGCGGCTGGAGCGGCTGCGCGCCATCACGGACGCCGCCGAGGTGGTGCTGCACTGCGACGGCGCCCGGCTCTGGAACGCCGCGGTCGGCCTCGGCGTCGAGCCGAGCCAGCTGGGCCAGCTGTTCGGGACGCTGTCGGTGTGCCTGTCGAAGGGGCTGGGCGCGCCGGTCGGGTCGCTCGTCGTCGGCGACGCGGCGCCCGTCGCCCGGGCCCGGGTGTGGCGCAAGCGGCTCGGCGGCGGGATGCGCCAGGCCGGGGTGCTCGCCGCCGCGGGTCTGTACGCGCTGCGCCACCACCTGGACCGGCTGGCCGACGACCACCGGCGGGCCGCGGCCCTGGCCGCGGTGCTCGCCGACGCCGCGCCCGGCTGCGTCGAGCCGAAGCACGTCGACACCAACATGATCTTCCTACGGGTCGACGACGCAACCACCTTCCTGGCCCGGGCTCGGGAGCAGGGGGTTCTCGTCGGCGCCTCCGGGCCCCGCGAGGTCCGCCTCCTGACCCACCTGGACGTGGACGACGCGGACATCCGCGCGGCCGGCGACGTCCTCGCCCGGTTGCTCGCCGGCTGACCACCGGGCCGCGTGGCCGGGGCTGCGCCACGGAGTGACGGCCCAGCGCGCCTGAACGGGCCAGCGGGCCGGGCCTGGGACGGCCACGGCACGCGCCAGGTCGGCGGAAACGGGTCCGGCGCGCCGTTTCGGCCGCAGAATCGCCCTCATGACGTCTCCTGCGCCCGCGTCCCCGGACGGCACGGTCCCGGCGGGCCCGAACGCGCAGGACACGGACGCGCAGGGCACGGACGCGCAGGGCACGGACGCGCAGGGCACCCCGGCGCAGGACCCGGGCGGGCCCGGCGCCGCTGGGCTGCACGCGGTCGCGCGGGGCACGGTCGCACGGGGCTTCGAGGCGGTGCGGGCGGCGTTCGAGCGGGTGCTGGCCGAGGCGACCGGCACGGGCTCTGCCGTCGCCGCCTGGCACGACGGGGCCTGGGTCGTCGACCTGTGGGGCGGCCGGGCCGACGCCGCCGGCACGACCGGGTGGGACCGCGACAGCATCGTCATGCCGTACTCGGTGACGAAGCCGTTCGCGGCCGTCTGCGCGCTGCTGCTCGTCGAACGCGGCCAGCTCGACCTCGAAGCGCGGGTCAGCCACTACTGGCCCGGCTTCACCGCGCCGGCGACGGTCCGCCATGTGCTCGCCCACCAGGCCGGCCTGGTGGCGTTGGAGACGCGGCTGCCGACCGCGGCGCTGTTCGACTGGGAGCTGATCTGCGCCGAGCTCGCCGCCACCGCGCCGCTGTGGACGCCGGGCACCGCGCACGGCGAGAGCGCGCTGTTCTACGGCCACCTCGTCGGCGAGCTGGTCCGCCGCGTCGACGGGCGGGGGCTCGGGGAGTTCCTGCGCGCCCAGGTGTGCGGGCCGCTGGGCCTGGACTTCGCCGTCGGCCTCGGGCCGGCGCAGCAGCGGCGGTGTGTCGAGCTCACCGGCCTGGACGCCGACTTCCGCGCGCGGACGGCGGCCACCCGCCCCGAGACCTACCGGCGCGCGGTCGGGAACCCGCCGGGCGTCCAGGACGGTGCTGTCGTGAACAGCGCGCGGCTGCGGGCCGCCGAGATCCCGGCGGTCAACGGCCACGGGACGGCGCGCGCCGTCGCCGGGCTGTACGCGGCGCTGCTGTCCGGGCGGCTGCTCGGGCCGGGCCTGCTCGCCGAGGCGTCGACGGCCCAGTGCTCGGGTGTCGACCGGGTGATGGGCGGGGCGAACGCCTGGGGGCTCGGCTTCGGCGTCGACGACGACGGGTTCGGCATGGGCGGGCTGGGTGGCAGCCTCGGCTGGGCCAGCCGGGACGGCCGCTACGCCTACGCCTTCCTGACCGGCTCGATGGGTGACCACGCCCGCTCGACCGCGGTGGAGAACACGCTGCGAGACTGCCTCGGGCTCGCGCCGCTCCCCCAGTGACGGGCCGCGCGCGAGGCGGCGGTCACGGCGCCTGCCTGCGGGCGGCGCCGGCCCGATAGCATCGGCGCAGGGCGGACGACCGCCCACCTGGCGCAGGCACGCACGGAGGGTCCACTGGTGAGCGACACGCACGAGGCGCACCGCGCCAAGCCCCTGTCCTGGGTGATGGTCGCGGTCATCACCATCGGCACCGTCGTCGGGACGTTCGGCGTCTGCCTGGCGTCCTGGCCGGTCTCGATCATCGGGGCCGCCGTGGTGGTCCTCGGTGCCGTCATCGCCCTGGCCACCGGGATCATGGAGGACGTCGACGAGGCGGCCAGCCGCGACCTGTGGCCGATCGGCGGGCGCGACCGCCGCGAGATCTCCGCCTGAGTCCCGGCCGCCGGCGTCGAAGCCCGGCGGTCTTGGAACCACGCGTCCGAAGCGGCCCGTGCCCCACGCCCGGAGCACGGGCCGCTTCGTCATGCCGGCCGCTTTCGCGCGCCCGGCCGGTCCGTGCCCGCGGCTGGTTGTCGTCCCCGCAGCCGGTTGACCAGGTCGGGCTCACGCAGCAGCGCGCGGGCCATGGCGACGAACTGGAAGCCCTCGGCCATCGCCGTGTCCATCCGGCGGTCAGCCGAGCAGGGCGTCGAGCAGCTCTCTGACGAGGTCGGCGAGCCGCGCCGGCTCGGCGGCGGCCAGCGCCGGCAGCGTGCCAGCGGTCCTGGCGGCGCCGACCCCGATCAGCACCATCGCGGCGAGCTCGGCGCGCAGCTCGGTGTCGGGCGCGGCGTCGTCCCGAGCCCCGGCCGCCCGCAGCACCGGTAGCACCTGCTGGGCCAGCCGGGCGGCGGTCGCGGCCCGGGCGGCCTCGTCCAGGTCGCAGCGGAAGACGTTCTGGCCGACCGTGCTCGCCGGCCCGTCGCCCCACCGCTCGACCATCCGGGCGAGCAGCTCGGCGAGCGCGACGTCCGCGTCCTGACCGCCCTCGTCCTGCCGGCCGTCGGCGGACGGGCCGGGCCGGGCCGGGCCGGCGTCGCCCTCACCCGCCGTGACCGGCGCGGCGACGCCCGGGTGGGCAGCTCCGCCGGCAGCCTCCCTGGCGGCACCGACGACAGGATCGGCGGCGAGGACCGCCTGGTAGAGGCCATCCTTGCCGCCGTAGTACCGGGCGATCAGGGCGGCGTCGACGCCGGCCCGCTCGGCGACGGCCCGCAGCGCCGTGCCGGTGTAGCCACGTTCGGCGAACAGCTCGGCGGCGGCGGCGAGCAGCCGGGCCCGGCTGCGCCCGGCGTCCCGGCGCCGGGACGCCGCGTCCACGGCCGGGCCGGCGGGGGTCACGCGGCCGCCGCCGGGCCGGTCGCGGGGTTCGACGCGACCTGGACCGGCAGGACCGCGGCCAGCGCGCCCGCCGGTGCCGGACTGGTCGAGGCACGGCCCCGGCGCCGCGCGAGGCCCAGCAGGCCGCCGACGAGGCTCACGGCGCCTAGCAGCAGGAACGCCACCATGTAGCCCGTGTCGCGCGGCAGCAGGCCGCCGGCCGGCGTGAAGCCGGCGAGCAGCGAGGCGACCAGGGCACTGCCCATCGACCCTCCCACCACCAGCAGGGCCTGGTTGAAGCTCGTCGCGCTGCCGGTCTCGGTCAGCGGCACGTGGGTGATGATAAGCGTCGGCATGGCGGCGAACGACGTCCCGACGCCCGTGCCCATCAGCGCCGTCGCGAGGCAGATCTCGACGAGGTGGTCGCGCTCGGCGGCCAGGCCGAAGCCGGCCGTCGCGACCAGCAGGCCACCGAGCAGCAGTACGGACGCCGTGCCGAACCGCGCTCGACCACCCGCGCGGCCCGGGCCGCGACCAGCGTCCCGACCGACAGCGGCATGATCATCAGACCGGCCGGCCGACTCCCCCGCCGAAGCCGTAGCCGGCGGACAGCGGCGTCTCGACCAGCCGGATGATCAGCGAGACGATGCCGAACAGGCCGAAGCCCATGAAGACCACGGCACCGTTACTGACCAGCACCGGCACCGGGGTCAGGTAACGCAGGCCGTCGCCGCGCTGGCCGACGGCACCCCGCTGCAGCTCGGCATCACCCGGTTCGTCGCGGCCCGCGTCGAGCTCGACATCGGGCACGCGGACCTCGAACTGGACGGACCGGCGTAGCGCTGGTCAGCTGTTCACGGCTGGCAGACGGGTGAGGAACTCGCCGAGGCGGCCGGCGAAGACGTCGTTGTCGTCGCCGGCGACCATGTGGCCGGCGCCGGTGACATCGACGTACTCGGCGTGCGGGATGAGCTCCAGCAGCTCGGCCACGCCCTCTTCGCTGACGATGTCCGACTGCTTGCCGCGCACCAGCAGCGCGGGGACGCGAATCGAGCGGGCCGCGGCGCGCAGCCGGTCGGTCTGCAGCGTCTTCTCGGCCTCGGCGGCGAACTCCTGGGCGGTCATGTCCGCCGCGCCGGCGAACAGGCCGGGCCGATCCGCACCGGGCAGGACCGTGTCGCCGAGCTCGCGGCGAGCCTCGTCACGGATCTTCATGAAGGCCGGGTCCCAGTGCCAGTACCAGCGGCCGTCCCGTAGCCGCAGGTTCTTCCGCAGCCCGGAGAGGCTGGCCGGCTTCTGCCGGTTCGGGTTGTAGGCGGCGATCGCCGCCGCCGCGTCCTCCAGGCTCGCGAAACCCGCCGGCGCGGACGACATGAACTCGAAGATGTGCCTGATGCCGGCGGGCTCCAGCCGGGGGGTGATGTCGACCAGCACGAGGGCCCGGCCCAGCGACGGCGTGCGGGCCTGGGCCAGCAGCGCCGTGATGCCACCCATCGACGCCCCTACCAGCACCGGCGGCTCGCCGAGCTGGGTGACGATCGCGTCCAGGTCGTCGGCCATCGCGTGGTGGCTGTAGTCCTGGGCCGGGTCCCAGTCGGTGTCGCCGTGGCCACGGGCGTCGACGGCGACGGCCGACCAGCCGAGCTCGGCGAGCCGCTCGCCGGTGCGCCGCCACGAGTGCCGGGTCTGGCCGCCACCGTGCAGAAGCAGCACGACGCCGTGGCGGGGCGCGCCGGCCGGCGGATCCCAGCGGTCCCCGGCGAACCGCAGCCCATCGGCCGTGAAGCTGGTCGCCGCCGCCGGCCGTGGGCCGTGGAGGACCCCGCCGTCGCCGCGCGGGCCCGGGTCCTGCTCCTGGACGCTCACCGGCCACCCCCTCCCTCGATCTCCCAGCAAACCACAAGTCATCGTTCGTTGACATCGATGCGGTCCCAGGGGCCGCGCTGGCGACCCGCTCGATACGGTCACAGTGACGGTCAGGTGCTCAGGCGAACCGGGCACAACCATCGGGCACAGCGATCAGACACAGCGGACGAGGCAGAGGGGCGTGGCGGATGAAGCTGGACGGCGTCGGCATCTGGAGCAGCCAGCTGCGGTTCGGCGACCCGGCCGCCGCGGCGGCGGCCGCGGCCGAGCTCGACGACCTGGGCTACCGGGCGCTGTGGATACCCGACATGGGCGGCCCGGTGTTCGACGCGTTGGAGAACCTGCTGGGCGCGTCCCGGCGGGCGGTGATCGCCACCGGCATCCTGAACCTGTGGATGCACGAGCCGGCCGACGTCGCCGCCGGCCGGGCGGCGCTGGTCGAGAAGTTCGGCGACCGGCTGCTACTAGGCATCGGGGTGAGCCACGCCCCGCTCATCGACCAGCAGGAGGCGGGCCGGTACCGGCTGCCACTGCGCGCGATGACGGGCTTCCTGGACGCCCTCGACGCGGCGTCGCCGCCGGTCCCGGTGGCCGACCGGGTGCTCGCCGCCCTCGGCCCGAAGATGCTGGAGGTCGCGCGGACGCGGTCCGGTGGCGCGCACCCGTACCTGGTCACGCCGGAGCACACCGCGTCCACCCGCGCCGCGCTGGGCGCCGGGCCGCTGCTCGCCCCGGAGCAGACCGTCGTGCTGACCGACGACCGGGCGGCCGGGCTCACGATCGGGCGGAAGTTCCTCGCCGGGTACCTCCAGCTGCCGAACTACGCGAACAGCCTGCGCCGGCTCGGTTTCACCGACGACGACATCACCGAGGTCAGCGACCGCATCGTCGACGCGACGATCGCCGTCGGCGACGAGGCGGCGATCGCGCAGCGGGTCGGTGAGCACCGGGCCGCCGGCGCCGACCATGTCTGCGTGCAGGTCCTCAACGCCGACAACTCCTTCCCCACCGAGGAGTGGCGCCGGCTGGCGCCCGCCCTGCTCGGCTGAGCCGGACGCGCCGCCCGGGGGCGGGGTGATCTCCGCCGCCCGGGCGGGCGCTTGGCGCGGGCTGTCAGGGGAACCGACGGGTCATCGGCTGGCGCTGGTGGGCCGCCCTGGTGAGCCAGCGCAGCGTCGGCGCCTTCGGCTCGGTGCCGGTCTGCCGGGCGCTGGCCGCCGACCGGGGGGGCCAGTCGGTGACGGTCGCCCGGCGTGGCAGGAACGCCACGTCCGTCCAGTCGACCCGCAGGCCTCCGCACACGGCGCAGCGGCGCCCGAGCGCCGGCGACGGCACCGGGACATGGTGGCGGAAATAGGTCTCGAAGATGTCGCCCTCATAGTCCGACCACCGGACCAGGTCGAAGCTCTCCCGCCACTGCGCGCCGCAGCGCCGGCAGCTGAACCGCACGTCGAGGGGCAGTTGTTCAATCTCCATCAGGAACTCCTAGCGGCCCTAACCCGTGGATCTTCCCGGGCCTGGTGACGGCGGCCCGGCGCCGGCCGGCGTCGTGGAGATCGTCGCCGGTCCAGGGTGCCGGCCCTGGGCAAGGATGCCCGGACAGGTCGCCCTCAACCGGTCGGCCGGGTCCGATCCGCGCAGGCCGGGCGGGGCGGCGGGGCGGGGCGGCGCGCCGCGCCGGGAGCGAGGACGCTGGCAGGGCGCGGACCAGGGAGGAACGACCACAAGATCATGGCTGAGAAGCGGACGGCGACGGCCCGGGACACGGCGGGCTGCCAGCTGGGCCTCGCGGAGCACCTGCGCACCCCCGAGCTGGTCTTCGGGATCGTGCGGACCGTCGGCACCGAGATCGCGCCGGTGGTCCAGGAGCTGCACGCCGCGCTCGCCGCGGCGAACTACCTGGTGTTCCGGATCGACCTGGACACCCTGCTCGCCCCGCTCGTCTCGGCCCTGGAACCCCCGGCGGACGAGCCGACCCGCCGCGAGCTGCTGATGGACGCCGGGGACCGGCTGCGCGACGAGCTGGGCCGGGCCGACGGGGTCGCGCTCGCCGGCGTCCGGGAGATCCACCGGATCCGCGGCGACGCGGCGGTGGACCACGCCCGGCCCCGCGCGTTCGTCCTGGATGGTCTGAGCCACAAGGCCGAGGTGGAGACGCTGCGCCAGGTCTACGGCCGGCGGGCCTTCTTCATCGCCGCGGACGCGCCCCGCCCGGAGCGGGCCCGGCTGCTGGCGCAGCTGTTCGAACGCAGCTCCGGCCTCGACGCCACCGACGCGGAGCGGGCCGCCACCCACGCCGTCGACCGGGACTTCGGGCTCGCGACCAGCCTGACGGCCCCGCCGGTGGGCCGCGGGATGCGGCTGTCCTCGTCGGCGGCACTGGAGCGCTGTGACCTGTTCGTCCGCTGCGACGACCCGACCCAGACCCGCCGCCACGTGCGCCGCCTGGTCGAGTGCATCCACAGCCACCCGTTCCACACGCTGACCATGGACGAGCTGGGGATGGCCGCGGCCTACCGGGGCTCGCTGACGACGGCGGTGCTCGCGCGCCGGGTCGGCACGGCCATCATGGTCGACGAGCAGATCGTCGCGGTCGGCGCGAACGAGGTGCCGAAGGCCGGCGGCGGCTATTACCACACCGAGAGCCAGCCGGACGGCCGCGAGTTCATGGCCGGCCTGGACGCCTCCGACGGCATCCGGGCGCAGATCCTCGCCGACCTGCTGGCCCGGCTGCGCCCTGGCTGGTTCACCCCGGAGCTGCAGAAGCGCACGATCGCGGAGCTGACCCAGCTGGCGATCAACGACGAGGACATCCGCGACGCCGACCTGTTCGACGTCATCGAGTACGGCCGCACGACGCACGCCGAGATGGTCGCGATAACCTCGGCGGCCCGGCGCGGCATCGCGATCGGCGGTGGCACCCTCTACTCCACGACGTTGCCCTGCCACGAGTGCACCCGCAACATCATCGCCTCGGGGCTGGCCCGGGTCGTCTACCTGGAGCCCTACCAGAAGAGCAAGGGCGGCGAGCTGCACCGCGACGCGATCGACCTCTTCCCAGAGCCGGTCTCCCCCAGAGCCAGCCACGCGGGCCCGGCCGGCCGGGCGGACCGGGTCTCAATCGAGCCGTTCTCCGGCTTCTCGCACAACCGGCTGTCGGACCTGTTCTCCTGGGTGCCGCGCAAGGCCGACGACGTGCGGCGCACCGCCGGCGAGCCGATCCGCCTCGACGGGCGGGCCGTCATCTGGCGGGCCCACGAGGCCGCGCTGCGCCCGAGCATCAGCGACCCCGCGTTCGCCGAGACCGACGGCCTGACCCGCCTCGTCACCGAGATGCGCGTCCTCGCCGCGCTGCCCGACGGTCGTCCCCGGGCCGACTGCGCGCCGCTGGCCGACCTCGAGGAGCTGCTGGACAGGATCGCCGGCACCCTCGACGGTGGCTAGCGCCGCGTCAACCGTGGTCGGGCGGGTAGCCATGGTCCGGGTCGGGGTCCTACCTCAGGTTGTCCGCGCGCATTTTCTGAGCCTTGCTACCCGTGGACCGTCTCCCCCGCGACGCCGACGGCGTCGAGCACCGCCGGGGCGTCGTTGTGGCTGTGGGCGAAGCCGAGGTCGCGTTCGATCCGCACTCGCCGCCGACCGGTAGGCGAGGATGTAGGCGCGTTGGTAGCCGTCGGTGGTGTTGCCACCGGAGCCGTGCATCCGCCGCTGTCGTGGACATCGGTGAGGGCGATGAAGGCGTTCGCGGTGCCGAGCCCGTGGGAGTCGCAGAATCGAAGGTGATCTTCTACGGCGCGGCCGTAGGCATCGACGGTGTTCGGCGCCCGGCCGATGTTCGCCGTGAACTGTAACCAGCGACGAGCATGCTCATTGCAGGTGATCAGTGGGAACCGATCCCACGCCGCTGTGGCCACGGCCAGACCGTAGAAGGCCGCCGGCCACGAGCGACCACACGACACCCGCATCCATGAGAAGGCCCACGGCCGGACCGTGCTCTCGGTAAACCGAGCGGGCGATGGGTCCGGCCGTGGGGGCTGGCGGAACAGGCGCTGACCGGGCCACCTGCTGTCTATGAGGCGTCCTGGTCCCACAGGTCGGTGGGGTGGGCCTGGACGAGAGCGCGGATGCGGGTGAGGACGTCGCCGGCAGGTCGCGGGCCGCAGTCTCCTTACCAGCCATCGCGTCGATGTCGGCCTGGGAGGCGTAGCGCATGATCATGCGCTTCTTGGCTTGTCTCCTTGCTCGGTGACTGTCGGCCGGGACGTCGAAGCTACCGCTCCACGCTTCGACAGCTCGCGCCAGGTGTGGCTGACATCACTAGTCGGAGACTACGCCCAGGCGGGATCGCGGCCGGTCAGGCCGAGGATACGGTCCAAGGTGGGTGCGTCGGCCGGCACCGCGACCGCCGGGCCGTACATGCCCATCTCCCGCCCCTGCTCCACGCCGGCGAACACCGTGTCGTGCAGATGCGCCAGCAGATCGGCGGGCAGTTCCAGCCGCTGCCCGCTCGCGACCGCCAAGTCCCAGCCGTGCAAGGCCAGCTCGCCGACGATCATGTCGCCCATGACGGGTGCGGGCAGCATGTGCGGCGTGCCCATGCTCGTCTCGCCCTCCCAGGCGCTCGGCGGCGCCCACGACGACGTGATGTCGTCCAGCAGGGCGAGCAGGCGGCCGCGCCAGTCGCCGGCCGCCAGGTCCACATCGGACTCGGCGGCCGCCGGCTGCGGAACGGACTCCTTGCGGCCGGCGCCGGCGAGCGACGGGCCCCAGAACAGGAGATGGTTGACCAGTGCCCGCACGTCGTACTCCGTGCACGGAGTCTTGTTGGCGAGCTGGTCGTCGGTAATGGTGCGGGCGACCGCGGCCATGGCCTCGACCGCGTTGGAAATGTGTGACATGGCTGCGACGCTAGGCGGCTCGGGCCGGAGGGGTATTGAACAAAGGCGACATACACTCTGCCGCGTGGGGCGGGACGTTCGTGAGCTGCGGAGTGCGTGGACCAGGTATCAGCGCCACGCGTTCCACGGCCCGTCGCCGGCGCTCGCGCCATGGGTGGAGCGGTACTGGGAGGCTCGCTGGGACTACGCCGAGCCCTACCGGCAGAAGATCGTGCCGTACCCGAACGTGCACCTGTCGTTCGGCGGCGGCCGCGCGGACATCAACGGCGTGTGCAGCGGCTACCAGATCACGGTCCTCGAGGGCCGCGACCACGTCTTCGGCGTCGCGTTCCGGCCGGGCTGCTTCCGCCCGTTCCTCGGTGCCTCCGTCTCGACGATCACCGACCGCGTCATCCCGGCGACCGAGGTGTTCGGCCCGGACCTGCCCACGACGCTCGACGTGCCGACCGTGGAAGCGTTCCTGCTGAAACACCTGCCAGACGACGACCCCCGGATGCGCCAGGCGGTGGCCGCGGTCGAGCTGATCGCCAAGGACAAGGCCGTGACCAGGGTCGAACGCCTCGCCGGCGAGCTGGGGCTGAGCATGCGGGGGCTGCAACGGCTGTTCGCGGAGTACGTCGGCATCGGGCCCAAGTGGGTGATCCGCCGCTACCGCCTGCACGAGGTGACCGCACGCATGGCCGCCGGCGAGGCGATCGACTGGGCCGCGCTGGCGGCGGACCTCGGCCACGCCGACCAGGGCCACTTCATCCGCGACTTCAAGAGCATGTTCGGCGAGCCACCGACCTGGTACGCGCAGCGGTACTAGTCCGCCTCCCCGGACTTGAGTGTGGGTCGCGTCCCGGCGCGGGTGCGGGCGGCAAGGTGGACCGTGGCTGGGTGCAGACTTTCGCACAAAGATCCGAAGGACAGGACATCATGCGCGTCGAGATCAGTGTCTAGTCGGTCGATGACGTCCGGGTCGCCGCCAGGGCCGGCGCCGCGCGCGTCGAGCTGTGCGCCGGCTCGCTGGCCTCGACGATCCAGTAGCCGGCCAGCGACTCCTTGATCTCCGCGAACGGGCCGTCGGTCGGCACCGGCGCGCCATCGGCGAACCGCACCGTCCGCGCCTGACTGGCGTCGGTGAGCGCGTCCCCGGCGACCCATTCGCCGGACTCGCGCAACTCCGCGTCGAGGTCCATCAGCATCTTCTGCATGCCGGCGATCCACTCCTTGGAGCGCGACTGGACGACCTCGCTCGCACAACCAAACATCATGATCATATATTTCATCTGGTCGCTCCCTTCATCGGCGCCCCCACGGGCGCTCCCTGTGTAGTCCGAGCCGATGGCCCGATCTGGACATCCAAGCGGGAGCAACCCGCGGCGGAAGACGGCCCGGCACCGCAACCCGCGCGCGTCGCGGCAGCGCGCCACCACACCATCACGATCCGACAGAGATCACGCGAGCAAGTACTTGGCGTCAAGAACAGACGCGCTTCGTCGAGGGTAACTGGTCAGGTGGGTTGGGGTGTCCAGGGGTTTCCGTTGGCGAGTTGGGTGAGGGCGTCGAGTAGGCCGATGCCGTGTTTGCGGGTGGTTGCTGTGTAGGATCGGATGAGGCAGAAGTTCTGGGCGCCGGTGAGTGTTCTCATGCAGCCGGAGATTTTCTGCCGGGTTTTCACCATGCGGATCTCGCGTTCGGCGGCGTTGTTATCGAAGGGCACGGCCGGGTTGGTGGTGAAGCGGAGGTAGTCGTCGATCCGGTCGCGGAGACGGCGGGCGAGCGCGCGGTGTTTGTTGCCGAGCGCGCCGGTGACGGTCTGGTCGTCGGCGGCGATCTTCGCTGCGTCGCGGATGCGACGGGTGTGCTGGTCGAGGACGTCCGTGTCCAGGGTGATGCCTGTGGTGCGGGCATGGTCGATGTGCTTTTTAAGCGCGAGGAGGCCGTCGGTCACCTGACGTGCCCAACACCATTTGGTGTCGTCGCCGGCTGCGTCGATCACGGCTTGGAGTTCCCGGAGAACATGCGCGTTGCACAGCGCGTGGGTCGCGTCGGTGAACGTGTCGTAGGGTGCCCAGGCGTCATGGACCGCGACTCCGGTGAAACCGGGAAGCACACCGGCGGTGAGTATCGCCTCCCGGCCGCGGCGGCGGTGCGCGGTCAGTAGCGAGTAGCGGTCGGTCGACGCGGAGTGCACCCAGTGGGTGGTGCCGTTCACTCGGAAGCCGGTCTCGTCGAAGTGGACCACGCTGGCACGGCCGATCAGTGCGCGGACCTGGCCGCTGAAACCCTTGAGGGATTTCGCGGCCTTGGTGGTTGCCGCGGCGACGGTCGCGTCACTGATCGGGGTGCCGAACAGCTCGCCGAGGGCCTGCGCTGTCCGCTGTTTCGACAGGAACTGGCCGGCATACAGATAGACGATGACCGCAGTGATCATCGGACCGTACTGAACCGGTGCTCGCACTCCGTCGGGACTGTCCGCGGTGGTCACCATGCCGCACCCGCACCGCTTCGCGACCAGCTGATGCTCGACGACACCGACTCGGATCGCGGGGATGTCGAAGACCTGGCGCCGTGTCATCCCGGCGACCGGGGCGCGGCCGAGTCCTCGGCCGCAGCCGCAGCACCGCGCCGGCTCATGGCGCACGATCTCATCCGGATCGGCCACCTGGCACAACGTCCGCCCGGGATGACCGCCCTGCCCACCGGGTTTACGGCCCGATCTTCCTCGCAACGACTTCGGCGCTGGCTTCGCCAGCCCGTCCGATGACGGCGGCTTCGACGAGTTCCGTGAATTCGCCGCCAGCCGCGCCTCCAACTCCGCGACCCGCGCTTTCAACCGCTCGATCTCAGCGGCCTGTTCTTTGATAATCGCGGCCTGGGCAACGACAAGCGCGGCAAGCTCGTCATACGTCGGCCGCGTCATACCCTCATTATTGGACACGCACCGAGACACGCCAAGCAATTACACGCCAGGAGATGCCAACTCATTAACAAATCACGCGGGAACATGACGGACCTGACCAGTTACCGTCGAGGTTGCACGTACTGGCGCACGCCACGTCCGTTTGGACCGAAATCGAGCAGAATGCGAATTCTGCACAATGTCCCGCCAGGCCGGGAAGCAGCGGCGGGGCAACATCACGTTGACGATCGAGAAGTCGGACGGGTCGCGGCCATAGTCGCCGGCCATGTCGCAGTAGTCCCTGCCGGGCACGTCGATCTCGCGGCGCAGGAAGCGGTCATAGACGATCTCCAGCTCGTCGACCTCGGCGGCGGTGAGGATCCCGGGGAGGTGGACGTAGCCGTCCTCGGTGAACCGGCGCCGGTCCTCGGTGTCGATCACGTACCGGCCGTCGCTCGTCAGCTGCCCCATAGATCCTCCCGCAGCGCTACTCGCCGTCACAGCGGCGTCACGGGCAAGGTGGGGGAATCTCAGGGCCGACCCGACCGCGACAGGCGTGGCGGCCGCCACCGAAGAGTTCGGTGGGGGCCGCCACGGCGCTGCTACATAGGCCAGGAGTATTCGTTCTCAGCGGGCGTTCGACGGCTACGACCTGCTACGAGAACAGGTTGACCGTGAGCAGCTTGCCGCTGATCGGCCTGGTGATGACGCGGGTGCGGCTGAAGTTGTCCGAGCCGTTGCTGCACTCGACGCTGAACGTGGCAACCGTGCCGACCGCCGGAACCTGCTGAAGGCTCAGGCTGTAGAAGCCGCCCGCGCTGACCCCGGACGTGTCCGACTCGCCGGCCGACGTGGTGACAGCCACGCCCGTCGCGATGCTGGCCGGACATCGAGCGGCACCACCGACCGAGACGTTCGGACTGTTGGGATCCGCGCTGGCGGGAAGCGTCGAGCCCAGGATGAGCGCGCCGGCGGCGCCGGTCGAGGCAAGAAGACTCACAGTCTTTCGCATTCTCATGATGAAGCAACCTCTCCTGACAGATACGACTCCTGTCCGCCGATTGGGTTACCCGATGTTGGAAACGTTATTCGCGGCCGTCGAGGTATTTGAAGCCGCAGCATTCGGGTTTGTTTCGGCGCAGCGCCTCGACGCGAAAACAAGACCGACAGTCGTCCAATGAAGGCGCCGGGCCACCGTCGGCAAAGAAGACTCGGGAGAAACACCGGACCACCCGCGTCGTGGCCGCCTCATGGGGGTGAGCTCACCCGGGTGACGCGGATGTGCCGCCCCGCGTTCGGCCGACCAATGTCACGCTAAGTGACCGTGTGGGATGAGGGTGTCGACGGTTGGATGGGGCAGGAATGGAGAAGCGTCGGGCGCTGGACCGGCCCTAGCGTGACCGGCATGCCTTTCATCGACTCCGTCACCCTTGAGGTGGCCGACCCCGCCGCCGCGACCGCCTTCTACGACACCACCTTCGGTCTGGGCGACGAGCTGCGCGTCCGCGGCTCGGACGCGCGGACCGACGGCTTCCGCGGCTTCACCCTCTCGCTCACCGTGTCCCAGCCCGCCAACGCCGACAGCCTCTTCGAGGCGGCGCTAGCCGCCGGCGCGACCGCGCTGAAGCCTGCCGCCAAGTCCTTCTGGGGTTACGGCGGCGTCCTGCGGGCGCCGGACGGGACGATCTGGAAGATCGCGACATCGGCGAAGAAGGACTCCGGCCCGGCCAGCCGGGAGGTCGACGAGCTGGTGCTACTGCTCGGGGTGTCCGACGTGGGCGCGAGCAAGCGGTTCTACGTCGAGCACGGCCTCGCGGTGGCGAAGAGCTTCGGCCCCATGTACGTCCAGTTCGACACCCCGTCCAGTCCCGTCAAGCTGGGGCTCTACCGGCACAAGGCCCTCGCCAAGGACGCCGGCGTCTCGCCCGACGGGACCGGCTCGCACCGGCTCGTGATCGGCGGCGACGCCGGCGCCTTCACCGACCCGGACGGGTTCGTGTGGGAGGGCTCGCCTGCCCTCGAGACCCGGCTGTCGGGCAGCCCGCTGAACCACGCCGCGGTCGACTGAATCCCGGAGTCAGGGCCTCCGCGGTTGTGAAAGTGCCACCGTAGGCGACCTTCCCCGGCGCCCGGCGGGACGTGTCCGGCAGGCCCTGACATGGCCGTCGCTAGGCTGCTCGCTGCTGCTCTGACGCCGTAACCCGACGTCGGGGCGCCATCGAGCCGTGGGGCCGCGGGAGACGAGGTGAGGTAGGTGCGGATCCTGCTGCCGCCGAGCGAGGCGAAGACACCGGGGGGTGACGGGCCGGCGCTGCGGGTGACCGGTTTTGGCGACGGCCCGATCGCGGCCGCCCGTATCGAGGTGGCCCAGGCCGTCGCCGCGTTCTGTCACCGCGATCCTGCCACGGCGATCGTCGCGCTTCGGCTGCCAGCCTCGCGCGCCGAGACGGACCTGGCCACCAACGCCGCGATCCTGGACGCCCCGACGATGCCCGCTCTCGACCGGTTCGCGGGCGTGCTCTACGAGGCCTTGGCCGCGGCGACGATGCCGCCCGCCGCCCGGGCCGTGGCCGACCGTGCCCTTTTCGTCTCCAACGGCGCGTTCGGCCTGGTAAACGCCGCCGAACCGGTACCCGACCACCGGGTGGGCATGGCGGCGGCGGTCCCCGGCCTCGGCGGCCGCGCCACGCCGACCGTGCTCGCGACCTTCTGGCGCACCCGGCTCGCCCGGTTCCTGCCCGACCTGCTCGTCTGCGCCCCGACGCCCGCCGCCGGAGCCCCCGCCGCGGCACCCGAGAGCCTGACCGCCACCCCGCCGGCCGAGGCCGCCGTCGGCGAGCACCTCATCGTGGACCTGCGCTCGTCGGCCTATGCGACCGTACCCACGCTTTCCGGACCGATCCGGTCAAGCGCCCTGCCTGTACGCGCGCTGACCGAGAAGCTCCTCGACGGGCACTGGGTGCGCCGCCCGCTCAGCTACCAGGCGAAGCAGACGAAGGGCCTGCTGGCCAGAGCGCTACTGCTCGCCGACGCGGCTGGCCGCCCGGTCAAGACCGTCGACGACGTGGCCGAGGCTGCCGAGTCCGCCGGGCTGGTCGCCGAGCCGCGCGGCACCGCCGCCGCGCCCACCCTCGACGTCATCACCCGCTGGGACCCGGCCGGCCGATATGGGGGAAAGACGCCGCGCTCGCTGGTGGCGGCAGCCCGGGCGGCCGGTCACCTGGACGCGAACGCGGCGCGGTAGGCCTGGGGCGACACCCCGACCAACCGCCGGAAATGCGGCTGCAGCGCCACTCCGTCCGCGCGCCCGGGACTCCGCGGGTGTCCGGGACTCCGCGAGTGTCCGGGAGACGAAGGATGGCGAAGCATCGGCGATCATGACTTAATGCCTATCGGAAGGTGACTTTCAAGCCAGTCACTTGCCGCGCGAGGCCCGCGCCGGGCGGTGCGCCGCCCGGTCCGGCTCCTGACCAGGGCTCGCTTCTCATCCGTTGCATTCTCGTTTCCGGCTGGCGCGATAGGCTCTGTGCGCCAGGTTTTCCGTGGTCTTGCGCCAAGCGGTTCGGTCGTCCGATTGGCTGAATGGGCCGGCGAGCCGGCCGGAAGCGGAGGCCGCGGGTGTCATCACCGGTGCTCCCGTCGATGCCAGACAGATTCGTGCCGCGGCCGGATCTGCTGGCCAGTGCCCGAGCCCTGGTGACCCTTGCTCCCGAGCGCTCGGGCCCGAGCTCGGGTGCAGCGCCCACCCGCTCCGAGCGGGTGGTCGGCCTGGTAGGGATGGGCGGAGCGGGCAAGTCGACGCTCGCTCGCGCGCTGCTGGCCGACGCGGCCGTCCAGGAGACGTATCCCGATGGGTTGCTGTGGGTGAGCGTCGGCCAGAATCCCGACCTGGCCTCTGCCCTCGGTCACGTCTCCTCGGCGCTCGGCGACCCGGACCCGGTCACCGACCTCGCCGCCGGCCGGGAGCGGCTGCGCCGGCTGCTCGGGGCCGGCCGACGGCTGCTGGTTCTCGACAACGTGTGGGACGCCGACGTGACGCGGGCGTTCGACCTGGGCGTTCCCGGCGTCCGCGTCCTCGCGACCACCCGCAACCGCGACGTGCTGCCCGACGACGCCCTGGTCACCGAGGTCGGGACCGTCGACGACAGGCTCGGCCGCGCCGTCCTCGCCAGCCATGCGGGGGTCGCCGCCGCCCAGCTGCCCCCCGAGGCGGGCGACGTGCTGGCCGGCTGCGGCGGCCTGGTGCTCGCGTTGGCGGTGGCCGGTGGCATGGTCGCCGACGGCACGAGCTGGGCCGACGTCGCGGACCGGCTCCGGCGGGCGGACCTCGCCGCCCTGAGGACGAGGTTCGCCGGTTACCCCTACCCCGACCTTCTGCGGGCGCTCGACGCGGGCGTGGCCGCGCTGCCCGGCGACGGCCAGGACCGCTACCGGGAGCTCGCCGTGTTCTCCGGGCGGGGGCCCGTCCCGACGGAGGCCGTCGTCTGCCTGTGGCGGGCCACCGCGGGGCTCGGCGAGGTGGCCGGCAAGGAGCTGCTCAACCGGCTGGGGCGCTGCTCGCTCGTCGCGCTCGACGGGGGCACCGTGGCGTTGCACGACCTGGCTTTCGAGCTTGTGCGCGCCAGCCTTCGCCCGGAGCAGCTCCGGGAGCTGCACGGCCTGTTCGCCGGCGCGTTCCTGACCGACTGGGGTGGGCTGACGGACGGTCTCGCCCTGCTGCGCGCCCGCGACGCGATCGGCCAGCCTGACCGGTACGCGCTGGGCGAGCTGGTCGGTCACCTCGTCGAGGCCGGTCGCGACGAGGAGGTGCACGCGCTGCTCGCGACGCAGTGGCCCGGGCCGGGCGGGACCGCCGAGAACGCCTGGTTCGCGCTGCACGAACGGGCCGACCTGCCGGGCGGCTACCTCGCGGACATCCGCGCCGCCTGGGCTCGGGCCGCCGTGCCCCCGGACGCCGCACCGGCGTCCCCGCAGCGGACGCCGCCTCCGGACGGGGCAACGGCCTCGGACGCGGAGCAGGCCCGCCGCCTGGTGCTCACGCTGCGGTACGCGCTGATCCACGGCTCCGTCGTCAGCCGGGCCGACAGCCTCCCGCGCCCGCTGCTGCGCCGGCTGGTCGAGGCTGGACGCTGGCCGGCCGACCGGGCGCTGGCCTACGCCCGGTCACTGACCTCGGCGACCAGCCAGGCGGCGGCCCTGGCCGCGGTCGTGCCCTTCCTGCCGGTGGGCCGGCAGGGCGCCGTGCTGGACGAGGCCTGGGAGACCGTGGCGACCGGTGTCGACGCGCGGAGCAGAGTGGCCGCGCTGGCGTCGATCGGCGCGGTCCTCTCCACGGACCGGTGGTCCGCCCTGATCACTGAGGCAATCGGCAGCGGCCTGGCGATCCTCGACCCGCAGGACCGGGCGACCGAGCTGGCCCGGCTCGCATCCCACCTCCCGCCGGAACGGCGCTCGGAGGCCACCGCCGCCGCGCTGGGGGCCCTCGCGACCGTCGACGACGAATTCCAGCGTGTGCACATCCTCGGAACGCTGGCCCCCGCGCTGACCGTCGAGCAGCTGCCCGCCGCGCTCGACCTCACGCTCGGCATCGACGGCGCGTTCAGCCGGTCCCGGGCACTCGCCGAGCTCGCCGAACGGCTCCCCGCCAGCCTCCTGCCCGCCGCGTGGGCCGCGCTGCCGGAGACGCCGAGGTGGAGCGAGGACGCGCGAGCGCTGGTCGCGCTGGCCCGTCACCTGCCGGCGCCAGAAGGCGCGGCGGCCCTGGCCCGGGCCTGGGTCGCCTGCCCTCGGATCACCACCCACGCGCGGGCGCCCGTCATGGCGGTCCTCGCGCCCCACCTACCGGCGGCGGATCGGACGGCGGCCATCGCCGAGGCGTGGCGAGTCGCCGCCGAGGTGCCACCCGCCGCGAACGACACCGTCCGGGCCTCGGTCATCGCGGCGCTGGCCCCGCATCTCACCGGCGGCCTGCTCGCCGAGGCCGTCGAGGTCGCCACGACCGTCGAAGAGGACCAGTACCGCACCGAGGCGCTGACCGCGCTGGCCTCACACGTGACCGGAGCCTTCGCGGACCGGCTGCTCGCCGGCGCCGCGACCCTGCGCCACCCGGGCCGAGCCGTCGCCGAGCTGGCCCCCTATCTGCCCGAACGCCTGCTGCCCAGGGCCAGGGCCATCGTCCAGACGGTCGACTCGCCGCAGCGGCGCGCGGAGGTCCTGACCGGGCTCGCGCCCCAGCTGCCCCCCGTCCCGCGCGCGACCGTGCTGGCAGCGGCGCTGGACGCCGCCGGCGCCGTCGAGGCGCCCAGGGCGCGTGCGTTCGCCCTGGCGAAGCTGGCGCCCCAGCTGGACGAGACGTCGATCGGGCGGGCCCTCGCCCTGGCGCGAACGATCGACGAACCCGGCGCGCGGGTGAAGGCCCTGACCGGGCTGCTGCCCCGCCTTCCGGCCCACCGCCAGGCCGAGGCGCTCCGCGAGGCCTGGGACCTCGGGCAGCTCACCGCATGGCCGGGACGTGCGGAGATGCTCGTGGATCTCGCCCCGCACCTGCCCGACGACCTCCTCGCCACGGCGGTGGCGGGCCTGCCGGCGCCCGAGCTGCCGTTCGGGGCGATGCTCGCGCTCGCCGCCCTGGCCGAACGGCTGGACGTCGCCGCCCGCCGCGCCGCCCTGCTGCCCCGCCTCGACCTGGCACAGGACCCGTACTACGCGACTGTTCTGCTGGTCGCGGCCGGGACAGCGCTCACCGAGGCAGAACGCCTCGACCGGTTCACCGCCGTGTTGGACGCCCTGACCGACGGGCCGCTGGCGGTGGTCACCCTGGAGAAGATCGGAGCGGGGCTGCCCGCGGAGTTGTTCGGCCGGGCCGTCGAGATCGCCTCCAGCGGCAAGCACCGCTGGGGGCCGGCCCAGGCGCTGGGGGGGCTGGCGCCGTACCTGCCCGACGCCGTGGTCCGGGGCGCGCTGGCGGCAACGCTGTCGCTCAGTCATGCCGGGACGCGGGGCCGCGCGCTCGCCGCGCTCGCGCCCAGGCTGCCGGCCGAGCTCATTCGACAGGCCTTCGCCGCGACGCTCGCGATCGACAGCCACGCCGGCCGAGCGGAGGCCCTCGTCGGCCTCGCCGCGTACCTTCCCGACGACCTGCTGCCCGCCGCGGCCGAGGCCGCCCGGCCGGACTCCTCGCTGCGAGCCGCGCGGGCGGTCGCGGCAGCGGCCCGCGACCCTCGCTCGGCCGACTGGGACCAGTTCCGCGCCGCCACGCTCGCGGACCTGGCCCGCTGCGGCCGCGGCGACGTCATCGAGTTCCTCCCGACGATGCTGCGCGCCGCGCCGGACGGCACCAGCCCGGCCGCCGCGGCGGCCACCGTCGACGCCGTGACGGACGTGATGCGGTGGTGGCCATAGTTCGTCCGATCGCGGCTGGCCCGGGATGTCCGGGAAGATGGGCCGGTGGACCGAGAAGACGACCAGGACCTGCTGCGCGCCGCCGCCGAGCTGGCGCTGGAGTACGCCACCACCGTCGACGACCGGCCGGCGACGCCGGACGCGGCGGCGCTCGCCGGGCTGGCCGCGTTCGACGAGCCGCTGCCCGCGGCCGGCGAGCCCGCGGCCGCGACGCTGAAGCTGCTGCACGCCGCCGGTAGTCCGGCCACGATGGCCTCCGCGGGCGCCCGCTACTTCGGGTTCGTGATCGGCGCGACGCTGCCCGCCGCACTCGGCGCCTCCTGGCTCACCAGCGCCTGGGACCAGAACGCGGCTCTGCCCGCGATGTCCCCGGTCGCCGCCAGGCTGCACGAGGTGACCCGGGGCTGGCTGCTCGACGTCCTCGGCCTGCCGGCCGGGACCGGCGTCGCCTACGTCACCGGCGCGACGATGGCGAACGCGGCGAGCCTGGCCGCCGCCCGCGACGCGCTGCTCGGCCGGCTCGGCTGGGACGCCCAGGCCGACGGCCTGTTCGGCGCACCGGCGTTCGACGTCGTCATCGGCGCGGCCGCCCACTCGACGCTGCGCAAGTCGCTCGGCCTCGTCGGGCTGGGGCGGTCCCGGGTGCACATCGTCCCGGCCGACGACCAGGGCCGGCTGCGGGCTGACCTGCTGCCCGACCTGCCCGGCCCGGTGCTGGTGTGCGCCCAGGCCGGCGAGGTGAACACCGGGGCCTTCGACCCGTTCGACGAGATCGCCGACTGGCTGGCCCGCCGCCCGGCCGAGGTGAAGGGCTGGCTGCACGTCGACGGCGCGTTCGGCCTGTGGGCGCTGGCCGACCCGTCCCGCCGCGACCGGCTGTGCACCGGGCTCGACCGGGCCGACTCGTGGGCCACCGACGGCCACAAGTGGCTCAACGTCACCTACGACTGCGGCATCGCCTTCGTCCGGGACCCCGCGCATCTGCGGACCACGTTCACCGCGGCGGCCGGCTACACGCCGATGGGCGACACGTTCGACGCCATGCACCACACGCCGCAGTCCTCGCAGCGGGCGCGTCAGGTCGAGGTGTGGGCGGCACTGCGCACCCTGGGCCGGGCCGGGGCCGCCGACCTGGTCGCCCGCTGCTGCGACGCCGCCGCCACGATCGCCCGCCGGGTCGAGGGCGAGCTGACCGTCGTCAACGACGTCGTCCTCAACCAGGTCCTGCTGCGCATCGATGGCCCCGACGGTCCCGACGCGGCGGCCACGTCGGCGCTGATCGCCGAGATCCAGGCCGACGGCCGGATCTGGTGCGGCGGCACCCAGTGGGACGGCGCGCCCGCGCTGCGGGTCAGCGTCTCGTCCTGGAAGACCGGCCCCGACGACGCCGCCTTCGCAGCCGACGTCATCCTCGCCTGCGCCGCCCGGGTCCGCGCCGCGGCCTGACGCCGCCGGTCTCACCGGCCCGGGCCACCAGATCGTGGGCGGCCTCGGGCCAGGTGGGGAACTCGAAGGCGAAACCCGCGTCGAGCAGCCGCCCCGGCACCACCCGACGGCTCTTCAGGAGCAGCTCGGTGTCGCTGCGCAGGGCGAGGGCACCGAGCTCGGCCATCCAGCGCGCTCGTGCGCCGGATGTCCGCCTGAGTCATTTCACTCAGGCGGACCGAGTGATCGGGCTCAGGTCTCGCCGGGCTGGGGCCATCACCATCGACGCATGACGACGTCGAGTTCGGCAGCGTCGCGGTGGGAGGCTCCCGCCGCCGCGATGCGCATCCTGCTGGCACTGGCCTGGGTCACGGTGCCTCCGTTCTTGGCCTGGCACGCGTTGTGGACGGGCGCGGTGCTTTTCGGCGAGGAGCCGAGCCATCAGGATCTACAGACTATCGCCCGGGACCTGGCCATCGCCGGTGCCATCGCCCTCGTCGTTCCGCCGATCGGACTGCTACTCGCCCGGGCGGGCGCGGAACTGTGGGCGGTCCGGCTCTGGTGCGCCGCCTGCGTGGTCGGCGTCCTGGCCGCCGGCTTCCTGTTCGCCTGGCGCCACGACGACCAGGTCCAGGACCAGCGGACCTATCCCCCGTCGCCCGTCTGCGTCCGCGCCCTCGGCTGCCCGGAGCACTGACCACAGCCCACGGACGAACACACGGCGGCGCGGCGCCACCAATGCCAAGTTGACGCGTAGATATAAAGTGCCCACATCATACCGGCGCCGTCATTGTCAGTATGTCTGCCAGCGGCGGACTGTCTTGTCGTAGCTGGCGGAAACGGGCACCCCGATCGGTGTGGTCCGCGTCGGGCGGCCGGCGGAAAGCGACCGGGTCGCGCCGGCAATACCAGCCTGGGATGCGGTCGGCGTACGGGTTCCTTCTTCCCCCCGAGGGGTGTTCGGAACTCCCCCCGTGGAGCTCCGAACACCCCTCACCCTCTGACGCGATCGCACGTTTCACGACTGCGGCGAGTGCGGCTCCACCGTCCGGTCCGGTGGGCGGCGTGGCGGGACGTGGGAACCGTCGCAGAACGGCTTGATCTCCGACCTGCCGCATCGGCACAGCGCGATCACGGCGCGCCGAGCGTCCACTGGTCGCCCGGTGGACAGGTCACGGAGCTCGAAATCGCCCCTGACCAACAGGGGTCCGTCGGTGCACACGGTGATGGTCGCCCGTAGCCGGTCCTGCGTCACCGGAGGCCTGGGTCCTGCCGTAGCGAGCTGCGGCCTTGGGCCCAGCAGTCCACCATGACGGTGTTGGAGCACCGCTTGAGCTCCCGCGAGGCCATCGCGCCGAACAGGACGTCGGGCAGTTCGTCGGGACAGTCGGCGACGAAGGAGCCGCAGAGATCGTAGGCGGCGATCTGTTCGTGGACGGCGTCTGCCTCAACATGCTCGTCGAAGAAGAGCCGGGCGGCGCCGCCCGCGGCCAGCCGTTCCAGCCCTTTGCTGAAGCAGCGGTTGCCATGGGACGAGCCGATCTCCGACATGGCCAGGTTGCCCACCAGAGCGCCGCGGAGTCGGCCGTGCAGGCCGAACATCGACACGGCGTTCACCAACGCGAGCGAGGTGGCCGGGATCTGTTCGACGTAGCGCCCATAGCAGTTGTCGAGACCCAGCGCGGCCATCATCTTCGCGAAGAGCTCGCTGTGCAGGCGCCCCGGAATACCATTGCCGTACTCGTCCGCCTGAATCTCTACCAAGGCGCACTTGGCGCGACCCGGGAGCCTCGGAATCGCCCACGTGTGCGGATCCGCCTCCATCAGATTGTAGAGAGAGCGATGGATGGCGAACTCCCGGAAGTGGTCGAGCGAGGCGGACTGCCACATGTGCTGAGCCAGCGACGGTCCGCTGCGCGGCGCGCCTAGATCCAGCAGATACTTCGGCAGCTGGTCGGGAGCGATCTCGGCCGGAGGCTCGACGCATCCTCTGAGGCAACGCTCGAACCGCTGCTCCAACATGGCCCGGACCGCGAGGAGCGGAGGATGCCATTCCCAGGCAGGGTCGACGTCGGCGAAGCCGCGATAGTGCAGGGCGTAGCAGGTAAACAGGGAGATCTGCAGGTCGTCATCCAGGTGGGCGCTCCGCCGATCCGGCGCCGCCAGGTCGTGGGCTGCCGGCGGAAGATCGGCAGGGGGGCCGAGCAGCAGGGGAAACAGCGCGCCGCTGAGGGGACCTCGCGGCTGTGGAAGGAACACCGCCGTCACTCCCCCTCAGCGCCGAGGATCAGGTCGAGGAGAGCCATCCGGACGGTGACCGCGTTGGCCGCCTCGGCCCAGTAGGCGTTGAAGGGCGACGAGTCCAGGTCGGGGTGCAACTCGTCGCCGCGCGCGAGCGCATCGAGCACGGCCAGGTGCGGCTTGGCATTCGCGAGCTTGGCCAGGTTCAGACAGTACGCGTCGGGAGTCGGCGCCTTCACCACTGGAGCGTCGTGGCCGGCCGAGAAGTCCGGTTGCTGGATAGCGGAGCCCATGTAGATCACGTCGACGTGGGGGATCAGCTCGTCGATGGTCTCCGCGCGTTGAAGTAGCCGGCCGGAGCTCTCGTACCTCGACCGATAGGGTTCCCCGAACCAGCGGTCCGGTGGGGAGACGGTCAACACCTCGACATCGAACAGGCCGAGGGCGCGGATCATGGAGTGCATGCAGCGCACCCGAAAGTCGCCGAGAAGCGCGATCGACAGGCCGTCAATCCGCCCGAACCGCTGCCGAATGGTGTAGAGATCCGCGAAGACCTGCGTCGGATGCTCACCCCACCCGTCCCCGGCATTGATGATCGGGATATCGCACAGTTCCGCGACGCTGGCCGGCGCGCCGGTGTCAGGGTGCCTCAGCACCACCACGTCGCCGTACATCGCACACATTGTCATGGTGTCGGCGAGTGACTCCTGTTCATAGTCACCCGCCCGCGTGGTCTTGGGGTCGGCGAAGCCGAGCACCTGGCCGCCCAGCCGGAGCATGGCCGACTCGAAGGACAGTCGGGTACGGGTGCTGCTCTGGAAGAAAGCCGAAACCAGAAGCTGGCCAGTCAGCCGGTTTCTCCGCCTGGCCGCGGGCATCGCGGCGATTCGGTCCGCGGCCGCGAACAGGGCCTCAAGCCCCGCTCGGCCGAACTGGTCAACACTGAGCACGTCCGCGCCGCCAAAGGCGTTCGTCATGTCGCGTTCTCCTTCTCGTAGAGTGCGCCCCAGGCGATGTCGGCCGTGGTCGCCAGCGCCGCTCTGGGCAGCGCTCGGGTGTCGGGCGTACGGCCGGCCATGGCGTCGATCTCCGCCCTGAATCCGACGGAGGTGTCGGGCGCGACGACGACCACCGATCGGTTCTCCTCCTCGGCCAGTTGGATCGCCACCGACAGGGCGGCTCCGGTGGACAGGCCGACCGGGAGGCCGCACTCCTGACGCAGGTGGACGGCGTAGGCGGCGGAGACGGAGTCGGCGACCTTGGCGTAGCGGTCGATGACCGAGCCGTGGGCGACGGTCAACAGGCAGGGCCCGCGCATCCCGGCTCCAGCGATGAGGAAGGAGGGCTCATAGTGGCCGCCGAAGATGGAGGACCCTTCCGGCTCCACGCCGACGACCTGGAGGTCGGCTCGGAGCGTCTTGAGCCACTGGCCCACGCCGCAGATGGTGCCGCCGGTCGAGACCGGGGCGACGACGGTGTCGATCAGACCGCCGCTCTGGGCCCAGATCTCCGGGCCGGTGGTCTCACGGTGCGCCCGCAGACCCGCGTCGTTGCCGTACTGGTTGAGCCAGATATGGCCCTCGCGGGCACCGAGTTCGCTCGCCAGCGCGATCCTCGTCTGTCGCATGTCACACCCTGGCCGAGGTTTCCGCACCAGCTCCAGACGAGCCCCAGCGTCGATGATTCGCTGGCGCTGGCGCTCGGAGACGGTGGTGTCGACGATGACGATCGGCTGAAAGCCCAGGACCCTCCCCAGAGCGGCCAGCGCGATGCCGAGATTGCCGGAGGTGCTCTCGACCATCTGAACGCCCGGCCCGCCGATGCCTCTGGCCCAGGCCAGCAGGTAGCAGGCGGTCCTGTCCTTGGCGCTGCCGAACGGGTTACGGAACTCCGCCTTCATCAGGAGCCTCCCCCTGGTCACCAGGTGAGACAGGTCCAGCAACGGGGTGCCGCCGACACCGAGGGCGTTCATCAGTTTCGCGCCCTCTACCAGAGCCTCGGTGTCCAGCGGAGCGGGTGGCACGGCACTCACCCGACCACGGAACGGGTGCGGGCGCGGCTGGTGATGACAGGGCCGTTCAGGACGACACGCACGGGCTTTCCTTCACGGAAATTGGCTGGCTCGGAACTCGGAAATGCGTCCAGGGCTGGTTACGGGCGGGGGAGACGCCGTCGACCCGTGCGCTCCGAGGGCGGCGTGGAACGCGGAGCGACCGCTCCCCCAGAGACGCGAGGAGCTTGCCCCGTCCACCGAGGTGGGTCGGACGACGGGAACGGCACGACCAAGGATCGCGATCAGGAGCGCCAGAGGGACTTGCTGTCACTTCGACAGTAAGTCCCGGCGCTCGTTCCTGTCAAGATGACGCAAAAGCGGGGTCAGTACGCGCGCGAGCCGCGATCAGGAGGTGCCGCGGCGATCCGACCGGAGCCCGCTCAGACGTCGACGGCGCCCAGGACCTTCAGGATCTTCCGTTGCGCCGCGGTGAGGCCGGTGGCGCCGGTGATGTCCATGTGCTCGTAAGGGCCCTCGCCACGCAGCACCGCCCGGCACTCGGCGGTCGTGGGATCCCAGATCCGGACCGTGCCGTCGTTGCCGCCACTGGCGAGGGCGGCGTGACGCGGGCTGAAACTCAGCGCGAAAACCCCGTCCGTGTGTCCACGCAGGACCGCCCGGGACCTGCCGGCCACGGTGTCCCAGAGACGGACAACCTGGTCCTGGCCGCCGCTCGCGACGGTCTGCCCGTCGGAACTGAAGGCGACGGCGCGGACCCAGTCGGCATGCCCCCGCAGCACCTGGCGGCATTCTCCGCTGGACGTGTCCCAGAGGCGCACGGTCTGGTCCTGGCTACCGCTGGCGATCGTCCGCCCGTCGGGGCTGATCGCGACCGCGCGCACCCAGTCATCGTGACCGGTCAGCACGCGCAGGCAGGTGAACGTCGCGAGGTCCCAGACCCGCACCGTCCGGTCGTCCGACGCGGAGACGAGCAGGCCGCCAGCGGGGGCGAAGGCAACTGCCCAGACGCGGCCGCTGTGGCCCTGCAGCACCTGGTGGCAGTGGCCAGCGCGGGCGTTCCACAGACGTACCGTCTGGTCCTCGCTCGCGCTCGCGAGGAGGAGGCCGTCCGGGCTGAACGCCACGGACCGCAGCAGGTCGGTGTGCCCGCGCAGGACCAGGACGCACCGTTGGGCGGACACGTCCCAGAGGCGCACGGTCAGGTCCTCGCTGCCGCTCGCTATCGTCTGGCCGTCGGGGCTGAAGGCCACCGACCGGACCCAGTCACCATGACCGTGCAACGCGCCGGTCGGCTGCCCGCTCGACGCGTCCCAGATCCGGACCGAGCTGTCGCGGTTGCCGCTCGCCACCAGGGCACCGTCCGGGCTGAACCCGACAGCGTAGACCGATCGGGTCTCGCTGTGCAGCGTCCGGACGCAATGCCCTGTCCTGGTGTCCCAGAACCTGATCGTCTGGTCCTGTCCCCCGCTGACGAGCACCGCGCCGTCCGGGCTGAACGCGACCGCGTAGACAGAGCCGGTGTGTCTGCGCAGCGCGTGCACGCACCGACCGCTGTCCAGGTCCCAGATCCGGACGACCTGATCCACTCCGCCGCTGGCGGCGACGCGGCCGTTCGGGCTGATGGCCACCGACTGCACCTGCGCGCCATGCCCGGACAGCACGGCCACGCAGCGCCCTGTGCCGGCGTCCCAGGACCGCACCGTTCCATCCTGCGCGCCGGTCAGGATGACCTGGCCGTTCGGGCTGACCGCGACCGACTTGACCCGTCCGTCATGACCACGCAGGACGTTCCGGCAGACTCCCGTCGCCGTGTCCCACAGCCGCACCGTCCCGTCCTCCCCACCCGTCACGAGGGTGGCGCCGTCGGGGGTGAAGCGGACAGACCTGACCCAGTCGGAATGCCCACGCAGGACCAGGGCGCAGGTCCCGGCGCGCACGTCCCACAGTCGGGCCGTCCGGTCGTCGCTGACGGTCGCGAGCAGGCGGCCGTCCGAGCTGAAGGCGAGCGACCAGACTCGCCCCTCATGCCCGGTCAGAATGCCGCAGCAGGTTCCCGTCGCCGTCTCCCACAGGCGAACTGTCTGATCCTCGCTGCCCGTCGCGAGCAGCGAACCGTCCGGGCTGAAGGAAACGGCGCGAACCTGATCGGTGTGCGAGCCGAATGACGCGATGAGGGCACCGTCCGCCGGGTTCCAGAGCTGCGCGTTCCCGTAGGAGGTCCCGGCGGCGAGCAGATCGCCCCGCGGGCTGAAACCGACCGCGAAGACTATTCCGAAGGCATCGCTGAAGGCCGGCTCGACGAAATGCGCGGCCGAGAAGTCCACGCTACGCAGCCGCGCGCCCGGCAGGTAGGCGTGCCAGATCGGCAGCCGGGAGAAGTCGTAGCCGGTGAGGTCCACCCCCAGGTGACGGAGGAGGTTGATCAGGTTGCCCGCGGCGTAGCCTGCCTGCGGGCCCAGTCCGTCCCGGAGCTGGGAAAGTGTCTTCTTGATCATCTCTTCGAGGCCCGTCAGCCCGCCGTGAGCCTCGAGAAGCCGCACGGCGAGCGGCTCCAGCACGAGAGCCTCCTGCGCCTCCCGCACGTACTCGGCGACTGAGGTCTTCAGCAGGGCGTGCGAGTTCAGGAGACCACGGGACCCGGTGCCGAAGTCGGCTGCCGCTCGCTCGATGAACCGCCTCGTCACGTACTCGATGAGCACCGGTTGCAGGGTGAATCCGCGGGGACCGCGCTCCAGCGGGACCAGCTTCTGCAGGGAGTCCAGCGTGCTGGACACGGCTGCCTTGCCGCTGGCACCGAGGATGTCCTCGCGCAGCGCTCCGAGCGACGTCGCCTCGCGATTGACCGCGAGCCAGTCCATCACCTCCAGGTGCCGGTCCGACAACCGCCCGAAATGCCAGTCGAGCAGGTCCTGCAGGTCGGCGAAGACAGGCGTCCCATCACGAAGGAATGCGGTGATGCTTCCGTAGAACACCTCCCTGACATGCCGGGCCGCCATCTCCAGCGCGAGCGGGTTCCCGCTGTACAGCAACGCGATCTGGCGCCAGTCCTCTCGGGTACCGGAGAACGTGCCGACGCTGGCAAAGACTCGTCTGCTGTCGGCGGTACCCAGCCCTTTCAGTTCCAGCGACCGGACCGGGCCCGTCCTGCTCTCCCTCCGCGCGATCTCCGGGACCTTCTCCCGGCTGGTGAGCAGGAAGGAGCTCTCGTGCGGGACGTCAGCGAGCTGAGCGAAGAACTCGCCGTAGTCGGCATACCCCGGCAGGTAGGTGCCCGCGTCTTCGCCGCTCTGCAGGATCGACTCCACGTTGTCCAGGATCACCAGGCAGCGGGCGGAACGCAGGTAGTGCAGCAGCCGGGACAGCCGCTCGTCCAGCGAGTCAGGAAGGATCGCCTCCCGCTGGCCGGACAGGAACGTGATCAGGTCCGCGACGAGGTCCGTGGCCTTCGGCGCGTTGAGCAGCCGGCGCCAGACCACGAAGTCGAACTGGTCCTCGATTCCGTGGGCGACCTGCAGCGACAGGTCGGTTTTCCCGATTCCGCCGCGACCCAGCCTGACCGACAGTCTTGTCTTCCCAATTCCTCGCAGACCCGTAATCGAGACAATTCGGCAGCGATCGGCGGTCAGCCACTGATCGAGCTGGGCGAGTTCCCGCGCGCGGCCGAAGAAGACGGGGACGTCCGGGGCGTTCTCCCAGTCCCGGCGGGCGGAGCACTCGGCGTCACTCTGGGTCGGGCCTCGCGGAGACTCCCTGGGGACGCAGTCCTGAATGAAGGAGAGGAGGTAGGACGCCGAGGCCTGCGCGGCGAACTCGTGGTAGGAATCCCCCTTCGTCTGGTCGGCATGGTCGGCGACGCCCTTGACGACAAGCCCGTCGGTGCCGGGGAAACCCCGCAGCGCCAGATAGAAGGCGGCCGCCTCCATGTCGAGCGCCCAGGCGCTTCGATGCTGGCGCTGTAGCTCCGTGAAAGGGTCGTCGGTGCGGACCGCCATGCCCGACGCCATGATCGCGCCGACGCGTCGGGGCAGCTCGTCGACGCCCAGTAGGCGCCGCGCGACCTCCCGGACGGATGCTCGCCAGCCTTCGTACCCCTGGACGAGGCGTAGGACACTCTCCGACGGCCCGTAGGTGATGCCCTCCGGCAGGTGGAAGAGCTGGCCATCGCTGTCTCTGCCAGTCTTGCCTTCCTCGAAGTGGTACGCGCACTCGGCGACGACGAGATCACCGAGGCGGACGCGCCTCCGGTCACCCGCGCAGATTCCGCTCATCCCGGCGAACCGCGGCCTGAACTTTTCCAGCAGCATTCGAGTGTCCAGCACGGCGGACAGCGGGCCTGGACGGGCCTGCCGGGCGAGAACCAGGTTCAACGGCCGGCCATGACTACTGGCGATGGTCGCGAACCTGCAGTTGAGCGGACCCACTGCCCGGCCCGCGCTGAAGACCGCGGCGCATCGCTCCGAGGCGACACGTTCGAATGCCACGGCCTCTACTTCGACCGCGCAGACCACCAGAATATCGACCTGCTGAGCGCCATACACCAGGACCACCCGTTCTTGACGGCCTGCGACCATGATGAAAAGCGACACGGAAGCCCGGCCGGTTCACGGATACTCACGGACTGTCCGCGGTGTCCGAGCCGACTCCGTGCCGCAGCAAGGGCGGCGTGAGACTGCGCGCCCGGCCAGCCCGGTACAACGCAGCCGGCCTACCTTTCTCCGGAATCCGCTTTCCACCGGTCGGGACGATGAAGCCCTCGGTGCGCAAGACCTTTCGACTGAAGTTCCGCGGGTCGAGCGGGGCGCTCCATACCGCCTCGTAGACGGTGCGAAGATCCCCGATGGTGAATTCTCGGCCGCAGAAGGCGGTGGCCAGCGTCGTGTACTCCAGGCGGGATCTGGCGTGTTCCACCGCGTCATCGAGGATCTGGGCGTGGTCGAAGGCGAGCTCCCCCCGGATCTCGTCGACCGGATGCCACCCGGCGTCCCGCGCGTCGGACCCGGCCGCCGGGACCGGCAGGTCGGGAGCGAGCGCGAGGTACGCCACGCTCACGACTCGACCACGCGGATCACGATCGGGTGCGCCGTAGGTGGCCAGCTGTTCCAGATGCAGACCCGACCCATCCAGGCCCGTCTCCTCGGCCAGCTCCCGCTCGGCCGCCTCCCGCAGGTCCTCACCCTCCCGCAGAAACCCGCCGGGCAGCGCCGACTGCCCACGGAACGGCTCATTGGCCCGCTCGACAACCAGCACCTGCAGCCGGCCGTTGCGCACCGTCAGGATCGCCAGGTCCAGAGCCAGGCGCAGCTGCAGATGATCCCTTCCAGGCATGCGGGTCATCGTAGCTTATTGTCAGTTTGACATGAACAAGCCCGAGCCCCTGGAGCGGCAGGCTAGGCGATGCGGTTGGCGGGGAACCAGTTGCCGGAGGCGTCGCGGAACAGCTGGTAGAGGCGGTCGGCGATGCGGCAGACGACCTCCAGGTGGCCCTGGAAGGTGGACTGCATCATGGCGACCGCGTCGACCTTGCCGAGGTTGGTGGCGAACGGCCGCGGGCCGCTCCACGGCGTGCCGGCCGCCTGGTTGTTCCGGTAGAAGTGGATCAGCCCGGAGGTCGCGGACGGGACGATGACCTCGAAGTTGCGGGCGCCGGGGAAGCTGCTCTCGATCAGCACCGGGTTGCCGGCGGTGCCGTCGCCGAACCAGACGGTCAGGTGCCAGGCCGCGGCGGCGGTCTGGTCACGCCAGATGTGCCCGATCCGGGTGCCGGACCGCACGACCGCCTCCAGCGCGCCCGGCGGGTTGCCCCGGTCTCCCTGGATGAGGCTGACCGCGTCGATGTGGCCGAGCTCGGTCAGGACCGGGCGTGGGGCGCTCCACGGGTAGAGGAAGGCGTCGTTGTTGCGCCACATGGTCATCAGGCCGGTGCCGGTCGCGGGGTAGAGCATCTCGAAGTTGCCGTGGGCGCCGTAGCGGCCCTGCACGAACGACGGGAACCCGGCAGCGCCCGTCGCGATCTTCGTGGGCGTGGACCACACGAAGGCGCCGTTGCTGTCCCGCCACAGGTGGTAAAGATCGACCCCGGCCCGCACGACGCACTCGATCGAGCCCGGGTTCGACAGGTTTGACTGGATCATCGTGGCCGCGTCGAGCCTGCCGAGCGCCTGCGCGGTCTGGAACGGGTCCTCCCACGGGTAGCCGGGCTGGTCGAAGTTCTCCCAGCGGTGGGTCAGCCCGTCGAACGACGACGGCACGACCAGCTGGAACTGCCCGAGGCTGCCCAGGCCCGTGGACTGGACCAGTACGGGATTGCCCGACGCGCCGCGGCCCCAGCCGATGTGCGCCGGGGTGAACCGGCAGAACGCGAAGCTGTTGCCCCGCATCAGGCAGTCGACGGGGCTCGCCGCGCAGGAGTCGCAGTTGCCGTTGGGCGCACCGAATCGGCCGTAGGAACCGCCGCAGCCGCAGCCAGACGAGCCGTACTCGTCGACGGCGCCGAAGATGTGGCTGGACTCGTGGGCGAACACCCGGTCGAGGTTGTCCGGGCCCCAGCCGTCGTTGTCGTAGGTGAGCACGATCCGCGGGCCGCCGATCGCGGCGTAGGCGAAGTACTGCACGGGGTACTTGGTGACGAACGCGACATAGCCCCAGCTGGTGCCCAGCCGGGAGCGGATCGCGTTGGCGTAGTCGTAGACGCCGTCGAAGTTGGCCTGGTAGCCGAGCTTCACCATCGTCGGGTCACGCCAGTAGGCCTCCAGGTCCGGCTGGGAGGGGTCCGCTGGCTGGGTGAGGCGCACGATCTGGATGTCGTAGCTGAAGGTGATGCCGGCGGCCGGGTTGCTGGTGGCCAGCCACGACAGGCCGTTCTGCGCCTCGGCGACGACCTTCGTCCGCTCCGCGGCGGTGAACTGCAGGTCCGCGGTCGGCCCCTCGACCATGATCAGGCCCACGGCGACGGAGCCCTCGAGGTAGGAGCTCAGCGGCCCGGCGGTGGAGTTGGCGTCGCTCGGCGCGCCGCCGCCGTCCCCGGTGGCCGTCGCGAGGAGCGTCGCCGCGGGAGCACCGGCCGCGGGCGGGGCGGCCGGGTGGGCGAGACGCGAGGCACCATACGGCGGAGCGACGTCGGTGCAGGGACGGTCCATGTCCCACGGCTCGCCCGCGCGGGGCCGGACCTGCTTGGCGCGGCGGTAGGCGGCGCTGGCGCGCAGCCGGAACGCCTCCAGGCCGAGGGTCTCGGTGCGGTCGAGCCCGGCCAGGCCGGCTGTGGCGACGACCGCTCCGTCCGACGGCCCGTAGGAGCCATTCGGGCCGTAGGAGCTATTCGGGCCGTAGGAGCTATTCGGGCCGCCCGCGGCCGGCTTCGCGACCGCGGCCGACGGGCCGTCGCCGCCGGGAGCGCCGAACACGTGGACGCGGCCGTAGCGGTGCAGCGTCCGCTCGCCCGCGTCGGGATCGGTGCCGGGCTCGGCTCCGCCCGGCGCGGCGGTGGGCTGCCGGCCGGCCGGCCCGGCCAGGATGGCGGCCTCCCGTGGTCCGGCCACCGTGGCGTCGGACGCGCCGGGCGCGATGAACACCCGCTCGTCGGCCGGAACATCCCCCGCCATAATGATCTTTTGTCCTCTCATTGGTACGCCGTGGGGAGAACTGTGGGGATTTGTATCGCGCCGAACCCGCCGGACGTCATGGTTCCGGAGAGCTAGACACCGTCCTACCGCGTCTTGCTATCGCGCCCGGACGTCCGGTCTGGTACCGGCCAAACCAGGTCCGCCATATCCGGACCTCCGAATGCGCGGCTGGCTCAGCCGGGCATCCGGTGCTGCGGGCCGCCGCCGGTCGACGGGCCGCCCGACATGTCGGGCCAGGCCGGCATCTGCATCGGCATCCCCGGCGACAGGCCGTTGGGACTGCCCTGCGCGGCCTGCGCGCTCATGGCCTCGGAGACCTTACGCATGATCGCCTCGACGAGCCGGACCGCCTGACCTGTTGCCAGGTTGAGCACGATCTCGGAGTCGCCGGCGACCTGGAAACGAACCGACACGTCGGCCATCTGTGGTCTCCTCTTCGTCGTAGATGCCAGACACGTCCCAATGTGGGCGGTCTGTATGGCAGTGACCGGAGAAACGTAGCGCGTGCGTGTCGGCGGAGTTCTCCGGTGGGCGGCCAGAAGACGGCCCGGTGGGAATTCGGCCGCTGGTCCCGGTAGGCCCGCGGCGCGCGGCGGTCGGGCTCCACACCGCCGGTAAGGTCGGGTCGATGACCGATCACCCGACCGCGCCTCCGGCCGCGCCTCCGGCCGCGCCACCGGCCGCGGGCACCGGGCAGCCGGCGACCGTGGCCGACTGCGTCGCGGCCCTGGAGGACGCCTACCCGCCCGGGTTCGCCGAGTCGTGGGACGCCGTCGGGCTGTCGGTCGGTGAGCCGGGTGCCGAGGTGCGCCGGGTCCACTTCGCCGTCGACCCGACCGTGGAGGTCGCTGCCGAGGCGGTCGCGCTCGGCGCCGGTCTGCTGGTCACGCACCACCCGTTGTTCCTACGTGGCGTGCACGGCGTCGCCACCACGACCGCGGGCGGCCGGGTCGTCACGACGCTGATCCGGGCCGGGGCCGCACTCTTCACCGCGCACACCAATGCCGATGTGGCCTGCCGCGGCGTCAACGACGCGCTCGCCGCCGCGCTCGGCCTGGCCGACGTCCGCCCGCTCGCCGAGGGCCGGGACAGCCCGGGGCTCGGCCGGGTCGGTGAGCTGCCGGCGACCGAGCCGCTGTCCGCGTTCTGCGCCCGGGTCGCGGGCGCGCTCCCGGCCACCGCCACCGGCGTCCGCGCCACCGGCGGCCCCGACCGGCTGGTTCGCCGCGTCGCCGTCTGCGGCGGCTCGGGCGGCGAGCTCGCCAGCGCGGCGGCGGCGGCCGGCGCGGACGTGTTCCTCACCGCCGACGGGCGCCACCACCACGTGCTCGACGCGGTCGCCGCGCTCCCGGTCACGATCGTCGACGTGGCGCACTGGGCCAGCGAGTGGCCGTGGCTCGACTACGCGGCCGAGCGGCTGAGCTCCGCCCTCGCCGCCCGCGGCCGTACCGTGGTCACGTCGGTGTCGACCGTTGTCACCGACCCGTGGCGGCTGCACCTCCCCCAGCCCGGCGGCTAGCGCGCCCGCCACCGAAGCCCAGAAGCCCAGCCTGCCGAGGAGTCCCTGACACCGATGAAGGCCGACCCAGCCACCCAGCTCCGCCTCCTCGACCTGCAGGACCTCGACTCCGGCCTGGACCGGCTGGTGGCCCGCCGCCGCGACCTGCCGGAGCTGGCCGTCATCGCCGAGCGCACGAAGGTCGTCGAGTCACTGAAGGCCGACATCGTCCGGGTCGAGACCGAGATCAGTGACCTGGGCCGGGCCCAGCGCCGGCTCGACGACGAGATCGACCTGGTCCGGTCGCGTGCCGACCGGGACCGCCGCCGGATGGAGTCCGGCCAGATCGGCAACGCCCGCGAGCTGGAGAACCTGCAGGCCGAGCTGGCGTCGCTGGCCCGCCGCCAGGGGGTGCTCGAGGACGAGGCGCTGGAGAAGATGGAAGCCGCCGAGGAGCTCGACGGCCGGCTGGTGAAGCTCGCCGCCGAGCGCGACCGGGTCCAGGTCGAGCTCGACGCCGCCGCACGCGGCCGTGACGCGGCGTTCGCCCAGATCGACGCGCAGGCCGGCGAGCAGCGCGGGCGGCGGGCCGCGCTCGCCCCGGAGCTGCCCGCGCCGCTGGTGACGCTCTACGAGAAGATCCGCGCGGCGTCAAGCGGGGTCGGCGCGGCGAAGCTGGTCCGCCGCCGCTGCGAGGGCTGCCACCTGGAGCTGTCCGGCGCCGAGCTGCGGGAGGTCGCGTCGGCGGCGCCCGACGATGTGGTCCGCTGCGAGGAGTGCCGCCGGATCCTGGTCCGCACCGCCGAGTCGGGGCTCTAGGTGGCGGCGAAGGTCGTCATCGAGGCCGACGGCGGCTCGCGGGGGAACCCTGGTCCCGCTGGCTACGGCGCGTTGGTGCGGGACGCCGACAGCGGCGCCCTGCTGGCCGAGCGGGCCGGCGCGATCGGCGTCGCCACCAACAACGTCGCCGAGTACCAGGGGCTGATCGCCGGGCTGCGGGCCGCGGCCGAGGTCGCGCCCGACGCCGACGTCGAGGTCCGGATGGACTCGAAGCTCGTCGTCGAGCAGATGAGCGGCCGCTGGAAGATCAAGCATCCGGCCATGCGGCCGCTGGCGGCCGAGGCGGCCGACCTGGTCGCCGCCCGGCTGGCGCCGGTCCGCTACCGGTGGGTGCCGCGCGAGCGCAACAAGGACGCCGACCGGCTGGCCAACGAGGCGATGGACGCGGCGGCCGCGGGCCGCACCTGGGAGCCGTCGACGCCGCAGTCCCCCGACCCGGCGCCGGTCGCGTCGCCGACGACGCGCCGGCTGACCGGCTGGGTCGCGCCGCCCGCGCCTGCGACCTGGACTGTGCTGCTGCGCCACGGGCAGACGAAGGTCTCCGTCGAGAAGCGGTTCGGCGGCCGGGTCGACGCGCCGCTGACCGACGTCGGCCTGGCCCAGGCCGCGTCGGCGGCGGCCCGGCTGCGCGGGGAGGCGTTCGACGCGGTGATCAGCTCGCCGCTGCGGCGCGCCCGCCAGACGGCCGAGGCGGCGCTACCGGGTCTCGTCCCGGCGGCGGGGCGTGACGAGGTGGCGTTCGTCGTCGACGAGCAGCTGCGGGAGACCGACTTCGGGGTCTGGGAGGGGCTGACGTTCGCCGAGGCGCGCGAACGCCACCCGGACGAGCTCTCCGCCTGGCTCGCCGACCCGGCCGTCCCGCCGCCCGGCGGGGAGAGCCTCGCGGCGACGATCGAACGGGTCCGGCGTGCGCTCGACCGCCACCGCGCTGACCACCCGGGCGGGCGCCTGCTGGTCGTCACCCACATGGGGCCGATCAAGTCGGCGGCGTCGCTGGCGCTGGCCGCCGGGCCGGGGATCTTCTACCGGCTCCATCTGGACCTGGCGTCGCTGACGACCATCGCCTGGTACGCGGACGGGCCGGCTGTCGTGCACACCTTCAACGACGTGAGCCACCTGCCTTCCGCGTCCCTGGCCGGCGAGTAGCCCGCCGGCGCTCAGCCGGTCGCGGCGTCGGGGGGCTCGTAGCCGGGGGCGTCCCAGGGCAGGCCCTGGCCGGGCCGGTCGTCGTCTCCGTGGTGCGCCGCGTCGTCGAACCGGGCCAGCCAGGCATGCACGAAGAGCACTTCCAGGTCGCCGAGGGTCGCGAGGACCTCGGCGGGCGGCGCGGCCTGGTAGACGCCGACGACGTACGGCAGCGCCTCGATCCGAGGCACGTCGGACGCCGAGGACTCGACCAGGGCCAACCGCGGCGCGCATTCCTGGCGGACCGGGACGCGCTGCCGCAGGTCCTCCAGCGCTGTCAGCGGCCGGGTCGGCGGGGGCGGCGGCGCGTACGCCGGCCGCGCGCCGGCCGACGCGATGGCAGCGGGCGGCGGGGACGCCGGACCGGTCGACGCGACGGCGCCCGGAGGTGGTGGGGCAGCCGACGGGACGACAGCCGGCGGTGGTGGCGCGGCTGGGCCGGGTGGCGGCCCGCTGCCGGGGGCGAGGACGACCAGCCGCTCCGCCGGCTCGCGCCAGGTGGGCGAGCCCTGCGCACCGTCGGTGGTCTGGCCGGTCACGACGCCACCTCCCCCAGTCGCCACGGTAGCGCGGCGCGCCGGCCGCCGGAACTGTCCGATGCCGGGCAGTCGATGACAGATCCGACAATCTTGACAGCGGATAGTAGCAGCCCCGCGACGCTGCGGTCATCACCGGCTCGCTACCGGGCAACAGCGCCCGCGAGCGTGGCCATGGCCGGGGCACGGGTGTGGCCGCGGTGCGACGATGGGCATTGAGGGACGGAGGCGACGACGGTGACGGACGATCCCACCGACGCGGGCGGCGCGGCGGGCGACGACCCGGCAGACGGCGCCGCGACAGGCGGCCAGGGCGCGCCACGCGGCGGTGCGAGCGAGCCGCCGACCGAGCGGCTGGCGCTCTTCCCGCTGGGGACCGTGCTACTGCCCGGCCTGCTCCTGCCGCTACAGATCTTCGAACCGCGCTATCGGGAGCTCGTCGGCGAGCTGCTCGACCTGCCCGACGACGTGCCCCGCCAGTTCGGCGTCGTCGCGATCAAGCTGGGCCGCGAGGTCGGCGCGCTGACCCCCGAGCTGTACCAGGTCGGCTGCACGGCACTGGTTCGCCGGGCGGAGCAGCTCCCGGACGGCCGCTACTCGCTGCGGACAGTCGGCGAACGCCGGTTCGTGCTGCGCTCCGTCGACGCCGAGAGCCGGCCCTACCTCGTCGGCGACGTCACCTACCTGGCCGACGACAGCGGCGACGCCCAGGCCGCCGGGGCCCTGGTGCCAGTGGTCCAGGGCCTGCTGCACGACTACACCGCGAAGCTCGCCGAGAACAAGGCCCTCGACATCGAGCTGCCCGACCTGCCCGACGACCCGGTCACGCTGTCCTACCTGGTCGCGGCGGCCGTCGTGCCCGACATCGCGCGGCGCCAGGAGCTGCTCGAGGCGCCGAACGCCCTGAGCCGCCTGCGCGCCGAGCAGTCCCTGCTGCGCCGCGAGCTCGGCCTGCTGAACTCGATCACGACGGTCGCCAGCCCCAACCTGGCCCGCATCCCGCCCAGCCTCAACTAAGGCCGGCGCTCGCTGGTTGTCCGCTGTTCTGGCCGGCCCCGGTGAGGCGCAGGTCCAGCGGGTTCGCCCATCGCCAGTGCTCCGCTACCCGGACCCGGGCATATGCGGTTTGATAAGGCGACGCCACGCGAGGAGCACACCTGAAGGAGGCAGATCATGAAGGTCGTCGTCGACTTCGACGTCTGTGAGAGCAACGCGATCTGTGTCGGGCTCGTCCCGTCGGTTTTCGAGCTGGACGACAACGAGTACCTCTCCGTCGAGGAGGAGCCCGACGAGTCGCTGCGGCCGGACATCGAGAAGGCCGTGCGCGCCTGCCCGAAGCAGGCCATCAAGATCGTCGACTAGCTCTTCCCGCGCCGCCAGCCCGTCCGGGCTGGCGGCGGTCTCGGACGCTCGGCGCGGCCGGGCTGATGCCGGTACGCACCGGCACCGGCCCGGCCGCGCCGCGTGTTACCTGGCCCATGGGCTGCCTCGCCCGCGGGCTCTCCGCCCCCCGGGCCTGGGCGCGTCATGCCCGAAAACTGGTAGGAGACTCCATGACCGACCACGTGCTGACCGAGACCGCCGGCGGGGTGCTGACCGTCCGGATCAACCGGCCGGACAAGCGCAACGCGATCACGCAGGACATGTACCAGGCGCTCGGCGACGCCCTCACGGGCGCCGAGGCCGACGCGTCCGTCCGCGTCGTCGTCTTCACCGGCAGCGGGGGCGCCTTCACCGCCGGCAACGAGCTGGCGGACATCGCCGAGCGGGACGTGCTGGAGCCGTCGGGACCGACGGCCCGGTTCATCCGGGCCCTCATCGACACCTCGAAGGTCCTGGTCGCCGAGGTCGACGGCGCGGCGATCGGCATCGGCACGACCATGCTGCTGCACTGCGACCTCGTCTACGTGACGGCACGGTCGAAGTTCGGGATGCCGTTCGTCAACCTCGGGGTGGTGCCGGAGGCCGCGTCGTCGGTGCTGCTGCCACGGGTGGCCGGCCCGGGCCGGGCGGCGGGGCTGCTGCTGTTCGGGGACACGTTCGGCGCGGCCGAGGCCGCCGAGGCTGGCATCGTCACCGAGGTGCTCCCGGACGCCGAGGCGCTGCGGGCGAGGGTCGCCGACCGGGTCGAGGCGCTGCTGGCCCGCCCGGCCGGGGCGCTCGCGGCCGTGCGCCGGCTGCTGCACCCCGAAACGTTGGCCGCCGAGCTGCACACCGCCGCGGCGTTGGAGGGCGTGGTCTTCACGGCCGCCTCCAAGACCCCCGACGCCCAGGCCGCGATCGCCCGCATCACCAAGCGTTAAGCCGGCAGACCCGAACCAGAAGGAGTACCCGAGTACTCCCCCTGGTACAGTTCGGGCGGTGCGGGCACCGTTCTCGATCAGTTCGGCCACGGGTTCGCGTCGTGGCACTGGCGGTTCGCCGGGAGGCGGCACCGTCCGCGACGCGCCCAGGCCGGTCGGGCCGGCGCGCCGCGCGCCCGCTGCGCCAGGGAGGAGTCGCCGTGCCGGTCGAGCGTCTGCTGCCGTCGGACGAGGCGCGCGAGCTGGTCGGGCTCGCCGCCGAGATCTGCGCCAAGGAGCTGGAGCCTCGCACCGCGCAGGACGAGGCCGCGGCCCGCTTCCCGCGCGAGGTGTTCCGGACGCTCGGGCAGGCCGGGCTGCTGAGCCTGCCCTACCCGGAACGCTTCGGCGGCGGCGACCAGCCCTACGAGGTCTACCTGCAGGTTCTCGAGGAGGTCGCCTACCGGTCGGCGTCGGTCGCCGTCGGAGTGAGCGTCCACTCGTTGTCCTGTTACCCGATGGCCACCTTCGGCGCCCCCGAGCAGCAGGCCGAGCACCTGCCTCGGATGCTGGCCGGTGACCTCCTGGGCGCGTACTGCCTGTCCGAACCACAGGCCGGCTCCGACCCAGCGGCCCTGCGCACCACCGCCACTCCCCCATCCGCGACCGGCGGCGACTACGTGCTCTCCGGTACCAAGGCCTGGGTGACGCACGGCGGCGCGGCCGACTTCTACACCGTCTTCGCCCGCACCGGCGAGGGCCCCGGCGGCATCTCCTGCTTCCTGGTCGACGCGAGCACTCCCGGCCTGATCGCCTACCCGCCCGAGCAAAAGATGGGCCTCACCGCCTCACCCACCACCCAGATCGGGTTCGATGACGCGGCTGTCTCCGACTCCCGGCTGGTCGGGGTGCCCGGGCAGGGCCTGCCGATCGCGCTGTCGGCGCTGGACTCCGGCCGCCTCGGCATCGCCGCCGCCGCGACCGGCCTCGCCCAGCGGGCCCTCGACGACGCCATCGCCTACGCCCGCGGGCGGGAGGCGTTCGGCCGCCCCATCATCGACCACCAGGGGCTCGGCTTCCTGCTCGCCGACATGGCCGCCGCCGTCGAGTCGGCGCGGGCGACGATGCTGGCCGCGGCCCGGCTGCGCGACGCCGGCCGGCCCTTCTCCAAGGCCGCGAGCATCGCCAAGCTCGTCGCCACCGACGCCGCCATGAAGGTCACCGAGGACGCCGTCCAGGTCTTCGGGGGCGCCGGCTACACCAAGGACTATCCGGTCGAGCGCTACATGCGCGAAGCCAAGGTCATGCAGATCTTCGAGGGCACCAACCAGATCCAGCGGCTGGTCATCAGCCGGCATCTGGCCAGGGCCTAGTTGACCTGCGTTTTCGCAGGTCACAGTCCCCAGTCGGGCTCCGGAAGGTCGGCCTCCGGTCGCGGGACGCTGTTCTCGGGTGTCTGGTTCGGTCCGGTTGTAGCCGGCGGTGTCCGGGTCCCTGTGGACATAGTGTGGACACGATCTTGGTCTCCGACCGCTCGCTCGTCGCGCGGCGCGTGCGCGGGCGGCTTCTGCGGGTTGGGCTGCTCCGCAGCGAAGGAGGCGTCGATGAGGCGGAGCGCGCGCTGGTCCTCCCCGATGATGCAGTTGGCGTAGACCGCGAGCAGCACGCGGACGCTGTGCCCGGCCCACTCGGCGACCTGCGTGGGTGGGACTCCGGCGTTCAGCCAGCGCGAGACCGCCGCGTGCCGCAGGTCGTAGGGCCGCTTCGCCAGCGGACTCGCGGCCTCCGCTGGGGCCAGAGCGGTTGCGCGGGCTTGGCGCCAGACCGCGAGATAGCGGGTCGCCTTGATCGGGCCGCCCGGTCTGGTGCGAAACAGCCGGCCATCGGGTGCTGTCCCGAACCGTTCGATTACACATGCGTCGCCGCGCAGCCCGAGCACCGCGCCCGCCGCGGCCGCAGCTCGACCTGCACCGTCCCCGCATCGCGCACCCGCCGCGGCCGCGCCCACCCCAACCGCGTGAGCACAGCCCCACAGCCCAGGCAGGTCAGAGCCCCCTCGCCCAACCACCATTCGACGTCATCCGGATCGTCGCTCACCGTGAGCATCACGCCCTCCAGGCGCCTCACGGCCCTCCCCCGAAATCCCGGCCAAGGACTGTGATCGGGGGAGGGCCGTACCCGTCTGCTGACGGCGCTCACGGTGGCGCTCACGACAAACCGGACGCCCACCCCACGATCACAAAACGCACCCGACCGCGTACGGCCCCCTCCGACTGGCACCGCGCCATCACAGCCCAGGACGAGCCACCATCGCGGCTACCCGTTCATGCCCACGTTGTCGTCGGTCACGAACACGAATCCCCATCGGACGATCACCCATGGCCGCTACCCACGCACGATGACGTTTACGGGTCCCGCCGTGGCCAGCTAGAACGTCGCGTGACACCAGTTCCGGGTCGTGGTGGGCGCCGAGGGCGAACCCGACGCACCGGCGGGAGTGCAGGTCCAGGATGTCCGCGAGATACAGCGGCCCCTCGTCGTTCGGGATCTCGGTCAGGTCCCCCACCCAGAACCGGTCCGGCCGATCCGGTGCGGCGAAGTCCCGGCGCACCAGGTCCGGGGGCTTACGCGCCCCGCGGTCGGCCTTCGTCAGCCCGCGCCGGCGCCGCCGCCGCCGGGCGGCCAGGCCCTGCTCGGCCATCACCGCGGCGACGGTGTTCTTCGAGACCTTCCAGCCCCTCTCTCGCAGGTCGGCGGTGATCCGCGGCGAGCCGTAGGTGCCAGCATGCCGGTGGAACAGGACCGTCACCAAATCCGCCAACGCCCGGCGCCGGGCCCGCCGTACCGACAGGTCCCCACGGCGCCATTTGTAGAACCATGATTCCGACACGTTCAACAGCCGGCACGACACCGCATACGCCGCCCCTGTACCCGGCCCTCTGGGAGACAATGAACGCGGCCAGTTCTACCGGCCCATCGCCTCGTTCACCCAGAGGGCCACGGATCGCTTGAGGACATCACGCTCCATCGCCAGCCGGGCGTTCTCCACACGCAACCGGGCCAGCTCAGCCCGCTCATCCTCGCGCAGATCCCCCTTCTTCTCTACACGCCGCGCCGCGTTCACCCAGTTCCCCAGCGTGCCCGCTTTCATCCCCAACTCGCGAGCCTGAATTCTCGCAAACTGGTGTGCAAGGCCCGTCATCAACGATCAGTGAGAACGCGGTCCGGAGGTCGGCCGGCGACAGCGACCCGGGCGGCGTCACCCCCGTGACGCCGCCCGGCAACACGTCCCCGCGCAACATCCGAACGCGTACGTTGCGCGGGCCAGGCGGACCCTCCTGGCCGGCCGGTCATTCGACAACGGTGGTGTCCGCTCCATCGACGACGAGCGCCTGTCCGTCACGCAGGGCGACGAAGGGGACGTGGTTGTCGATCAGATATTTGACAGCCTGTTCCATTCCGGGTGACTCGGGGTGGTCGGAGCGGTAGTGCGGAACGATTGCGTAAGGCAGCACCCCCAGGCCGGCATAGGGGACGGGGCCGGAGGGATAGCCAGGCGGTGTGAGGCACGGATCATCGATGTCCCCCTCGATGCCCTCCAGCGTGGAGCCCAGCATGGCCGGACCGGCACTGTAGCCCGCGTAGGCCACCGCGTCCCGGGCCAGAAGCTCACGAATGATGTCGTCGGCACCGCTGTGCAGGTAGGCACGTCGGAGGACGAACGCGCTGCCGCCGCGCACGTAGATCAGGTCGACGGACGACAGCACGGCCAGCAGGGCCGAGGGGCGGCCGAAATAGTCGCGCAGGTCCACCTCGACTGGGCCTCGCCAACCCAATGCCAGTGACTGGTGCTTGATCGCGTCTGTCAGGCGGCCTTGGCTTGTTCCGGCATGTGGTCGCTGTCGGTGATGTGATCACCGTTGGTGATCAGTGAGAGCGTGGCGGGCGTCTGGTTGCGGATCGGCCCGCAGATCCGGACCGTGTAGGTGACCTTGCGGGTGGTGATGCCGGGGCGGGCGGTCGGGAAGTCGGAGGCGCTCTTGGCGGCGCGGTCGCGGGTGCGGCCGCGGCCGAGGGTGTGGCGGCGGCGACCGAGGGTGTGGAGGGCCTGCCGCTGCCGGGTCTGGATGATCTCGTCGGGGAGGCCCGCGGTCGCGCAGCCGAGGTGGCGGAGGGCCGCGTGCCGGGCCGCCTTGTAGGACAGCGCGCGCACGAGGACGGGCTGGCCGGCGTGGGCGCCACGGGCCGCGGGGGTGGCCTGGGCGGCGACGGTGCGCTGTAGGGCCCGGATGAGGCTGGTGGCGAGGATCCAGGCGGGGATCTCCTGGGCGGCCTCGAACGGGTCGGTCGCGCGCAGCATCGGGCCGCTGCCCGGCCCGGAGCGGTGGAGGGCCGCTTTCTGCTCGCGCAGCGGGGTCTCCGTGGCGCCCCAGCGGGCGTGGTAGGCGTCGGCGGCCTGCGCGGCGGACAGCGCGGCGGGGTCGGTGACGTTGGTGGCCACCGCGAACGTCTCACCGGTGTGGACCCCGCCCGCGAACACGTCGTACTCCACGACCCGCCAGCCGGCCAGGACCTTCTCGGCACCGAGGTCAGCGAGGAACGACCCGTCGGGCAGCCAGTCCCCGACCCGGCGCACGGTGATCCCGCCGGGCAGCCGCACGAGCAGCTTCATCCCGTCCGCGGCGAGGCGCTCCAGCCGGTCGGCGCCGGGAAAGTTGCGATCACCGATATGCAGCAGGTCAGGCCGGCGCAGCCCGGGCGCCTCGGCGACCTGCTCGAGCAGGGCCTGCTCGCCGACGTCCTTCGCCCCGCTCGACGGGCCGTAGGCGTAGGCGAGCGGCGCCTTCGTCCCGGCATCGTTGTCGAGCAGGAGCCGCACATGCGGGTACGGCGCCGGGTCGGTGCCCGCCCCGAACAACGCCCGGTTGTCCGCGGTGTCGGGCAGCCGGACCAGTGTCCCGTCGAACCCGGCGAGGCGGAAGCTCCCCGCCGTCAGCGCCTGCGCGCCGTCGGTGCCGGACAACTCGCCACGCACCGCGGCGAGCAGCCGGGCACACAGCTCGTCGAGCACCGCGCCGGGCAGGGCGCGCCGCGCCCTCGAGAACCCCGACCCCGCCGGGACCGCACCACACGCGGTGAACGGCACCTCCGCCAGCTCACCGAACAGGGCCGCCAGCACGTCATCCCACGACGTGTCCGCCATGACCATCCCCAGAATCAGCGCCCGCGCGAGCACCGGCCGGGTCAACACCCGCGCCGTATCCCCCTCCTGCCCACCGGCCACCTCGTCGGCGGCCAGGGCCGGGCCGGCCGCCGGGGCGTCGTTCCCCGCGGCGAGCTCACCGACCAGCCTGTTGATCGCGTCAGGACCGAGCAGCCGGTCGATCTCGGCCTCCAGCAGCCCGAGACGCACGAAGTCCGCCGCCCGGCCGACCACCCGGATCTGGCCGTCGTCATACGTCCTCGCGACACCGCGCAGCACAGGCCGGTAGATGACGATGTCATCGCCCTGCCCGACCGGCCGCGCCCCGTCCGCCAGCGTCAGCAACGACCGCCGCTCCGCCACCGGCGCCTGCCCACCCCCGCGCCGCCCCGCCGTCCGCGCCCGCCCCACCGCCACGTCCCCGGCACGCAACGCGACCAGCCCCGCACCGGCAAGCCCGCCAGCCACCCCAGGCAGCACGACCGACGCCACGACAGAGTAGAAAGACACAGCGGACTCCGGGCCAGGGAAAATGGATTCGACACCCGATCTCTACCCGGAGATCCACCCACATCGCCGCAACCCGGACGTTCCCCGTTCAGCCGGGCGTGTCACACCACCCGGCCACCCGCGGCCACCCCACCCCTCGACCGTCACCCACCGTGACCGCCGGTCAAGACCCAGCCAGACCACTCCGCAAACGCGATCAAGCTCCGCTCACTGGCATTGGTAGAGAGGGCACCCATCCCGCTCGTGTCTCACTCATGCAGAACGTGGAAACCCTGAAAGGGTCCCGACGCGAACAGGCGCCGGGTAGGCCGACCGCAAGGAAAGCTCAACTCCCTGGCAGGAACAGGATGACCCAAGAAGCGAATGCCGGCAGCCGAAAGGAAGCAGGAAACCCGGAACGGGCGAGAACGTTCCGTATAACTGGCCGGATAGGGGCAGATGCCCCGGTCTGAAAGGGCGCTGACGTGGGTCAGGTGAGCCTGCGAAGAAGACGAGGGCGAGGGCAGCGGAACTGAAGGGCACGTTGGACACGGAGCCGCTGAGCGGCTCGGTGAACGGACCGGAAGACGAACTCCTGGACTGGCAGAAGATCGACTGGCCTGCTGCCGAGGGCAACGTACGTCGTCTACGGGCGACCGCGAGAGCGGCCACTATCTCGCCAAATTCTCCTGGACCAGGATCGTCCGACACCAGATGGTCAAGGGCGGCGCGTCAACAGACGACCCCGCGCTCGCCGGCTACTGGGCCGAACGACGCCGCAGACGCAGACCAGCGACTCAATACGCCCGCGACTCCATCGGGCTTGCTTGAGCCGTGTGCTCGGAAACGGGCCCGCACGGTTCTGAGGGGGCGGGGACGCAGCAATGCGTCCCCGCTACCCGACCAGTCGGCGAAGAACGAGGTCGGCCTCGACCACTACCCGGTCCGGCTCTACCACGCCTGGTACCGGCACATCACTCTCGCGCTGCTCGCGCATGCCTGTCCTTGCACACGCAGGAAGAACTTGATATGGTGGCCACGCAGCTGAATGGGCGGCCACGGCAGACGCTCAAATGGGCGACGCCGCTCGAGGTCTTTACCGAGCTGCTGGAAAGTCATGTGTCGCCATGACCGCTTGATTCCGCCCTGGCTCGCCGTCGCCGCGGCCAGAAACCGTCAGGAAAACCCGTCGGCCAACCGACCGGCGATGACCGCCACCGGATACCAGCGCCTTTCCAAAGGCCTACCGGTCAACGAACCACCCACACCAGACAGGCACACGATGATCCCGTTTACTCTCAACGAGATCCGCCATGTCATTGCCCTGTTCACCGAGGCCGCGACCCCTCGCGCGGTGATCACCTGGTGGTCGGACTGGCGGCGCGGCCACCAGGCACGCGCCCGCCATTACCACTTCCAGGCCCGGATCCGCGTCGCCCGAGGGGCAGCCACGCCGGCGGCGACCACATAGAGATCTCTACGACTGTAGTACTAACGGGGCTCCGCCCCAGCCCGACGAGGCATGTTGCTGTGGCCTGCCTGTGATCTGAGGCTCCGGCCGGGCGGTGTGACGGGTTGACGATGAACCCGTTATGGTGCCGCGCTGATCGGCGGCGGTTGGCTCGGTGGCCGGCCGTCCCGGACCGGAGCTGACAATGACGCTACCGCGCTCGGTCGCTGATGTCCTGTCTCGTCACGTCAGGTTCGAGGTCGAGTGCATCGACCGGATGTATCTGAACGTCTACATCCCGCAGCTCCAATTCGCCCACGGGCTGATCGGCTACCTGCAGCGTCAGATGGGACTGCGGATCGCCTCGACGGCCCCGCTCGGAGCCATCACGGATCGGTTCGTCACCGCGATCCGGACGTTCGCCGCCGAGCGGGAGATCCCGATGGTCGACTTCGCCCGGGGCCAGCGCAAAGACGACGTGATGCACGAGCACCTGGCCCGGTTCGCCGGGGACGAGGGGGTGCTGTTCATCGGCCGGGCACAGGAGAAGGTACCGCTGTTCCGGACCGAGAAGCGCCGTGACCGCGAGGGGAAGACCTACCCGTGGATCGTGAAGACAACCGGGCTGGTCAACCAGTTCTACTTCTACTGCGTCGACGCCAACTTCGGACCGTTCTTCCTGAAATTCTGCTCGTACTTCCCCTACAACGCCAAGCTCTGCATCAACGGCCACCACTGGGCCCAGCGGCAGGCCGCCAGAACCGGGATCGGCTTCACCCCGCTCGACAACGCCTTCGCCATTGAGCCTTTCCCTGCAACCGACCGTTACCCTGGGTGAGTATCAATAGTGTGATCGTGTGTTGGTCGTCAGGTGGTCCTCTGGTACTCGGTGTGGAGGATGACGAGGGACGCTTTCGCGACCAGCCCGATCTTCCAGGGGTCGATCGTGACGTTGCGGAGCAGGCGGAAGGTGACCTTGAGCAGCGCGTTCGCGCGCTCCCCGACCGCCCGCAGGGCGTAGTGGATGCGGTTGTGCAGTTTCTGTTCGGCGGTCAGCTCCCCGCCCTTCGGCTTCTTGAACGGGACCGCGAACTGCCCCTCCTGGGTTCCGAACGCTTCGTAGCCGCCGTCGCCGAGCACCTGCCCGCCGTCGGCGAACCACTCCTCGAAGACCTCCGGGGCGCCGGAGGCGCGCAGGGCGGTGGTGTCGTGCTCCCGGCCGGGACGGACGTCGGACACCCACAGCGGCCAGCCGTCCTCGGGACCCGAGACGACTTGCACGTTCGCGCCGTGGTTCTTGATTTTTCCTGACCACCACAGGTCCACGCCCTTCGTCGGGCCGGGGACGGTCACCCGGTCGGTCTCGATCACCGTCCCGTCGACGATCACGTGGTCGTAGCCGGCGAACTTCGCGGCGATCAGTGCGTTGCGCAGGTCAGGGGCCTGCCAGGCCAGGACTGCGAGGCCCTCGTGCAGGTAGCGGTAGCCCACCGACTTGCCGATGTTGTTGTCCCGACACAGCCGGATGACCGGGGTTCCGTCACAGAACCAGCGCAGGACGAACACGGCCTGCTCCCATGGAGACAGGGCGCGGGTCCCGCTCCGCGTACCGATCCGCCTACGTTCCGCAATCAGGAGCGTGGCAAGGCGGACGACCGTGTGATCGCTCAGGGGCAGGACGCTCGTGTATGTGACACTCATGAGGACGCGGGGCTCCGGCGGAAGTGATCTGTGAGAGGACTACTTCCTACCGGTTGCCCCGCGTTTCGTCGTCGGCGACCCAGCCGTCGATCACGACCCGTGATGATTACCTAGCGTGACGGGTCGTTGCAGGGAAAGGCTCACTGTCGACGACCCCGCCGCCCTGCAGCAGATCTGCGACCAGCTCGGCCCCGACCAGATCGACGCCCTGCTACGCAAATGGCTGGACACCCTGCCGCACCCGTTCCCCGCGACCGATCAGGAAGCCGGCTACGTCTATGACGTCTCGATCCTCCAAGCCGAGTTCTCCCTGACCCAGACCCTCGACCGGCCGCTGTCCGGGCGCGTGTTCTTCGAACAGGTCATCCGCGACAACCTCGACCTCGGCCGCCCTGACCAGGTCAGCCTCATCTTCGACCGGGAACTGCGCCGCGGCGGGAAACGCCCGACACCCGGCCGGTTCCGCACCCGCGTGATCACCCCCGACGTCGTCCCGAGCCTGCACGTCGACTACAAGCACGCCACGATCAAGCAGTACCACAAGGAAAACCGCGCCCTGCGCACCGAGACCACCATCAACGACACCCGCGACTTCGGCATCGGGAAACGGCTGATCAACCTGCCCGCGCTCCGGCAGGTCGGCTTCAAAGCCAACCGGCGTCTCCTCGACGTCCAGACCATCAGCCACGACCCGATCGACGGCCACACTGCCCTGACCGCGATCATCGACCCGATCATCACCGCCAACGGCCGGCGCGTCGCCGGGATGCGGTTCACCGACCGCCGCGTCGACGCGCTGCTCACCGCGATCCTCGTCTTCCGCCTGCTCCCCGACGGCTTCACCAATCGGGACCTGCGCACCCACCTCGCGCCCCTGCTCGGACGTCACCCGAGCACCATCAGCGGCGGACAGATGAGCTACGACCTCCGCCGGCTACGCCTACACGGAATCATCGAACGCATCCCCGGCAGCCACCGCTACCAGGTCACCCCCGACGGCCGACGCCAGGCGATGTTCCTGACCCGCCTCCATCACCGGGTCATCGCCACCGGCCTCGACGATCTCACCCGCACCGACGACGAGCCGCCAGCGCTACGCCAGGCCGCCAACGCCTACGACACCGCCCTCGGCCAACTCGTCCACCAAGCCGGACTCGCTGCCTGACCTACAGCTCACAAACTTGACCCATCCTTGACGGCTTCGCCCGTCCAAGCCCTCTAGGGCGTCCAGCGACGGGGTCCGACGGGTCAGAGCGGTTGGGGAGGAGCTCGACCACCCGAATTCCCTCTGCTCGCCACCCGAAGGAGTGGCGCAACCACCCCACACCGACTGCGAGATTATGACCCACTTCATGCAGGGGAGCCGTGGAGGGCTTGATGGGAATCCTTGTCAAGATCGGCAACGGTGGCATGTTCGCCGACGTCTGCGCAACGGGTGCCAGACGTCGTGTCCACGCGAGGACGGCGACGATGCCGCACGATCTGCGGTGAGGATTCGCCGACGGGGTTCTGGCGACTGGCACCACGGTTGGAGGGCTCCCGTCCGCGCTGTGGGCTGACACGAGCGAAGCCACACAGCACGTTGGCGCCGGGGCCGGTTCGCGGCGCTGACGAACGTGAAAGAGAGAAGGGGTTGGACTTGAAACAGCACGACGTGGAGATCGTGGGTTGGGGGCACACTCGCTTCGGGAAACTTCCCGACGATACGTTGGAATCGCTGATCATCGCCGCGGCGCGGGACGCGATCGACAATGCCGAGTTGCAGCCTCGCGACATCGACGAGATCGTCGTCGGCACCTATAACGGGGGCCTACAGCCCTTGGCGTTCCCGTCGTCGCTGGCGCTACAGGTGTATGACGACCTGCTGTTCACCCCCGCCACCCGGGTGGAGAACGCGTGCGCGACGGGCTCCGCCGCGCTGCTGGCCGGCATCCGGGCCATCAGAGGCGGCGAGGCTCGTCGTGTGCTGGTGATCGGCGCCGAGAAGATGACGCATGCACCGGCGGACGTAGTCGGCCGGGCGCTGCTCGCCGCCGACTACGAGCACGCCGGCGAGTCCTCCGCGACCGGCTTCGCGGAGCTGTTCGCGACGATCGCGGACGCCTATTTCGCCAAATACGGCGACCACAGCGACACGTTGGCCCGGATCGCGGCCAAGAACCACCGCAACGGCGTGGCCAACCCGTACGCCCACCTGCGCTCCGACCTCGGTTACGACTTCTGCCGCACCACAGGTCCGCGCAACCCCGTCGTCGCCGGCCCACTGCGGCGGACGGACTGCTGCCCGATCTCCGACGGCGCAGCCGCCGTCATCCTGGCCGCGCCCGGCAACGCGCCGAGCACCCACGCAGTGGGTATACGGTCGATGGCGCAGTGCAATGATTTCCTGCCCGCCTCCCGACGCGACCCGCTGGCGTTCGCCGCGGCCCACCGTGCGTGGCAGGCGGCGCTGAAGCGGGGCGGCGTGCGGCTGTCCGACCTGCACCTGCTGGAGGTCCACGACTGCTTCACCATCGCCGAGCTCGTCGAGTACGAGGTCGTCGGGTTGTGCGGCCCTGGCGGTGGAGCCCAGGTCCTGGCTGACGGCGTCGTCGATCGGGACGGCAAACTGCCAGTCAACCCGTCCGGCGGGCTGAAGGCCAAAGGTCACCCGATCGGTGCCACCGGCGTGTCCCAACACGTCATGGCTGTGCTCCAACTCCTCGGCGAGGCAGGAGCAATGCAGATCCCAGGCGCCACTGTCGCCGGCGTATTCAACATGGGCGGCCTGACTGTCGCCAACTACGCGAGCGTCTTGGAGCGGGTGCGATGACTGCCGTCGTCGTGGACATGCTGAGCGCCGGCCGACGGACGCGCTCGACCGGTTCGGCCCGCGTCCCGTCCTGCATCATCCTGGCGAACCCGCGGCTACGACGAGATTGCGACTGCCGCCGACCAGGCCGTCCATCGAGCTGACCAGGCGGATGGCGCAGGCCGGACCCACGCAGGCTTCGCCCGCCACCACTGGGAGGTCGAGGCCAGGCGGCACTATGTCCGCTGCGTGACCTTTGGTGCGGACAGGTCCACCAGCCGGACCGGCCTGCGCCCGGCCACCCTCGCGGTTTACCATCCCGCGATCATCACCGTGATCCGCCGGCCGGCTGTCGGTTCATCTCGGAAAGCCGCCGCCTGCCCGACCGGCGACCGCCGACCTCCGCGCCTTCCGTCACAAGGGGAACCGACCACGTAGATCGGACATCCTCCGCCTGACCAGCCATGACGCGAACGTGCCGAAGCCCTCCGGAGTGAGTCCGAGTCCTTGCACCTGAGGCGGACGGTGGGAGAATCCGGATCGGGGGGATGTGACCAGTGTCATGGGTATCTGGTTGGGGAGCGGGCCGGCGGCCCCTGGAGGCGAGGCGAGCGGGATGGGCAACAGGTTACGTCCGACGCTGGCCGTGTCCACGAAGTTTCAGGCGCCTGCCTATGACGACGGGTTGGTCAGCCGCGAGCGGCTTATCGATGTGCTGCGCGCCGGGCGGGGCAGGCGGCTGGCTTTGATCCACGCGCCCGCGGGGTTCGGCAAGACCACGCTGGCGGTGCAGTGGCAGCGTGTGCTTCGTGCCGAGGGCGTGGCGGTCGCCTGGCTCAGCCTGGACCGGGACGACAACGACGCGGTGTGGTTCATCAGTCATCTCGTCGAGGCTGTGCGCCGGGTCGACCCGGCGCTGGCCGGGGACTTGGTCGAGGTGCTCGAAGGACACTCGGATGATGCGCAACGTTACGTGCTTACCGAGCTGGTCAATCACATCGCCGAGCATCGGCGGCCGTTGGCGATCGTTCTTGATGACTGGCACGTCATCGAGGACCGCCAGGCCGCCGCGGCGCTGGAGTTTCTGGTCGACGTCGGTCCGGACAACCTGCATCTGATCGTTACCAGCCGTACTCGGTCACCCGCGATCGGCCGGCTCAGGGTCCGCAACCAGGTGACCGAGATCGACGCCGCCCAGCTGCGGTTCGACCGGCGGGAGTCCGCGGCGTTCCTCGTTGATCTCAACGCGCTCGATCTTGACGGCGAGGACGTCCAGCGGTTGTGGTCGAGTACCGATGGCTGGGTCGCCGCGCTCCAGCTCGCCACCCTGTCGCTACGGGACAGCGATAACCCTGCTGGGTGGATCCGCGGGTTCTCTGGGCGCCACCACTCAATCGGCGACTACCTCGCCGAGAACGTGCTCAACACCCTGCCGCCCGACCTGCTCGACTTCCTGCTGACGACCTCCATCTGTGATCGTCTCTGCGGTGACCTCGCCGCCGCGGTGAGTGGGCAGCCGCAGGGGCAGGCTCGGCTGGAGGAGCTCGAACGGCGGGACATGTTCCTGCGCCCGCTCGACGAGGACCGGGAATGGTTCCGCTACCACCACCTGTTCGCGGGCTATCTGCGGCGCCGGCTGGAACGCGACCGCCCTGACCAGATCGCCACGCTGCAGCGCACCGCGTCGGCGTGGTTCGCCGATCATGGCCTGCTCGGCGAGGCCGTCACCCACGCCCTGGCCGCGGGCAACGACGCCGGGGCGGCGGATCTGGTGGAACGCCAGGCCATGCACCTGGTCGAACACAGCCGTATGGCCAGCCTGCTCGCCCTGGTCAACAAACTGCCCCGGTCTCTCTTACCGGGCCGGCCGATACTGCAGATCGCGATCGCTTGGGCCAACTGTCTGTTGCAACGCCCCCGACCGGCTCAAGCCGCGCTCGACCATGTGCGCAACGCCCTCGCCTCGGCGACCGACGACCCCAGCAAGGACATCCTGGGCGAAGCGGATGTGGTCCAGGCCTGCATCGATGTCTACGGCGACCGGATCGACCGTGCCGCGACCCTGGTCGCGCCCTGCATCGCCGAGAACTCGCCCTATCGACCGTTCCTGGTCGCAGTTTCGTCCAATATCGCGACGTTTGTAGATATCTACACCTTCGCCTACGACACTGCGCAAGCGCGACAACAGTGGGCCAACAGGTATCACGAAGCCGCAGGCGGGCCCTTCGCCGGCGTCTATGGACACTGCTTCGCCGGACTCGCGGCATTCGCCCAACTCGACCTCGACACCGCCGAACGCCTCTACCAGGAAGCCGTCGCGCTTGCGCAGAAGGCCGCCGGGCGACAGTCGCACGCCGCCCGGCTGGCGGGAGCGCTGCTGGGCAGACTCCACTACGAGCGCGGTGACCTTGACAGCGGCGAGCGGCTCCTCGACGAGTGCCACGAGCTCGGCGCCGAAAGTGGCGTCGCCGACTTCATGATCGCAACTTATCCCACCCTGGCCCGAATCAAGGCCCTACGAGGCGATATCGAACACGCCTGGTCCCTCCTCGATGAAGGCAGCGAAGCGGCACGTCAACTCGCCTTACCGCGGCTGTCAGCCGCCGTCGACTACGAACGCGTGCGGCTTCAGCTGGCCCTTGGAGAAATCGCGGGCGCACAGAACGTGCTTGCCCACCAAGATGAAACCATCACCCGCGGCGGCGACGGCATCGCCATGGCGACCCGCCATTACCAGCTCGCCATGCGAGCGCGCGTCAGGACTGCCCAGGCAGACTACGACGGTGCTCTCCTGCTGCTGTCCGAAATTTACCAGGAGAGCAGCTCCGTGGGCTGGCGCTACGCGGAGACAACCGCGCGTATCGAACTCGCCGTAGTGCACTCGCTAAACGGCGACGCCAGTGCGGCGGTCCGCATCCTCGTGCCCGCGCTCGTCGCCGGTTCGCGGTCCGGTCTTGTGCGGACCGTGATTGACGGCGGGCCCGAGCTCCTGAAGGTCATCGGCAAGTCTCGGGACGCGAGCCGATGCCGCCGATCGCCGGCCGAGTTGCCCGACGTGCCGTCGGACTACCTGTCCAGGCTACTCGCCACGGCCCACTCGGACGCGGAAAGGGCGGCGATCCCCATCGTGGAGCGCCCGACCGAGCGAAATCCCATTCCGGAGGAACCACTCAACGCCCGGGAGGTCGATATCCTTCGTCTGCTGGATCGCGGTTTGTCGAACAAAGAACTTGCCCGCAATCTCAGCCTGAGCATCAACACCGTCAAGTGGTACCTCAAGAGTATCTACACCAAGCTCGGCGTCGCCCGCCGCGGGGAATCAGTCGCGGAGGCACGCCGCCGACGGATTCTGACCTGAACGGCAGGAACCCAGCCGTTCCGTGCCTGCCGGTAGACATTCGGGTCCGGATCGCCGGCGGTCAACGGCGCCGCGTCCGCCGCAGGCACCACATCTCTGGCCCGCGAGCGACGCCCTCCCGCACATCCACCCAGCCGGCGAACGCCTGCTGGGCAGCCAGATCGACCGGCCCGGCGTGCTCGAGCTACTCGCCGCAGCCCCGTTCCCGCCGGCTGGTGCCCATGATCCGCGTTGGCGCCCGACCGACCGCCCAATGCCCACAGGCGAGGGCTGATCCTCATGCTCCTGAGGGGGCGGGCGGGAGGTGGCGCGGCACCGGCACGACCACCCGACTTGCCCGGGGTGGCCACCCGTCGGGATGGCGTGGCTACCCGCTGCCGGGTGGCACGGTGTCAATCAGTTCCTGTGACCGGTGCAGCGGCGGAGGCGATCAGGGCCACGCTCAGTCGACAATGGCGGTAAACCCGCCAACTGTCACGCCACGATAGGTAATCGTCCCGTTCATGTCATGACGTCCAACACCAACCATGATCTTTGGCCGTGTTTCGCCCGCCGGCTACGAAACGTGTGCAGTTGGCTGTGGGGAGCGGGGATCTCGCTCGCCTGTCGCGCGAGACGGACTACCCGCGGGATGCGGTGGCGTCGGGCACGAATACGACGGTCGAGCGGAGGGGGTCTACCGGTGGCTGTGCTCATTGACGCCAGTACCGAGGAACCGTGCCTCCCCTTGGCTGCCGGCCAAGTCTCTGTCGGTTAACAGCGTAAGGACGTGATGAACCAGGTGACATCCGAGATCGGTGGGACGTTCCGGGGCCGGAGTGGGCATCGTCAGGGAGGAGCTCCGCGTCCCAACCTGAGGCCCGCCCAGCTCGCCACGAGGCTCGTCGACCTCGTGGCCTCGATGACCACCGCAGCCGACAGCTCTCGCGCCGCTCGACGGGCTGGCGCGGCGTCGCGCCGCTGGCGGCAGCCTATCGGTTCGACGGTCGCCAGCCTGACAACAGCGGCAGTAATCCTGCTGGTCGGAGTCCCTCCGGCTGGTCACACGCAGGGCTGCGGCGAGATCGCTCTCGGCAGCGCATGACTACTCAAGGTAGTCGGATTCGGCCGTCACGGATAGGCCGGCAGCGACATGAACCGCCTGTGGTTGCTGGGTTTCCTGATCAACTCTCAGCACTTCTCCAGGCCCGACCAGACTGGAAGTGTAGTTTGATCAATCCGGACTGTTATCTTGCCGCGGCCCTGGGTCACACGTCCCCGGTGTCCGCCGTCTTCCTCGTCTGCTACGGGGCGGCCCTGGTCGCCTATGGACGGGCGCTGCCCGGGCCCACCGACCCGGTCGACGGCCCGCGCGGGAACGGTGAGACTGCGGCGTACGCGGGATAACGCCGTTATGTGATTGCCCTGCTGGACTGTGCGCTGATCGTCGGCTCGATCTTCCTGCTCGAGTGGGAGACTGTGCTGGGACGCTCGTCCGGGCATGGAAGCCCGATCTCATGCAGTTCCTGTTCGTGCTCGTCACGCCGGTCGCCGGACTGTCCCCTGCCACGGGGGCACGGCTGGTCGCCTGCTTCCGCCAGACGCGCTCTCGAGCGGCGTTGGCAGTGCGCGGCACTGGTCTACTGACCGGCGGAGTCTTCCTCTACGGCACGACGGAGTACCGGCACTACTTTGCGCCGTGGGCCACGATCGGATTCGCGGTTGCTTTCTTCCTGGCCGTCCTCGCGGGGCTGGTGCCGGTGCGGCCTCACGCGAACCCGAACGGTCCGGCGCCGCCCAGCCCATGGGCGATGTGGACGCACGCCTTCCTGCCTTGTGTCGTGCTCGGCAATTGCGGCCTGCTGGTTGTCGCCAAGCTGTGAACCGGTAGCCAACTCGACCGATTCGAGACCTACGGCGTGATAGGGCTGTCGCTGGTGGCGTTCATCCGACAGATGGTCACGTCGGCTGAAAACTCCCGGCTGCTCGCCGAAACATGCGAGCGGGAACGGGAACTGCGACACCAGGCGTTCCACGACCCATTGACCGGTCTGGCCAACCGGGCGCTGTTCGCCCGCCGGCTACAGCAGGCGCTCACCCCCGACACCCATGCAGCGAGCCCTAGTACGGCAGCCGTCGTTTTGTGATCACTTGAGTCTGGTGGGCGCGCGGTGGGTGGCCGGGTCGGCATGGCCGCGCGTCGCTCCGGGACGCGAAGCGGCCACCGGGTGATCGTCGCTGGTTTGTGACGACTCAGGAAGATCTACCGGTGGCCGCGGGTCACAGCATAGACAGTGATCGTTTGCAGGGTGAGTTCGAGTCTCTGGTAGGGCGGGTCGCGGGCCGGTTCGTCCGGGTCGAGACCCGTCGGCGGGTACGCTCGTTCCTGCTGGGGCTGATGGCGGGGCTTGCGCGGGCGAACTGCTGGACGCTGGCCGAGCAGGCCGGCGAGACCAACCCGCATGGGATGCAACGACTGCTCGCCCGGGCGGTGTGGGACGCCGACGAGGTCCGCGACGACCTGCGCGGCTATGTCGTCGAACGGCTCGGCGAGGGCGGCGCGGTGCTGGTCGTCGATGAGACGGGCGACCTGAAGAAGGGAACGTAATGCCGAGGCCGGCATTACGTTCCTTATGAGGGGCTCGCCGTTATGCCGCGTCCTGCTGGGTGGTCGATGGTCAAGAGGCAAGGTGTCCGGGTCGGACGCGGCATAACGGTCGTTGGGTCAGAGCTGATCGAGGAAGGCGACGAGTGAGCCTTTCCCTGCAACCGACCGTCACCCTGGGTGAGTATCAATAGTGTGATCGTGTGTTGGTCGTCAGGTGGTCCTCTGGTACTCGGTGTGGAGGATGACGAGGGACGCTTTCGCGACCAGCCCGATCTTCCAGGGGTCGATCGTGACGTTGCGGAGCAGGCGGAAGGTGACCTTGAGCAGCGCGTTCGCGCGCTCCCCGACCGCCCGCAGGGCGTAGTGGATGCGGTTGTGCAGTTTCTGTTCGGCGGTCAGCTCCCCGCCCTTCGGCTTCTTGAACGGGACCGCGAACTGCCCCTCCTGGGTTCCGAACGCTTCGTAGCCGCCGTCGCCGAGCACCTGCCCGCCGTCGGCGAACCACTCCTCGAAGACCTCCGGGGCGCCGGAGGCGCGCAGGGGCGGTGGTGTCGTGCTCCCGGCCGGGACGGACGTCGGACACCCACAGCGGGCCAGCCGTCCTCGGGACCCGAGACGACTTGCACGTTCGCGCCGGTGGTTCTTGATTTTTCCTGACCACCACAGGTCCACGCCCTTCGTCGGGCCGGGGACGGTCACCCGGGTCGGTCTCGATCACCGTCCCGTCGACGATCACGTGGTCGTAGCCGGCGAACTTCGCGGCGATCAGTGCGTTGCGCAGGTCAGGGGCCTGCCAGGCCAGGACTGCGAGGCCCTCGTGCAGGTAGCGGTAGCCCACCGACTTGCCGATGTTGTTGTCCCGACACAGCCGGATGACCGGGGTTCCGTCACAGAACCAGCGCAGGACGAACACGGCCTGCTCCCATGGAGACAGGGCGCGGGTCCCGCTCCGCGTACCGGTCCGCCTACGTTCCGCAATCAGGAGCGTGGCAAGGCGGACGACCGTGTGATCGCTCAGGGGCAGGACGCTCGTGTATGTGACACTCATGAGGACGCGGGGCTCCGGCGGAAGTGATCTGTGAGAGGACTACTTCCTACCGGTTGCCCCGCGTTTCGTCGTCGGCGACCCAGCCGTCGATCACGACCCGTGATGATTACCTAGCGTGACGGGTCGTTGCAGGGAAAGGCTCACTGCGCACGGACTTTCCCGACGACGAGAGCATGCGCGTGAGCCACGAAACAATCTACGAGTGCCTCTACCTCCAGGCGCGCGGCGAGCTGCGGACGGAACTGAAGATCGCGCTGCGTAAGGGCCGGGCCAGGCGGGTCAACCGGTCGCGCAGCACCCTGACCAGGGGCGGGATCGTCGGCATGGTCAACATCAGCGAGCGGCCGAAGGAGGCCGAGGACCGCGCCGTCCCCGGTTTCTGGGAGGGCGACCTGATCATCGGGAAGGGCAACAAGTCGCAGATCGCCACGCTGGTCGAGCGCACGACCCGGTTCGTGATGTTGGTGCGAATACCGTACGACCGTAACGCCGACGTAACTAGTCAGGTGTTTCTTGGCTGACGGTTACTGGTTGTCACGCGGTGGCGGTGGGGGCTTGGGTGTTGGTGGGCAGCCAGGGGCGGCCCTCGGCGAGTTGGACGAGGGCGTCGAGCATGGCGAGGCCGTGTTTGGCGGTGGTCGAGAGGTAGCTGCGCAGTGCGCAGAACTGGCGGGCGCCGGTGAGGGAGCGCAGGCAGCCGGAGACCTTCTGTCTCAGCTTGACCATTCTGATGTCGCGCTCCGGCCCGTTGTTGTCTGGTGGGATGGCCAGGTTGTTCAGGAAGCGCAGCGAGGTAGTCGGCCTCGCGGTCGGCGAGGCGGCGGGCCAGGGCGTTGTGCTTACGCATCAGCTTCGGTGCGGGCGGCCTGGGTCTGGCTGATCCCGATCTGGACGGCGTGGCGCAGCCGGCGCAGCGGCTCGGCGGGCGCTTGGTGCGCCGCGCAGGCGATGGCCGTGCGGCCGGCGGGCGGGCGTCGGCGGCGAGCCGCTCGAGGTCGACGAGCGCCTCGCCGGCCTGCGTCGCCCCAGCACCAGCCGTCGGGCGGCGACGTGTCTGCGACCGCGGTCAACTCCCCGCGCCACGTGGGCACAGCAGAGCTGGTGATCCGTCTGGACGTAGGTGTCATACGGCGACCAGCAGTCGTGCACCGCGGGACCCGGGTGTAGCCGGGCAGCACGCCCAGGTAGGCCATCCCCTCGACGCGCGGGCGGAGGTGGCAGACGAGCAGGGTGTACTTCTCGGTGCGGGCGCAGTGCACCCAGTGCAGCTTCCCGGCGACGCGCAGCCCGTCTCGTCGAACCCGGCGACCGGCGCCGCCGCGATCTCGTCGCGGACCCTCGGGAGGAACTCCTTGCCAGGCGGGCCGCGGCGGGCGGGCGAGCATCGCGGCGACCGTGCCCGCCGACAGCGGCGTGCCGAACAGTTCGGCCATCGCGGCGGCGGCCCGGTCGCGCGCCAGGAACTGGCCGCCATAGAGATAGAGGACCGTCGCCTCGACCCGCGGGCCGTACTGGACCGGGGCGTCGGCCCCGCGCGGTGCCGCCGCCCGGGTCCGGGTCCCGCAGCAGGCGCACTCCCGCTCGACCAACCGGTGCTCGACGACCAGCGGGACCGGTTCCGGCAGGTCCACGACCTGGCGCCGCTCGACCCGAGGGTGACCGCCGCCAGCACCAGCCCGTCCCCGCAGCCCCCGACACACCGCCGGCTCATGGGTCACGACCCGGCCCGGGTCCGCGGCCAGCCTCAGCGTCGACCCCTCATGCCCTTCCTGACCCCCCGGCTTCCGGCCGGTCCGCGCACGCCCGCGACTTCGGGTCCGGCTTCCCCAGCCCGTCCGAGCTCGGCGGCTTCGAGGAGTTCCGCGAGCTCGTCGCCACCTGGGCCCGCAACGCCTCGATCTCGGCGTGCGCCTTCTCCAACGCGGCCCGCAACCCGGCGACCTGCGCGGCCTGCGCCACGACCAGCACCGCGAGCTCGTCATACGACGGCGCGGGCTGATCGACGGAAGACACACGATCAACCTACGAGACGGTCACCCACCGCACCCACCCCGCGCCCACACCGATCGTCACCAAAACGACCCGACCTGCGACAACAGCAAAAGATCAAGAGGCCTGACTAGTTACCCGGAGTGCTGCATCGTGTCGCGACGTCCGTACACACAATGAGCACACACGGGACGGGCCGGCGACGCCGCCGAGCCGCAACGGGCGATGCCGATATATCGGCATCACTGTTACTCTGTGTAGCGGCGCCGGGCTTGCCGCGAGGTCCACGCAGCATATGAAGGCGAAAAACGCTACCTCACGTCCACCGTGCCCTGACCGGCCCTAGCTCGGCGGACCGTCTAGCCCCGCCGCTGCCCTGACTGGGCGCGACGACGGCTACCGACGCGCCCCTCACGACGTGTCGTCGGTGTGCAAGAATCTAGTGTCCTGAGTCTTTAGAGCGTGTCTCACATGGTATCGGTGGATCTTGGTGGATGGTCTGAGGTGTGGACGACCGCCTTGCCCTGCGGCTGGTACCGGATGAGCTCTGGGAGTTGGTAGCGCCGTTGCTGCCGGCGTTCGCGCTTCGCCCGCAGGGTGGGGGGTGTGGCTTCGGTGGCGGATCGGGCGGTGTGCACCGCGGTCGTCTATGTGGTTGACGTCGGGTTGTGCGTGGCGGCATCTGCCGCCGGGGTTCGGGGTCTCGCCGGCGACCGCGCACCGCCGGTTCCAGCAGTGGAGTCGGGCTGGGGTGTGGCCGAGGCTGCACCGGGCAGTGCTGGATCGTCACGGCGCGGTCGGGAACGTGGACTGGTCGTCCGGGATCGCCGACGCGGCGAGCCTGCGGGCGAAATAGGGGGCTCTCTGACTGGGCCGAACCCGGTCGACCGAGGCAAGAAAGGATCGAAGATCCATGTCCTGTCCGACGCCAACGGCTTACCGTTGGTCGTCGCCGTCTCGGGGGCCAACCTGCACGACAGCGAGGCGCTAATCCCGCTGGTCACCGCCATCCCGGCGATCCGCTCACGACGCGGCCCACCGCGGCGCCGGCCGGTGAAGCTGCGCGCGGACAAGGCCTACGACCACGACCACCTGCGGGTCTTCCTACGCGACCGCGGCACAGAAGGCCCGCACACTGACCCGCTGGATCCTCACCCACCCCGACCGGCTCGACGCCGACGACACCGCCGCCCTGAAGAAGATCCTCGAGCGCAGCCCGCCGCTCGCCGCGGCCACGGCCCACGTCGCCGGCTCCGCCGAGATGCTCGTCGAACGCCACGGCGACCGGCTCGACGCCTGGATCAGCGCCGTCGAGGCCGACGACCAGCCCGACTTGCACCGCTTCACCCACGGCCTGCGCCGCGACCACGCCGCCGTCCTCGCCGGACTCACCCAACCCCACAGCTCCGGCGTCATCGAAGGCAACGTCAACCGCATCAAAACGATCAAAAGACAGATGTACGGCCGCGCCAGTTTCGACCTGCTCCGCAAACGCGTGCTACTCACCAGATGATCAAAGGCGGGCCTGGAAGGATTACAAGATCGGCGCCAGATCCAGATTCAAATCGAACCGCCCGCGGCCAGCGCAGCGGCCCAAACTCCTGACACGTTAGCGGTGTAACGGGTGATGTCGGAGCACCTGTGCGAAGCCGGCGCGCAGGCGATGAGTCCGAACCAGCCAGCAGGATTCTCATCGTCTATACCGCCAGGTGGGTGGGTCGGTAGTCCAGAGCTCGCGAGCCCGGGCGATGGTCGGTGAGGGTGGGCAGATCCGGCCGGTAGATGACCAGTTTGCGGGTGCGTGCTCGTTTCGCTGTGTACATCGCCTGGTCGGCTTGGTGGAGCAGGATGTCGGGACTGGCCGGCAGGGCCGCTGGGTCGAGAGTGACAAGGCCGAAGCTGGCGCTGGGCGTGTACAGCCGCCCGGCCAGCTCGCACGGTGCCTGGACCGCGGTTGCGAGCCGTTCGCCGACTTGGCATGGGGTGTCGGAGCAGCCGCCGTGGAGGATGATGGCGAACTCGTCGCCGCCGAGGCGGGCCACGGTGTCCGCCGTCCGCGTGCCTGCCCGCAGCCGCTCGGCGCTGATCTGGAGGAGTTCATCGCCGACGGCATGCCCGAAGGTGTCGTTCACCCGCTTGAACTCGTCGAGATCCATCATCAGAACGGACACGGGCTGCGGCGCTTCGGGTTGGGCGCTGTGGTTCGCGGCGTCGGTGTCGGGCGCGAGCGCCCGTCGTAGCTGCCGGGTGAACAGCGTCCGGTTGGCCAGCCCGGTCAGCGGATCATGGAATGCCTGGTACCGCAGTTCCCGTTCTGTCTCTCGGGTCTCGGCGAGCAGCCGAGTTTTCTCGGACGACGTCACCATCTGCCGTGCGAACGTCACCAGCAATAGGCTTAGCATGCCGTACGTTTCGTACCGATCGAGCTGTCCTCCGGTCGACAGCCTGCCGGCAAGCAGCAGGCCGCAGGCGCCGAGCACGGCGTACGGCAGCAAGGCGTCCATCCACATCGCCCGTGGCCAGGACGGCGCCGGGCCGTTCCGGTGTGCATGGGGCCGTAGCGGTGCCAACCCGGCAAGGAGGACCAGCAGGCAGGCAACGGCGAAACCGCCCGTAGTCCACGGCGGAAAGTAGCGGCGGTCCTGCGCCGTGCAGTACAGGAAGACTCCGTCGGCTATTAGGCCCGCACCGAGCACCACCAACGCCGCTCGGAAGCGCGGCCGGCCGAACCAGGCGACCAGCACCGCGCCCGTAGCGAGGATCAGGCTGGCAACCGGAGCGACCATCACGAACATCAGCTGCACGAGGTCGGGCTTACCTGCCCGGGAACGCGCCCCGAGCAGCGTCTCCCACTCCAGCAGGACGATGGAGCCGGCGATCAGCGCACAGTCCAGCAGGGCGACCGCATACCGGCGACACCCAGCGGGCCGCGTCGTCTCACTCCCGCGCAGGCTGTCCGCCGGGTCGGTGGGCGAGGAACGCGGCCCGACCAGAGCCACGGTGCAGGCGACCAGTGCCGCTCCATAGCAAACGAGGAAGACGGTGTAGACCGGGGACCCGCGGTCAGTCGGGAAGCCGCCGACCAGTAGGATCACCGCCGCTGTCAGGCTGGTGACCGTCGCGCCGCAGGCCGTCAGATCGACGAGCCGCCGCCAGCGGCGGTCCATTGCGCGAACTCGCCGAACGGCACCGAGGCAGTCCGCCGCGGTGGCCATCTGGGCGACGGCCTCGACGAGGCTCGTGACGAGTCGGGCGGGCTTGCGACCGCCACGCGGGGCTGCTCCCTGACCACGTCCACGCCAGTGCCCGACACGCCCATCGATCTCGGACGTCACCTGGTTGACAACCTCACTTTCGTGTTGGCCGACAACGACTCGGCCGGCATTGGGGAGCCAGCACGGTTCCTCAGCGCCGGCATCGAGGAGCATGGCCGCTGGCGGGCCCCTCCGCTCGACCGTCGCGTTCGTGCCCGACGCGGCGGCATCCCGCGGGTAGTTCGTCTCACGCGGCAGACGAGTGAGATCCTTCTCGCTCCCTAGCCGGCTGGAGATGTTCCGTGGCCGGCTGGCGAAATATAGCGTGAGATCACGCTGCGCGGTCAACCTTGGGCGCGCAGGGCGAGCACCTTCTGTGGCGAACGTACGTGTACCGCCGTTGTCGACAGTGACCATGACCCTTCACCGCCTCCCTCGCTGCACCAGTCGCGTGAGCTGTGTCTCAAGCTCCCACCCGACAGGGGGTGGCCACACCATCCCGGCGGGTGGGCACCCGAGGCAAAACGGGTGGTCCTGGCGCTGCCACCCCATCGCCGGGGCGCCTCTGGTCTTCGAAGTTCGACGTCGTCCGTGGTCACGGCGTCGCCCGCCGTGTCACGGCCATCAGCAGGAGGTGCTGCTCGTCAGAGTCGGCGCGGCCGGGCGACGGTCCGGGTGATCCAGCGCTTGAGTCGTTACCGTTTGCTGGCCGGTCGCGGACGACCGTGGCCGCGGCCGCCACTCATCGCCGCCAGCCCGACACCCCGCCGATGCGAGCGCCACCCAATCTCGTCGAGCGGGGTCTGGCGCGTCCAGACCTACCGCAATCGCCAACAGCCGCGCCTCCGGAGACGTCATTGCTGCGGGGATCGTCGCGCGGCTGGCGCAGCTGGCGTACGGCCGTCCTCACGATCTGGGCAGCCACTCTCTACGACAGCCTCGCCACCGCCCACACGCTGCCCGCCGCCGTCCCGTTCAGTCCCGACGCTGCCCGGCTGCGGGACCGACCAGCACGGGCGATGGCCGCCCTCGACGTCCTCACCCGCGAATTTCGCCGCCATGGTGCCGAGGTCGCGCTGATCGCCCTTTCTCGCCAGGCTCGCCACCGAGGACACCGACCAAAGCCCGGCGAGGCGGCACCAACACCCTGATCCCCCCGCCGTCAGGGAAGAGGGGGCGATGTCGCGAGCCCTGACGGACCCGCGCGTAGGGCGTGCACGGCTGCCAGGGCGAGGTCGGTGAGGCGGCCGCGGTCCGCCGTGTCAAGCGAGCCGAGGGTGTCCGCAATGGCCTCAGCCACCGCCGAGCGGATTCGGGGCGCGAGGGCCGCGCCCTGCTCGGAGAGCGTCACCCGGCTGACTCTCCGGTCGGCCGGGTCGGTGGTCCTGCGGACGAGCCCGCGCCGTTCGAGCCGGTCGACCATTCCCGTCACGTTGGTCTTGTCACAGCCGAGCGTGGCGGCGAGCTCGCCGAGCGACGGTGCGCGGTCGACGAGGTGGCAGAGCAGCTCAATCTGCTGCGTGGTGAAGCCGAACCGGCGGGCGATCACCCCGTAAAGGATGTTCACCTGGCGATGCAGCGCGCCGAGCGCGGCAGCGAGGTCGAGAGCGTCCCGACTGGGTGGCACGCATGAAGTTTACCTGGTCGACAGTTGATATCCTCAACCATATTTGTTGAGGATATCAACTATCGATCTAGTCGACTAAAGGGAGACGGCGTGTGGAGGAAGACCGCGATCGTGACGGGAAGCTCGCGTGGCATCGGCCGGGCGATCGCGCGGCGGCTCGGCGCCGATGGGGCGGACGTCGTCGTCAACTACCGAACGAACCGTCGCGAGGCTCTGGAGGTCGTCGCCGAGATCGTGGCCACCGGTCAGCGCGCCATGGCCGTGGCGGCCGACGTGGCGAGCCTGGATCAGCTACGCGGACTGTTCGACGCGGCCGACCGGCACTACGGCGGCGCCGACATCATCGTCAGCAACGTCGAGCTCGCCCGCTTCGCACCGATCGCGGACACCTCCGACGCCGACTACGACCTGACGTTCGCGACGAACACCCCAAGGAGCACTTTTTTCGCCCGCAGGCTCGCGGCATCCAAGAGCGCCGCCGACCAGTCGATGTCCCCGGCGGTGCCGTGGCGGTCGAGTACCGCCCGGCCCAGCCGAGGCCACAGGCCCGCGCGGGTCCACTGCTGGAACCGGCGATGCGCGGTCGGTGGCGAGACCCCGAAGTTCGGCGGCAGATGCCGCCACGAACAGCCTGACGTCAACACGTAGACGATCGCGATGAACACCGCCCGGTCCGCCACCGGAGCCGTCCCTCCACCCTGCTCACGCGGGGTGAAGCCGGGAACCAGAGGCTCCACCAGCTCCCAGAGCTCGTCCGGTACCAGCCGCAGGGCAAGGCGGTCGTCCACACCTAAGCTTGTCGTTTAACTTGCCTGGCTCTCAGGGCTTGCGGCTGTTGATCTGTCTGTGGTCTTCCCGACCGGTTGGGTGATCGCTTGTCGTCGGTTGGCGCGGCCGGGTGGGCGTCCGGGGCCGGGTCGGGTGGGTTTCGGTGCGCGGGCCGGAAGCGGTGTCTTCGGGCGGAGGTTCCGAAATCCCCTGCGGACACGGGCTGGGGTGAGTCGTCCTGGCGCGGCGGGTCGCTCCCAGGGGTGGCGTAGGTCGGTGGTGAGCGCGCGGGCGAGCCGGAGCTGGGTGTAGGCGGCCAGCACCAGCCAGGTCCAGCGGTCCGCCGCCGCGGGGTCGCGCAGTCTCGGGGCGGTCCAGCCGAGCGTCTGCTTGAGCAGGCGGAAGGTGTGTTCGAGGTCGAAGCGGCGCAGGAAGGCCTGCCACCAGCGGTCCACCTGTGTCGGGTTGGCGCCGGTGGTCGAGCACCACAGCCACAGCGGTTTCGGGTTGCGTTCGCCGGGCAGCCGTTCGACGGCGAGGCGGATGAGGGTGCCTTCGAGGATCGGTAGCCCTCCGACGTGTGTTTCCCAGGCTGCGCGGCGAGTCAGTCTGGGGTGCAGCCGGTCCCAGGCGGTCGCGGCCGCCTGCCCGTAGCGGGCGGTGTCGGTGCTGGTGGTGGCGGCCGGGGCGGGCCAGCTGGACGGGTCGGCCAGGCGGAACTCGGGGCCGTGGCGTGGTGGGCGGCCGTCGGCCTTCGGCGGCCGTGGTGGCACGGGTAGTCGCAAGACCCGGTCGGACCGTAGCCGGCCGCACAGCGCAACGGGCTGGTCGGCCAGCAGCCAGGCCAGCCGGGTGACGTCGTAGCCGGCGTCGCAGACGACCGGGGTCACCGGTCCTGTGGTGGCCGGCGCCGATGAGCCGGCCGACCAGCTCGCGTAGCTGGCGGGCGGTGACCTCGGTGGCGTCATCGTCGGGACCGAGGCGCACGGCGTCCAGTGGGGCCGTCCACGATGTCCGGCCTGGTTCCAGGGCGGCGATGAACGAGTAGGGCCACCCTGGGATGAGCTGGGCGTTGCCTCGCCCGCGGCCGTAGGTGTGGCAGAACAGCCGCTGCGGGCTGGTCGCCGCGTCCGGGCGCAGCCATGGGCTGACATCGACCCCGAGCACGAGGCGCCCGTCCGCCGCCCGCGGCAGCGGCAGCCCGGCCAGCGCACGGCGCAGACGACCCACCTCGAGGCGGCCGTGGTTGACCGCGTCGTACAACGCGCCATGCCCCCGACGGTGCTCGGCCACCAGCGACAGGCCGACCAGCGTGCGCACAGGCCCTTCCGCACACAACACCGCGTCCGCCAGCTCGAACAACGCGTCCCCTCGCCGGGTCAGGGTGCCGTACAGCTCCCGAGCCGGGTAGCCGGCGGGAGTCTCACCCGCCGGCCCCCACAGATCCGGACGTGAGCCTCTCGACTCATCCGGCTCGTGCTGTCCTACCGACCGCCAGCGGTTGCTGCCAGTGCGCGAACAGTCCCGGGTCGCGGCGACGTACCTCCGCGAGGAACCGTAGCGACCGGCGCCACCGCCGTCGGAACCGCCTGTATTTGCGTTGCAGCCATCGCGCCAGGTAGGCGTCGATCAGGCGGAGGGTCGGAGCCAACCGAGACGGTGTAAACGCACCGTAGTAGTTGATCCAACCCCTGATCAGCGGATTGATTCTCGCTGCCAGGTCCTGGAGAGTCCCGGCCGTGCGCCGATGCAACCTCCACCGGCGTATCTGGCGGCGTAGCCGTTTGGCATTCCTGTCGCTGATCGCGGGAGTGAAACCGACGAACAGTGCCCCGTCCCGGCGGCGAACCGTCCGGGCATGGAACGTGTACCCAAGGAAGTCGAAGCCCGTCGGCCCGTCCCAGGGTTTCCTCCGTCCGTCGTCCGCGCAGTAAACGACCTGGGTCTTGGACTCGTTCAGTTCCAAGCCACATTCCGCCAGCCGGCCGCGTATATCCGCCAGCACCCTGCGAGCCTGCTGCTCGCTGGTGCAGTGCACGACCACATCGTCACTGAACCGCTCGAACAGGACACCCGGAAATTCCCGGATCATCCAGGTGTCGAACGCATAGTGAAGATAGATGTTAGCCAGCAATGGTGACACAGGCGACCCCTGCGGGCATCCCCGTGTCCGTTCTTCCCGGGTCCCGTCCGCTCGGACCAGGGGAGCCCTCAGCCAGCGCTCCACATACAGCCCGACCCATCGGGTATCCCAGTCGAGGTGCCGGTGCACCGCCGCCATCAGCTTATCCCACGGCACGCTGTCGAAGAACGCCCGAATATCCAGGTCGATGACCCAGTCGTTCTTCCAGCACCGCGTACGTGCGGCCGCGACCGCGTCCAGCGGCGAGCGCCCTGGCCGGTACCCGTAGGAGTCCCGATGGAACATCGGCTCCACTCGCGGGTCCAGGACCAGCACGGCCACCGTCTGCGCGACCCGATCCGCCACGGTCGGCACCGCCAACACGCGCGAGCCACCCTCCGGCTTCGGTATCACCACCTCACGCAACGGCGACGGGAAGTAGGTACCCGACGACATCCGATTCCACGTCTTGTACAGGTTGTCTTTAAGCCTGCTCTCGAACGTGGCGATCGACGTCCCGTCGACTCCCGCCGCACCCTTGTTGGCCCGGACTCTCCCAAAAGCCTCCACGAACAGCCGCTTGTCAATGTCAAACGGTTTCGGCTGTGACACGCCGACCGGCTCCTCCCGCATCCAACGGTTGACCGACACATTGTCACCGGACAGCCCGCCCCCTTCGCTCCACCCCCATTACAGGAGTCTCCGCGCTACTACGAGGCGGTCCGCCCCTTCCGTTTCCACCTTCGGTACTCTGTCCTCACGGATTCCGCCGCTTGGAGTTCTCCCTCACCCACGCCATACTCGACGCGAGACGTGGCATACGGAAAGTTCCCACGTTCCACACGGAAGCCCGGACCGGGCTCGCGCCACCTGCATGCCGGACGCCGTCTGGGCAGTAGACGGGTAACCCCCAGACTCATCCCGAAGCCGTTTCACTGCCCCGGTTCTGACGCCATCCACATCTTTTCGACACTTCAACGGTGGTTCGCTCGCGCTCGCCTTCCCGGCCCACACCTGACACGATCACCGCCGCGCCTTTTCCGTCACGCTCACGACCCCAGCTGTTCGGCTGACGCCGCTGACGGCGGTTTGTGACCACCACCCGCATGGCGATCACGGAGGGCCAACCTCCATCTCCCGTGCAGCACCCCTCCAAAAGATCACCGTCTACCTCAGATCGGCGTCTCCCTTCGAGTTCGTGGCGCAACGAAACGCCGATAACACGGCAAGGTGCTCGACGTGCGCTGCCTCGTGCGGCAAGCTCTCCTCCGCGACCTTCTGACGATCACTGGTTCCTTTGGCGAGAAGCCATCATCGGCAGAGGGTCGTTTCGGGTCAGGAGGACGCGCGGGCCCACGTCATGCCACCTGCACCTATCACGCAGCGTGACGCCACAAGGTTAAACGACAAGCTAAGATCATGAGCCAAGATCCAACTGGCCACGTGAGACACCCTCTTAGCCGTCTGGCGGCCGTGACCGAACCCGTCGCCAATTGGGGTGTCGCTAGCCAGGCGATCATGATTTGTCCGGACGATCGGATCGTGGCGCGTGGGTACCGGCCGGTGCGGCGGGATCAGCTGTTCCTGTTGCCGCCGGACATGAAGGGCTGGCTCGCGGACGACCATCTGGTGTGGTCGTGCTGGATCTGGTCGCGGAGCTGGACGCGTCGGGTTTTCATACGCGTATCGCACGGGTGGGGTCGGCCGGGAGGCCTACGACCCGAACATGCTGCTTGCGTTGGTGATCTATGCCTGGTCGCGGCAGGTCCGGTTGGTCGCGGCGGATCGGGCGGCCGTGTGAGGTGGACGTCGCGTTCCGGGTGATCTGCGCGGGTGACATCCCCATCACTCGACGGTGTCCCGGTTCGTCGCGGGCACTCAGGACGCAGTGACGGCCCTGTGGGTCAGGTGCTGGCGTTGTGCGCGCGGGCGGGGCTGGTCCGGCTGCCGTCAACTCGACACTCCCTGTCCTCCTGGTCGGCCGATCGCGGGGCCAAGACAGCGGGCCTCGCGCAGGGTGCCCGGCCACCCGATTTCCCTCTGCGGGCCACCCGTAAGAGTGGTGCAACCACCCGCCGCGCCGGGAATCTTGTAACCCAGTTCACACGACAAGCCGGCGGAGGGCCCATGGGAATCCTTGTCAATATCGACAACGGTGGCACGTTCACCGACGTATGTGTAACGGACGGTGAACGTGTCGTTCATGCGAAGACTCCGACGACGCCGCACGACTTAACGCAGTGTTTTGTCGATGGGCTTCGGGCTGTGTCCGACCGTCTGTACGGCGAGGAGGACACCACGCGCCTCTTGCGCGAGACGGAATACCTTCGTTACTCGACGACGTCGGGCACGAACGCCGTGGTCGAGCGGAAGGGCGCTCCGGTCGGATTACTGGTCGACAGCGGCGCGGAGGGGAATGTCTATGGAATTGTAAACGTGGTCGACGCCTCACTGTGGCAGGCCCTGGTGCCGCACGCCCCGGTCGGGATCGCGGTCGGTGCCGATGGGTCGGTGGGCCTGGGCGAATTCACGACCGCGATCAATGAGCTGTTGGCGACGAGCGCCTCGAGGATCGTGATCGCCCTGCGGAGCGCCGAGGCGGAGCGGGCCATCAAGAACCTGTTGTTGGAGCGGTACCCGAGGCACCTGCTGGGCGCGGTTCCGTTCACCCTGTCACACGAGCTTGTGCACGACGTCGACGACGCGAGGCGCGTCCTGACCGCGGTGCTGAACTCGTACCTGCATCCGGGGATGGAGCACTTCCTGTATGGGGCGGAGAAGGCGTGCAAGTCCAACGGGCTGGCACGGCCGCTACTGATCTTCCGTAACGATGGGGACTCGGCCCGGGTCGCCAAGACGACCGCGTTGAAGACGTGGGGTTCCGGGCCGCGTGGTGGCCTGGAAGGCAGCGTCGCCTACGCCTCGCTCTACGGTGCGGACGTGCTTGTCGGGATGGATGTCGGGGGGACCACCACGGACGTGTCGGTCGTGGTGGACAAGGCCCTGACGGTGCACGCGCACGGCCGAGTCGGATCGGCGCAGACCTCGTTGCCCATTCCGGACCTGAGCAGTGTCGGGCTGGGTGGCAGCTCGGTGGTCGCGATCGTCGACGGTGGGATCCAGATCGGCCCGCGCAGCGTCGGGGCCGCGCCCGGCCCGGCGTGCTTCGCTCGTGGCGGCACCTACGCGACCCTGACCGACGCATTGCTGCTCGTGGGCGCGCTGGACCCGGACAACTACCTGGGCGGGGATCTGAAGCTGGACCTGGCCCGCGCGGAGCGAGCACTGCTGACCCACGTCGGGGAGCCGCTGTCGTTGTCTGCCCACGCCGCGGCGCTCGCGGTGCTGCGGGCGTTCGAGGAGCAGGTAGGCGCCGCAGTGAGGACAATGATCGGTTCGGCGGGCCGAGACCTTTCGGAAGCCACGCTGCTGGCCTTCGGTGGCGCGGGCCCCGTGCTGGCGTCCGGAATCGCCAGGGCAGCCGGGATCACGCGGGTGATCGTGCCGCATCTGTCGGCTGTGTTCAGTGCCTTCGGCATCGGCTTCAGCGGGCTGGCGCACGAGTACAGCGTCCCGATGCCGGGCACCGGCGCCGACGTGGGCGCGGCACGGGACGACCTGCTGACCCGGGCGCGGCGTGACATGTTCGGCGAAGGCGTCTCCATCGACGAATGCACATTCGAGACCCGCGACCGATTCATTTCCGACGGCGTGTTGCGGGACGAGAAGTGGGTCAACGGATCATCTCCTGACACGGTCGGAGACAAGGCCGACCGGCTGGTGGTACGGGCCTCGCGTCCGCTGCCGACCTTCGAGCTCGCGGCCGACCAGCATGGCACTGCACAGCTGGCGACCGCCGACGGATTGTGCAGCATCCGCCTCGCCGACGGCGACCAGCAGCAGGTGCCGGTCTATCGTCCGGAGAACCTGAAGCCGGGGCAGGAGGCCCAAGGCCCTGCGCTCGTCGCGGGCGACTACCTGACCTGTCTGGTCGAGCCTGGGTGGAATTTCCGAGTGAGCAGCAATTCCGACCTGGTCCTGGAGGCCCAGCGATGAGCGACCAGCAGTTCTTGGTGAATATCACCGAGTATCTCGCGATCGATCTGGTGGCCGAGCGATGGATGTGCCGGGTGTGCGGCCACGACATTGCGAACGCCCGCGAGAACTACAAGACCGGGCTGCTGGTCTACAACCGTGATCCCCGGGAGATTCACCGGCCGATTCTTGACGACAGCTATGAGTTCACCTATGGTCCAGACCCGGCCTGGTGTCGAATCGTCGAATTCTATTGCCCGGGCTGCGCAACGCTGGTGGAGAACGAATACCTGCCACCTGGCCATCCACTGACGCACGACATCGAACTAGACATCGACTCGCTGAAGCGCCGTCACCTGAGCGCAGTGGAGGGCTAGAGAATGCGGCAAGTAAGCGTTGACATCGGCGGGACGTTCACCGACTGCTTTCTCGTCTACGATGACGCCTACGTCGAGGCGAAGGCGCTGACCACGCACCACAACCTTGCCTCCGGGTTCATGGAGGCGCTCGCGCAGGCGTGCACGCAGATCGAGCTGGACGTGCAGACGGTGCTCTCGACCGTCGACGCGGTGCGCTACGCCACCACGCTGGGGACGAACGCGCTAATCGAACGCACCGGGCCGGCCGTCGGCATCATCACCACCGCCGGCTTCGAGTGGAGCGTGCCGCTGATGCGGGCCCGTGGCTACGGCGACGGGCTGACCGAGGCGGCCCAGGTTGACCTGCCGGGAGCGGATCGGCCGGTCCCGCTGGTTCCGGTGACCCGCATCGCGGGCGTGCAGGAACGGATCGACTACGCCGGCACGGTGGTGCTGCCGGTCGACGAGGACGACGTTCGCCGCCAGGTGCGGCGGCTAGTGGACCAGGGCGCGCAGGCGTTCGTGGTCGCGCTGACCAACGCGGTGGTCAACCCCGCCCACGAGAAGGAAGTTGAGCGCATCGTCCTCGACGAGTATCCCACCCACCTGCTGGGTGCGATCCCGATCGTGCTGTCGCACCGGGTCAGCGGCCGCAAGGGCGAGTACACCCGCACCATGTCGTCAGTCATCGACGCCTACCTGCACGACCAGATGTACCACGGTCTGGGGTCGCTGGAGGTCGAACTGCGGCGTAACGGCTACACCAAGCCGATGCTGCTGGTGCACAACTCCGGGGGAATGGCGCAGCTGAACTCGACCTCCTCCCTGCAGACCATCCACTCCGGTCCCGTTGCCGGGCTGGAGGCCACCAACTACCTGTCGGGCACCTACAACCAGCCCAACATCATCGCCACCGACATGGGCGGCACCAGCTTCGACATCGGGCTGGTGACCTCCGACGGGGTGAAGTTCTACGACTTCAACCCGGTCATCGACCGCTGGCTCGTGTCGACTCCGATGACCTACCTGCACACCCTCGGCGCCGGCGGCGGCTCCATCGCCCGCTACGACCGCCTATGGGATGCCATCGAGGTGGGCCCGGCGAGCGCTGGTTCCGACCCCGGGCCGGCCTGCTACGGCCGCGGCGGGCGGTTGCCGACCACGACGGACGCCAACCTTGTGCTGGGCTACCTCGACGCGGACAATTACGCGGGTGGCACGATCAAGCTCAGCCTGCGCAGGGCGCAGCGGGCCATCGAGGAGCACATCTCCAAGCCGTCGGGGCTGAGCCTGATCGAGGCGGCGAAGGCCATCAAGCGCAAGGTCGACACGAACATGGCCGCGGCGATCTTCAAGGAGGTCGCGGTCAAGGGCTACAACCCGAAGAACTTCGTGGCACTCAGCTACGGCGGCGGCGGTCCGCTGCACGCCTGTGGCTACGCGAACGAACTGGGCATCCAGAACGTGCTGGTCCCACCGTTCAGCTCGGTGTTCTCCGCGCTGGGTGCGGGCAACATGAACCAGTTGCACATCCATGAGCATTCGCTGTATCTGATGATCTACGACGCCACCACACGGCAGATGCTGGGCGACTACCGGGTCTTCAACGAGAACGTGGCGGAACTCGCCGCGAAGGGCCGGGACGACCTACTTCGCCAAGGAGCCGACCCCGCCGACATCCGTTCGCGGGTCGAGGTAGACATGCGCTACGGCAACCAGCTCGCCCAGATCGGTGTGGTCTGCCCATTCGAGCAGCTCACCTCGAACCGGGACGTAATCGAGCTGCTGGACCTGTTCAGCAACCTCTATGCTCACCGGTACGGCGAGGGTAGCCAGGCTCCCGAGGCCGGAGTGCGGATCAACGTCATCCGTGTGGTGAGCTACGTCGATCACGAAAAGTTCGACTTGCAGCCCACCCACGCCGACGCTCAACCAGCGCCGAGCCCCACCCGGTGGCGAGAGTGCTACTACCCGGGCATCGACGGAGCGGTGAAGACCGCCGTCTACGACGTCTCCGGCCTCGAGGAGGGCCATGTCGTGGAGGGCCCCGCCCTGGTGGAGACCCCGCGTACGACCTACCTCGCCGAACCCGGATGGCAGCTGACAGTGGGACGCACCGGCTCCGCAGTGCTCACCAAGGCGATCTGAACGGGCTGAGAAGATGCCAACCATGCAGGCGTTTGCATTTCTCGGTTTAGGTAAGGTGGGCGTCATCGAGAAGCCCATACCGAAACCCGGTCCGACTGACGCGGTCGTGCGGACAACATCGGCGCTCATCTGCACGTCTGATGTACACACCGTCAGGGGTGGCCTTCCCGTCCCCGAGGGTCGCAGTCTCGGCCACGAGTCGGTCGGCGTGATCCACGAACTGGGATCCGCCATCACCGGATTTGACGTTGGAGAACGCGTTGCGGTCGGAGCCGCCACGCCGTGCTTTCACTGCGCCCCCTGTCAGCGGGGATTCAGTTCCCAGTGCCAGGGAATGCTCGGCGCATACAGATTCACCGCTCAACGCGACGGCAACATGGCCGAGTACTTTCTCGTCAACGACGCGGCTGCCAACCTCGCTCGAATTCCGCACGACCTGCCCGACGAGGCAGCTGTCTATGCTACCGACATGCTGTCCACAGGATTCAGCGGTGCGGAAAACGCGCAGCTCCGGCTTGGCGAGTCCGTCGCGATCTTTGCCCAAGGTCCGATTGGACTCTCCGCCACCATCGGGTGCAGACTGCTCGGCGCTGGATTGATCATCGCCGTGGAAGGACGGCCCCATCGGCAGGAACTAGCCCGCCGATTCGGGGCGGACCTGATCGTTGATCCGGGGTCGGGTGATCCCGTGAGCCGCATTCTCGAGCTCACAGGTGGTACCGGAGTGGACGCCGCGATCGAAGCGCTCGGTTCCCCGGCGACATTCGAGGCCGCCATCCGGGTGGCCAAGCCCGGCGGCCGGATCTCGAACATCGGGTACCACGGAGAGAGTCCGGAACCGCTGCAAATCCCACTGGACGCGTTCGGCCTGGGCATGTCGGACAAGAAGATCCTGACGTCGCTCTGCCCAGGCGGAAGCGATCGGCTCGACCGCATCTTCACGCTGATGCGCTCCGGCCGGGTGGACCCAACGCCGATGACGACCCATGAGTTCGGGTTCGACGGCGTCGAACGTGCGTTCAGTCTGATGAACACGAAGGGGGACGGCATCATCAAGGCCCTCATCCGTTTCGCCTAGCCGGAGCCGGCTGGAAAAGCCGCTCGCCCTCGTTTGGTCCGTGCACGGCCCGCTACCGGCGTCCCTGCCGCGATCTTCGAGCACCCCTAGCTGCCGAGCGGGACACGACGGCGAGCAACGCCCGCAGGAGCAGCGGGACCAGGAGGGTCGGGTGCCGCCTCATGGGTACTGGACGGCGCGGTCCCCGCCATGGCACACCCGGCCCTCCGCTCACATCCGCAATACCCACGGCAGCCCGCAGCGAAGCGGTCCGCCAATCAGGGGAGTGATCTGATGACCAGCGACAGTCCCACCGTTTCCACCCGTTCGCGTGCATCATCGAACGAGGCTGGAGAGTTACCCACCACACCGGCCGCCGAACCGGTGCGCGGCAACCCGAGCGCGATCGGCATCCCCAGCTTCATCGCCGGGGCCGTCGGACTCGGGCTGGTCGACACCGGCTGGATCGAGCCCGCCGCGACCGGCGCCGCCATCCCCGTCATCATGACCGCGACCTCCCTCGGCCTCCTGATCGCCGCGGTCTGGGCGGCCGCCCTCGGGCAGAGCGCCCCAGCCAGCCTGTTCGCTGTGTTCAGCGGCTTCTTCGGCAGTTACGGCGCATTCGTCCTCGGTCTCGGCCACAACTGGTACAACATCCCGGCCGACCAGGTGACCAAAACCACCGAGCTGTGGCTGATCTCCTGGCTGGTCACCGTCATCCTGCTCACCGTTGCCCTCCTGCGGCTGCCCAGCAGTTTTGCCCTGCTGCTCGGGCTCGTCGACGTCGCGCTGCTGTTCCTGCTGCTCGGCACCATCAACGCCAGTACCGCGCTGACCCACGCCGGCGGCTACGTCGTGTTCGCTGTCGTCGCCGTGGCGACCTATCTGTACGTCGGCATATTGTTCGCCGAGACCGGCGCGAAAGGGTTCCCGCTCGGCAGGCCGATCATCTCCGGATAGCACCCCGCAAGCCGATTGACGTAGGTGCCCACGCTAACGCGTAGACGAGCACAGCCTCATCAAACCCCACACCCGTTTCGCGTACCTCGCACAGGGGTCTGGAAGGCCGCTCGCCATCCCTGCTAGATACCTCTCACCGAAAGGTGGATCGTTATGAGCCAATCCGATAGCGCCGACGACAAGTCGCTCGTTGAGAAGTTCCTTGAGGAAAATGTCCTGTTCCTCGGACCCGATCCTGAGATCATGAACAACCATCATCTCGCCCCGGAGTCACCCCGCGAGACAGAGGCCCTGGCCCGTTTCACCGACCCCGAATCGATCAACCTGGTGCGGCACAAGCTGCAGACCGCATGTAACGAGTCGTTCGACATGGTCGAGCAGATGGGCGCGGCACCGGGAGCGAAGGCTGGCGACCTGATCTCCGGAGTGTGGACCGCATCCGGTGATCTGGCGCTGTCCAGCGTGGGCGGTGTCCTGGTGTTCTCAGTACTGACCCAGCATCCGGTGAAGTTCATTCTCAAGTACTGGGTGGACGAGCCGACGGTCGGGATCCACGAGGGCGACATCTTCATGCACAACGACGCCCGCTACGGCAACGTCCACAATACCGATCAGAGTATCGTCATCCCAGTCTTCCACGACGGCCAGTTGATCTGCTTCACCGGCGCGATTGTCCACGAGGGCGAGAACGGCGCGACCGAACCCGGTGGTATGCCCTCGGCGGCGGAGTCCCCGTTCGACGAGGGCCTGAAGATGTCGCCGATCAAGGTGGGCGAGAACTACACGTTCCGGCGCGACCTCATGACCTTCCTACAGAACTCGGTGCGCGAGCCGAAGCTGCAACTGGAGGGCATGAAGGCCAAGCTGTTCGCGTCGGTGCGGATGAAGGACCGCATCCTGGACGCGATCGCCGAGTACGGCGTCGACGCGGTGGTCGCCACGTTGCGTCGCACCCTGACCGACACCGCCGACGAGGTCCGCCGCCGGCTGCGGACGTGGCCCGAGGGCACTGTGCGGCAGAACGTCTTCCCGGACGGGACGCTGCGGGAGAACTGCCTGGTCAAGATCAGGCTGGAGATGACCAAGAAAGACGACGAACTGATCCTCGACTTCCGGGGTTCCTCCCCAGAGTTCTTGAACCGGGCCAACAACACGATCCTTTCATCGATGAAGGGAATGTTGGCCCAGGAGTTCATGACCTTCGTGTGGCCGGACCTGCCGCGGAACCAGGCCGTGTTCGAACCGATGAAGGTCATCACCGACCCGGGCTCGGCGCTGGACTGCTCGGCGCAGGCGCCGAACGCGCAGAGCATGATGACGTTCTTCCCGAGTTTCACCGCGGCGCAGCTGGCGGTACCGAAGTTTCTTTTCAGCGCGGGCGAGCGGTCAACCGACGTCATCGCCGGCTGGTACAACATGATCGTCACCTTCATCTACGGCGGCGTCACACAGCACGGCGAATTGGTGGGCAACCTGTGCGCCGACCTCAACGGAATGGGCGGAGCAGCGCGGGCCAACCGGGACGGTGAGCACGCGGTTGCCCCGATCTTTGCCCCCATGGCCGACATCGGCGAGCAGGAGCTCTCCGAGGAGGAGGTCCCGTTTCTCAAGCTCGTGCCCAACAGGGTCATGCGGGACAACCAGGGTTTCGGCAAGTTCCGCGGTGGCCAGGGATACCAGCAGATCGCCACCGTCAAGGACAGCGCCATGTGGGGCTTCATGGTATGCAGCATCGGCTCGAAGTTCCCGAGCACGCACGGCATCTTCGGCGGCTACGGCCCAGGCACGTTCCCGCTGTGTAAGATCAAGAACGTCGACATCTTCAAGGTGATGGACAACCATCGCGAGCTGCTGCGCTACGCCATTGAAGAACTCATGAACGACCGTCCGTTTCCCGAGGCGACCTACTCGACGCACCACATGGGCCTGCAGTTCGAACTCGCTGACCGCGGCGAACTGTACATGATCACCCAGGGTGCCGGCGGCGGCTACGGCGACGTGCTCGAACGCGACCCTGAGGCGGTCGCCGCCGACTACCGCGACGGCCTAGTGTCCCTCGACACCGTGCGCGACATTTACCACGTGGTGCTCAACCCGGATACCGCCGCGGTCGCCGCCGAGGCCACCTCGGCGGCCAGGAACGCCGAGAGGGCCGCTCGGCTGAATCGGGCCAAGCCGTATGCGGAGTTCGTCAAGGAGTGGGAGACCGAGGTGCCCCCGGCCGACGTGCCGTTCTTCGGCTCCTGGGGCGACCCCCGCGTGCTCTTCCGCGGCACCCCCGAGGACACCTGCCCCGCCGAGGCGATCGTGCCGGTCATGATGCCCAATCCGAAGGATGTGCGGATCGCGCAGTTGGAGGCCAGGCTCGCGCAGCTGCAGGGCTGACGGCGCGGGACTGACGAGGACGGCGGGAGAATAATGAATGCCTTGGACGACTGGGTCCACGCCAGGCGCGACACTCTGACCTGGCTGGACTGCGACCGATACGTGTGGTCGGTGTTCGCCGGCGCGCCCGATCGCTGGTATGACGAGCCGGCCACGCTAGTCGCGGCCGCCGCGCAGGCACAGCGGTTACTGCGGTCCGATGTGTACAGCGTCAACGTCACAGGTCCGTTCTCCCGCCACCTCGCTGCTGCTCGGGACGCTGCCGAGGTGTGCGCGGCGCTAAAGCTGGCCGAACCGCGCCGGGTGCTGGCCGAGACCCTCGACGCGGCGCTTCACCAGCTTGGTGAGCGTGCCGTCATCGTGCTCGACTGCCCGTCCCCGCGCGGGCTCCTAGGGCCCAGCGCGGAGGCCGGTTTCGACGAACTCGATGACGTCGCGGCGGGACTGCTCGAGGTGATCCGCGCTGTGGCCGATCGGCCGATCGGTGGGTTGCAGGTCACCTGCGACACCGTCTCGGGGCCCGACGCCGACGAAGTGGATGTCTGGTCGAGCCTGCTGGCCGCAGCCGGGCATTACGGCTGGATCACCGCAGTCCGGTTGGACGGCGTCACCAGCCCTGACCAGGTCGACACCGCGACGCCCGGCGATCTGCTGCTCCTTTCCCGCGTAGCGGCCGATGCGCTGCCCGATGATCCCCGCTACGGCGGGGGACTCCCGCCTGCCCTGTGGGCCGACACGGCCGAAGCCGCCCGGCTCGCCGAGGCGGCAGCCAAGCGGCGGTTCCGGTTCGGGGAGATCCCGGCCGACGCCCCGCCGGAGACGGTTGTCGCCCGAATCGTGGCGCTCGGTGAAGCCGCGTGGTGACGGTGAACGCCAGTTCCGTGACCGTTCTCCGGCCCGCCTGACCAAGACAGGAAGGACGCCAAATGCGGGTCATCGACTTCTTCGACAGGGGCGCGCAGCACAACGGCGACCGTCTCTTCATCGTCTCCGACGAGGGCAACGTGACCTATGCCGAGGCTGATCGGCATTCGCGGCGGCTCGCCGCCGGGCTGTACGCGCGGGGCTTCTCTCCAGGCGACGGGGTCGGCGTGCTGGCCCCGAACGTCGGCGAGGCCTTACTGGGGATGCTCGGCCTCTGGCGGGCCGGCGGCGTCTGGGCACCGCTCAACCACCTCAACGCGCTGAGCGCGACGATCGACTTCATGAATGAGGTGAAGTTGCAGTGGCTGCTGCTGCATTCACTCTTCGCCGCCGAAGTGAACGAGATCCGCGCGCACGTGCCCACCCTCAAGTACATCATCTGCCTTGACAAGCCGTTCGACGGCGCCGAGTCGATGGCCGACGTCCTCGCCGCCGGCGACGGCGTGGACATACCGGACTGGAGCGACCCGTTCGGCGCACCGACCGCGGTGTGCGCTACCTGGCCCACGGGCGGGACGACGGGCAGGTCCAAGGCAGTCGTCTGGACCAACGACGTGTTCGCGAGCCTCATCGAACTGTGCACGCGGCATTGGCCGGTGTGTGAGCACCCGGTGAACCTTATGGTGGCGCCGATCACGCACGCGGCCGGCGTCATGGCGGTCATCCTGGCGGCCCAGGGCACAACGGTGGTCATCCGCCCAGGTTTCGATGCGGAGGACGCCCTGGACCGCATCGAGCGTGACGGCGTCACGCACGTGTTTCTTCCGCCGACGGCGTACTACCGCATGCTGGAGGGTCAGAAGGCGCGACCCCGCGACACCTCTAAGCTGAAGATGCTGCTGATCGCCGCCGCGCCGGTCTCGCCGGACAAGTTCAGCGAAGGCGTCACGGCGTTCGGTCCGTGCGTCGCGCAGTGCTGGGGGCAGGCCGAGGCGCCGATGCTGCTCACCTACCTCTCGCCTGAGCAGGTCGCCGCCGCCGTCGCGGGCGACCACTCGGAGCGGCTCGCGTCGTGCGGGCATCCGACGTTCTCCTGTCAGGTGGAGGTGATGGATGAGCAGGGCAGCCTTCTGCCGCGCGGCGAGCGGGGTGAGCTGGTAGTCCGTGGCCGCCTGGTCACGTCCGGCTACTTCAATCGTCCGGATGACACTGCGGCGATCCGAACGTTCGGCTGGCACCACACCGGCGACGTCGGCTACCTCGACGAGGACGACTTCGTCTACATCGTCGACCGTAAAAAGGAAATGATTATCACCGGCGGGTTCAACGTCTTTCCCGCAGAGGTGGAGTCGGCCGTTCTGGCACTGCCCGAGGTCCGTGAATGCGCCGTCATCGGCATTCCGGATGAGAACTGGGGCGAGGCGGTATGTGCGTTGGTGGTCCCGGTCGAACCGGGGTGGGCCGACGCCGACCACATCATCTCGGCGAGCAAGGCTGCGCTCGGCTCAGTAAAAGCGCCAAAGGTCGTACACTTTGTCGACTCGCTCCCGGCGACGCCGGTCGGAAAGATCGACAAGAAGGTCCTTCGCGCGAGGTACTGGAAGGGCAGGACGAGGTCTGTCAACTAACGCTCGCCGAGGCCGCGTCCGCCGTGCCATCGGCGTTCCGCCTGCCCGACGTCGCAGATAGTCAGGCCGGCCAACTCGCGGACCGCCGCGCCTCATGCACGACGCCGGCGGAGACCACCAGCAGAGGCGGTGGACCCACCCCATTTTGGCTACCGGCCACCCGAAAGAGTGGTGCGGCCACGCCTTCCAGCGACTATCTTTGTGTTTCCAGCAATCAATTGTCGTGGTCGTGCTTCTCGATATCCGGATAGTAAGTGGGCAGGCCGAGATGAGCCGGGCCGGAGCCATGTCGTCGGCCTGTTCGTCGTTCTGGTCTGATATTCACCGAGCCGGCCGAACCCACCAGCGTGGTACATGTCGGGAAGGCTATTCTGTGAAGGCGCTCATGTACTCGTGAGCGACGCAAGGGAGGATGACGGTGGCAGTAGGGCTACGCAGGGTGGGTGTGGTCGGATGCGGTCTGATGGGCGCCGGGATTGCCGAGGTCTGCGCCCGCGCCGGGTTAGACGTGTTGGTGTGGGAGATGAACGACGCCGCCGCCCGGGCGGGCCGAGCACGGATCACAGTATCGCTGGACCGGGGCCTACACAGCGGGAAGCTCACCGAGCAGGACCGGGCCGCCGCGTTGGCGCGGCTCAGCTTCACCACCGACCTGACCGACTTCGCCGACCGGCAGTTCGTGGTCGAGGCCATCGCGGAGAGCGAGCAGGTCAAGATCGAGATGTTCCACGCGCTCGACAAGGTGGTCGACGACGACGGGGCCGTCTTCGCGTCGAACACATCCTCCATTCCGATCATGAAGCTGGGTATGGCGACGGCACGGCCGGAGCAGGTGATCGGCGTCCACTTCTTCAATCCAGTGCCGGTGCTCAGACTGGTCGAGTTCGTGCCGTCCCTACTGACCGGCGAGGCGACACAGCGCCGAGCCGAGGAGCTCGTGACCGGGCAGCTGGGTAAGCAAGTGATCCGCTCGCAGGACCGGGCCGGTTTCGTGGTCAACGCATTGCTCATACCCTTTCTGCTGTCCGCGATCCGGATGCTGGAGTCCGGGTTCGCCTCTTCGGACGACATTGACAATGGGATGGTTCTGGGCTGCGCGCACCCACTGGGACCGCTGCGCCTCGCTGACCTCATCGGCCTGGACACCCTCAAGGCCATTGCAGAGTCAATGTACACCGAGTTCAAACAACCGCACTACTCCCCGCCGCCGCTGCTGCTGCGCATGGTCGATGCCGGTCTGCTAGGGAAGAAGAACGGCCGCGGTTTCCACACCTACGCTTTGTGATCCTCACCGAAAGTCCCTGCGACCGTGAAGGCGTCCGCCATTGTGAACCCCAGTTTTGATCTGTACCGGCTCACCGAGGAACACACCGCGCTACGCCAAGCGGTCCGTACGCTCGCCGACAAGGAGATCGCGCCGCACGCCGCCGACGTCGACGAGCAGGCGCGCTATCCCCGCGAGGCGCACGAGACACTGGTCCGCACCGGCTTCGCCGCCATGCACATCCCGGAGACCTACGGGGGACAGGGCGCGGACTCGGTGGCCACCTGCGTCCTCATCGAGGAGGTCGCGCGCGCCTGCGCCTCGTCGTCACTGATCCCGGCGGTGAATAAGCTGGCAACCATGCCGATCCTGCTGTCCGGGTCGGAGAGCCTGAAACGGCTGGTCCTACCCTCGATCGCCGCCGGCGAGGCGATCGCATCGTACGCGCTGTCCGAGCGGGAGGCCGGTTCGGACAGCGCGGCCATGCGCACCCGTGCCCGTCTCGACGGCGACCACTGGATCCTCAACGGCACCAAGACGTGGATCACGAACGCCGGTGAGTCCACCTGGTACACGGTCATGGCGGTCACCGACCCCGATGCGCCGAAGCGCGCGGACGGCATCTCCGCGTTCGTGGTGCACCGTGACGACCCCGGCTTCGAGGTTGGGTCCAAAGAGCGCAAGCTTGGGATCAAGGGCTCTCCTACCCGGGAGATCCATTTCACCGAATGCACCATTCCCGCGGAACGGATCATCGGTGAGCCCGGGAGCGGGCTACGCACCGCGCTGGCCACGCTCGACCACACCCGGCCCACCATCGGCGCACAGGCCCTGGGCATTGCCCAAGGGGCTCTGGACGCCACCGTCGACTATGTCAAGGAGCGCCGGCAGTTCGGGCGTCCGCTGGCCGACAACCAGGCCGTCCAGTTCATGCTCGCCGACATGGCCATGAAGATCGAAGCGGCCCGGCACCTGGTCTACGCGTCGGCCGCGAGGGCCGAACGAGGCGAACCCGGCCTCAGCTTCATCTCCGCGGCCGCGAAGTGCTTCGCCTCCGACGTGGCGATGCAGGTCACCACCGACGCCGTCCAGCTGTTCGGCGGGGCCGGCTACACCCGCGACTTCTCCGTGGAACGAATGATGCGCGACGCCAAAATCACCCAGATCTACGAAGGCACCAACCAGATCCAGCGAATAGTCATGTCCCGGGCGCTGTTACGCGGTTAGCCGTGCCGCCCGCGGAGGTCGCGACGAGGCGAGCCGGAGGATGGCTGAGGTCGTCGCCGGCAAGCGCCGCGCGGCCTACCGCAGCGCACCGCCGAACTCGAACCTCCCAACAGCCGATCATTCCCCTCCCCTGACGGACCACCTCGCCCGGTAACCGCGACCTAAGCCCCGGGGCGCGGGCCATACCGGGCGGGGTGGTTCTCCTGCGAGCAGCGGGATCCTCGGCGACACGGATCGGGTGCGAAGCACCAGGACAGGAGCCTTCAGATGGGCAGGATCGCGCAGACCGACGGGCTCACCGACGTACAGGCCGAAATCCTGGCCGCGGTGCGCACGTTCGTGGACAAGGAGATCATTCCGTACGCGGGCGAACTCGAGCGCGCCGACTAGTACGGCAGCCGCGCTTTTGTGATCAGTTGAGTTGGTGGTTGCGGCGTCGGTAGTGGCTGGCTTTGGCGTTGGCCTGGTGGCGGCGTCGCCACGTGGACCAGCGCAGGACGTGGTCGAGTGCCGCGGCCGGCAGGGCGAGGGTCGCGAGGAACAGGCGGCGGGTCTCGTTCACGGTCAGGGGTATCAGGCCGTCGTGGTCGTTGTGCTGGTCGCGCTGGTCGGCGGCGGTGACAGTCAGGAAGGCGTGGGCGAGCATCGCGAGGATGGTCCAGCGGTGCCAGCTGGTCCAGGTGCGGACCTGGTGCTGGTCGAGGGCGGCGAGTTCCTTGGAGGTCTGGATCGTCTCCTCGACGGTCCAGCGCCGGCCGGCGACCCGGACCAGGGCGCGCAGCGGGACCGGCCGGGGCGCGTGGGCGCGGTAGAAGGCGTACTCGCCGGTGGTCTGGTTGCGGCGGATGAGCAGCCAGTGCCGGCCGGGCAGGTCGCCATCCGTGGTGTCGACCAGGGCCCAGTCGTAGAACCGGTGGCCCTTGGAACCGGCGCCGGCGGAGATCTGCTGCCAGGCGCGGTCGGGCAGGCGGACGGCGAGCTCGACGGCCGTGCGGGCGCCGATGCCGGTGACGATCTGGTGGTTGCTGGCGACGGTGAGGACGTAGCCGACCTGGCGGCGGGCGAGTTCGCGGCGCAGGGTCGGGTCGTTTCCGTAGACCTCGTGTGCGCCATGAGGCGCCTGTTTGTGAACCCGGCGAAGGCCGGGAGGAACTCGAAGGGAGGTTCCTCGGCCCGATGGCTTACCTAGATCCGAAGTAACTAGTCAGGCCTCCTGATCTTTTGCTGTTGTCGCAGGTCGGGTCGTTTTGGTGACGATCGGTGTGGGCGCGGGGTGGGTGCGGTGGGTGACCGTCTCGTAGGTTGATCGTGTGTCTTCCGTCGATCAGCCCGCGCCGTCGTATGACGAGCTCGCGGTGCTGGTCGTGGCGCAGGCCGCGCAGGTCGCCGGGTTGCGGGCCGCGTTGGAGAAGGCGCACGCCGAGATCGAGGCGTTGCGGGCCCAGGTGGCGACGAGCTCGCGGAACTCCTCGAAGCCGCCGAGCTCGGACGGGCTGGGGAAGCCGGACCCGAAGTCGCGGCGTGCGCGGACCGGCCGAAGCCGGGGGGGTCAGGAAGGGCATGAGGGGTCGACGCTGAGGCTGGCCGCGGACCCCGGCCGGGTCGTGACCCATGAGCCGGCGGTGGTGTCGGGGCTGCGGGGACGGGCTGGTGCTGGCGGCGGTCACCTCGGTCGAGCGGCGCCAGGTCGTGGACCTGCCGGAACCGGTCCCGCTGGTCGTCGAGCACCGGTTGGTCGAGCGGGAGTGCGCCTGCTGCGGGACCCGGAACCCGGGCGGCGGCACCGCGCGGGGCGGACGCCCGGTCCAGTACGGCCCGCGGGTCGAGGCGCGACGGTCCCCTCTATCTCTATGGCGCGGCCAGTTCCTGGCGCGCGGACCGGGCCGCGCCGCGATGGCCGAACTGTTCGGCACGCCGCTGTCGGCGGGCACGGTCGCCGCCGATGCTCGCCCGCGCCCGCGGCCCGCCTGGCCAAGGAGTTCCTCCCCGAGGGTCCGCGACGAGATCGCGGCGGCGCCGGTCGCCGGGTTCGACGAGACCGGGCTGCGCGTCGCCGGGAAGCTGCACTGGGTGCACTGCGCCCGCACCGAGAAGTACACCCTGCTCGTCTGCCACCTCCGCCGCGGCGGCGTCGAGGGGATGGCCTACCTGGGCGTGCTGCCCGGGCTACACCGGGGTCGCGGTGCACGACTGCTGGTCGCCGTATGACACCTACGTCCAGACGGATCCACCCGCTCTGCTGGTGCCCACGTGGCGCGGGAGTTGACCGCGGTCGCAGACACGTCGCCGCCCGACGGCTGGTGCTGGGGCGACGCAGGCCGGCGAGGCGCTCGTCGACCTCGAGCGCTCGCCGCCGACCGCCCGCGCCGCGGGCGCCCCGCCCTCGCTCCCGAAGCGACCGCCGAGCCGCTGCGCCGGCTGCGCCCACGCCGTCCAGATCGGGATCAGCCAGACCCCAGGCCCGCTCGACGAGCTGATGCGTAAGCACAACGCCCTGGCCCGCCGCCTCGCCGACCCGCGCGGAGGCCGACTACCTGCGCTTCCTGAAAACCTGGCCATCCCACCAGACAACAACGGGCCGGAGCGGCGACATCAGAATGGTCAAGCTGAGACAGAAGGTCTCCCGGGCCTGCCTGCGCTCCCTCAACCGGCGCCCGCCAGTTCTGCGCACTGCGCAGCTACCTCTCGACCACCGCCAACACGGCCTCGCCATGCTCGACGCGCCTCGTCCAACTCGCCGAGGGCCGCCCCTGGCTGCCCACCAACACCCAAGCCCCCACCGCCACCGCGTGACAACCAGTAACCGTCAGCCAAGAAACACCTGACTAGTTACGATCCGAAAGGTGAAGGGGACGTTAGCATGGGCGGAATCAAGCGGTCATGGCGACACATGACTTTCCAGCAGCTCGGTAAAGACCTCCGAGCGGCGTCGCCCATTTGAGCGTCTGCCGTGGCCGCCCATTCAGCTGCGTGGCCACCATATCAAGTTCTTCCTGCGTGTGCAAGGACAGGTCTGTGCCCTTCGGGAAGTACTGGCGCAGCAACCCGTTGGTGTTCTCGTTCGAGCCGCGCTGCCACGGTGAGTGCGGGTCGCAGAAATACACGGGAATACCGGTGCGGAACGGTGAAATCGGCGTGCCGGGCCATCTCCTTTCCCTGGTCCCAGGTCACCGAGTTCCGCATGAACTCGGGCAGGGTCTCCATCTTCTTGCCCAGCAGGTAGGCGACCTTGTCGGCGTGTAACTGGTCAGGTCCGTCATGTTCCCGCGTGATTTGTTAATGAGTTGGCATCTCCTGGCGTGTAATTGAGCCTTTCCCTGCAACGACCCGTCACGCTAGGTAATCATCACGGGTCGTGATCGACGGCTGGGTCGCCGACGACGAAACGCGGGGCAACCGGTAGGAAGTAGTCCTCTCACAGATCACTTCCGCCGGAGCCCCGCGTCCTCATGAGTGTCACATACACGAGCGTCCTGCCCCTGAGCGATCACACGGTCGTCCGCCTTGCCACGCTCCTGATTGCGGAACGTAGGCGGATCGGTACGCGGAGCGGGACCCGCGCCCTGTCTCCATGGGAGCAGGCCGTGTTCGTCCTGCGCTGGTTCTGTGACGGAACCCCGGTCATCCGGCTGTGTCGGGACAACAACATCGGCAAGTCGGTGGGCTACCGCTACCTGCACGAGGGCCTCGCCAGTCCTGGCCTGGCAGGCCCCTGACCTGCGCAACGCACTGATCGCCGCGAAGTTTCGCCGGCTACGACCCACGTGATCGTCGACGGGACGGTGATCGAGAACCGACCGGGTGACCGTCCCCGGCCCGACGAAGGGCGTGGACCTGTGGTGGTCAGGAAAAATCAAGAACCACGGCGCGAACGTGCAAGTCGTCTCGGGTCCCGAGGACGGCCTGGCCGCTGTGGGTGTCCGACGTCCGTCCCGGCCGGGAGCACGACACCACCCCCTGCGCGCCTCCGGCGCCCCGGAGGTCTTCGAGGAGTGGTTCGCCGACGGCGGGCAGGTGCTCGGCGACGGCGGCTACGAAGCGTTCGGAACCCAGGAGGGGCAGTTCGCGGTCCCGTTCAAGAAGCCGAAGGGCGGGGAGCTGACCGCCGAACAGAAACTGCACAACCGCATCCACTACGCCCTGCGGGCGGTCGGGGAGCGCGCGAACGCGCTGCTCAAGGTCACCTTCCGCCTGCTCCGCAACGTCACGATCGACCCCTGGAAGATCGGGCTGGTCGCGAAAGCGTCCCTCGTCATCCTCCACACCGAGTACCAGAGGACCACCTGACGACCAACACACGATCACACTATTGATACTCACCCAGGGTGACGGTCGGTTGCAGGGAAAGGCTCACTCGCATTGGTCGAGCCCCACCCCACGGAGCTCGGCCACTTCGCGGGCCAGCGAGGCCGCACGGTCCTCTGGGGACTTGTAGTCGTCGGCGTTGCCGATCAGCGCGGTCCGTGTGCGCCCTCGGAGCAGCCGCAGTAGTTCGTCGGGTCTGTTGCCGATCCTGAAGGACGACAGATAGAGACGCACGGCCGCCAGGTTACCGGCGGACACACCGGGCTCCGGCATGTGTGGGCTCTGCCCAAGGCCTCGGCAGGTTCGCTTGTCAGCGATTAGTAGGCAGTGCTGAGGGTTTCTGGTGGTTTCGGGCGGCGGGTTAACGCTGCGGGACCTGCTGGCGGTGTTCCGGCCGACGGCCTGCGCACGGCGCCGCGGTCCGCGGACGGCTCGTCTGCCCGGTCTCGGGATGCGTCACCTGGCCGGCACGCCCCGGGGGAGCTCGCACGAACCGCCGAGGCCCGGTGTCAGCCTCGTTGAAACAGGCCCGGATAGAGCGGCAGGCGCCCGGGACCAGGCTCGTGGTGTGACGACGTGACCCGCATGGTGACAGGTCCGCCGACCGAACTGACGCCACGTATCTCGAAGTGATAGTCGGGATGGAGGCCATCGTCGCTCAGACTCGCGGTGGTCACGATGTCAACGGAATCCTTCGCGTGAAAAGGAACGGGAGCCTCGCTGAAGGGGACCACTACTGGCAGCCAGTTGGTACGCTCGGTCAACGCGTCGAGCGGGTGGGTGGGCCCGCCGCAGTCGATGATCGGCCACCTGGATCGCGCCCGCGCAGTCGCGGCCGAACGCTTTCAGGATCCCGTAGGTGTCGGCTGGGCATACCCCGGCCAGAGCCGCCATCCGTTGCAGTATGCCGCTATCAGCAAACAGCGATATCACCGGAGCCAGGTAGCCGAACCAGCCGCTCCGGCGAACGCGCCGCGGCCGCGACGAGAAGCGAGCGGCCGAACGGTTGCGCAGGTCGTCGAGGGCGTGGCCGAGGCGGGGGTCGGCCAGCCGGTAGCGGGAACGGCGGCCGTCGGCACGGTGACGACCGGGCCACAGCCGCGCAGGCACGTTAGGTGGTCCGACATCCGGGTGCGGGAAATACCGAGCGCGTCGGCGAGGCCGGCGGGGTAGGTCGGGGCTCGCGCAGGGCGAGCAGGATGCGGCAGCGGATCGGGCCGGCGAGCGCGCGGCCGAACCGGGCCAGCACCTGAGGCCTGTGCGCAGCGGCCCATTGGCCAGCGCCGTCGATCTCTGCCTTGCCGTCCACGGTCGCGACCGTCGCCCACGCTTTCACCCTCCTCTCATCCGTGCGGACCCACGCTCACTCCCATGACCGGACAGCCGCACCGCACCGACCGACCGAACCCGCCGATCCTCGGCACGGCCGGTCTGGTCGACCGGCGTGACCGGCCCGGATGGGACAGGCACCCAGGGGTGCGCTCCGGACGCCAGCTGCCGGTCCGGGAGCGGGTCAGCGACCGGCTCTGCCGGGCCGCCGGCTCCTGGGGCTACGCCACCTTTCTCACCGGCGGGATCGCGGTGGCGACCGCCCTTCCGGTGCTGCATGACGGCCGGGCCGGGCCCGTCGCCATCGCCGGGCTCATGCTGGCCTCGCTGGCACTGCTGGAGGTCTGGCTGGTGCTGATGGTCGCCCGCCGCGCCGAGCGCATCGCGGCTGATGTGGCGCTGCACGACCTGGCCCAGGCCCGGCGGGCCGGTGCGGCGGCCGAGGAGATGCGCGGCGAGATCCAGCACCTGCGCTCCGACCTCGCGCGGCTGGCCGCGAACCTCGAAAGGTCCATCTCGGCGCCCCACCGGGGCGCCCACCGATAGGTGGCCACCATGACGAGCCTTGTGATCGTTGTCGTTGTCGTTCTTGTATTCGTTTTCGTCGCCGTCTTCGGATTCAACGCCACCGCCGCGATGTGCATCGACGATCCGCTGCACCACCACGCCGGCGCTCTTCACCATCTGCTCGGCACCCGCCCACCCCTCGACCAGCGGATCGCCGTGCTGCAGCACCTGGAGCAGGGCCTGACGGTACAGGCGGCAACGACCACCGAGACAGCGGTAACCGTCCCCTTCGCGGTGTGCGGGTCAGCCGAGGTGCTGACCCGCACACCGCGGAGAACAACAGCTTCGGCGAATCCGCACTGTCACTCACACGGCCGACAGTGCACGTTTTCCTGTGCCATTTTCCAGTCCATGACAAGGCTGTCAAAAACCGCCGCACCGAGAAGTTGGAGAATAGCGCTTCTGTGGCGCCGAGGCCTTGGTGAAGCTATGCCCGCGGAGCACGCCAAGAAAACTCACATCGCGGCCACAGGCAATCTTTAGGTAGCCGGACGAGCGTACGTATCGCTTCAGGAGAAGAGCCGCAGCCGGTCTATCCAGCGAGCGTCTCACCAATGAGAAAACTGATGTCGTCACGCTTCCGGAAAGTGGATCGGGGGCGGGCGCTCGACTGAGGGAGGGGCCTTGTCGTCACTGTCGACCGACGAAATCGCGTCGCAGGGGGCTTCACACGGGCGGAAGCATCCACCGGATGATCCGCCCCGGCGGGCGGCCAGGACGACCCACCGGCGCCGCCCGCAGCTGCCCAGCAGCCAGCGAGGACGGATCCTCGCCATCGTCGTGGTGGTCGCCTTGGCCGCCGGCGGCTCGGCCCTGGGCTGGGCGCTGTCCGGTTCGCCGAGCGCCGCGGTTACGTCTCGCATCGTCCAGGCCACCACCAGCACCATCCGGCAGGCCGTGAGCGCGACCGGGACGATCGAACCGACCCAACAGGCCAATCTCTCGTTCGCCGTGCCGGGTGAGGTCACCGCGGTGCCGGTGACGGTGGGCCAGACGGTCACGGCCGGCCAGACACTGGCCACGATCGACTCGGCCGCGCTGGCCACCCAGGCCGCCCAGGCTCAGGCCACGGTGGCGACCGACCAGGCGAAGGTCACCTCCGACGAGGCCTCGGGCGCGTCGAGTACCCAGCTCACCGCGGACGAGGCCGCGTTGACGGTCGCCCGGGACTCGCTGACTGCCGCACAGACGAACCTGGCCGCAAGCTCGATGACATCGCCCATCGCGGGCACCGTCGCCGCCGTGAACCTGACCGTCGGCCAGCAGATCGCCGCCGGGTCAAGTGGTTCCAGCTCGTCCGGTTCCAGTGCCGCCAGCTCGTCACCCGGCGGCTCCGGCGGCTCCGGCGGCTCGGGCGGCTCCGGCGGCTCCGGCGGCTCGGGCGGCTCCGGCGGCTCGGGCATTGGTTCGGGTTCGGGCTCGTCGTCGGTGGCCGTGTCGTCCTCGAGTGCCTCGAGCGCCCAGATCGTCGTGGTCGGCACAACCAGCTACCTGGTGAACGCGACCGTCGATGACACGGCCGTGGGCCAGCTCAGGTCCGGCGACGAGGCTGTCATCACCCCGACCGGCGCCACCGGCACCGCCAGCACGATCTACGGCACGGTCGGCTCGATCGGCGTCATCGCGACGACCACCTCGGGCGTAGCCAGCTTCCCGGTGACGATCAACATCACCGGCAGCCCGGCCGGCCTGCACCCAGGCGCCAGCGCGGACGTCTCGATCACCGTGAAGCAGCTGAACGACGTCCTGACCATCCCCAGCCAGGCCCTGCACACCTCCGGCGCGAAGACGCTCGTGTACCGCATGAGCGGTGGCCACCAGGTCGCGACGACCGTCACCACCGGGGTCACCTCGGGTGCGCAGACGCAGATCACCGCTGGGCTGAAGGCCGGTGACCAGGTCGTCGTGCCGATCGTCACCGGGGTGAGCGGAACCCGCGCCCGCACCGGCGGGACGGGCACCCGGACAGGCTTCGGCGGCGGCTTCGGCGGCGGCGGAGGATTCGGCGGCGGCGGAGGATTCGCTGGCACCGGGACGGGCACCTTCGGCGGCGGCCTGGGTGGGGGGACCCGATGACCCTCACCGAAGACCACCCGGACGCGCGACCCGTGATCGAGCTGACCGATGTCCGCAAGGTTTACCAGACCGGATCGGTCGAGGTCGCCGCGTTGCGAGGTGTCACCACGTCCATCAGCGAGGGCGAGTACGTCGCGATCATGGGTCCGTCGGGGTCCGGCAAGTCGACGATGATGCACATCCTGGGCTGCCTCGACGTCCCCACCTCCGGGTCCTACCGGCTCGCCGGCGAGGACGTCAGCCGGATGACCGAGGACCAGCTCGCCCAGATCCGCAACCGGCGGATCGGCTTCGTGTTCCAGCAGTTCAACCTGCTCACGGCGGTGTCGGCCCTGCGCAACGTGGAGCTCCCGCTGACCTACGCGGGTGGGGCACGGTCCGAGCGAAGGTCGCGCGCCCTGGCCGCGCTGGCCGACGTCGGCCTGGCCGAGCGCGTCGACCACAAACCGACGGAGCTCTCCGGCGGCCAGCAGCAACGCGTCGCCGTCGCCCGGGCGCTGGTCACCAACCCGTCGATGATCCTGGCCGATGAGCCGACTGGGAACCTCGACTCGACTGCCACCGAGGACGTCCTCGGCCTGTTCGCCCGGCTGCACGCCGAGGGCCGCACGATCATCCTGATCACCCACGAGGTCGAGGTCGCCGCCGCCGCCGACCGGGTGCTGCGCATCCGCGACGGCGAGATCACAGACGACTCGGCGCTCGTCCCCGCACACGGAGGCCTGCGATGAGCTGGGTCGAGGTCCTCCGCACAGGGCTGGAGGCCGTGCGGCTGCACCGTATGCGCTCGGCGCTGACCATGCTCGGGATCCTCATCGGTATCGCCGCCGTGATCCTCACCGTCGGTCTCGGCGAGGGCGCCCAGGCGCAGGTCTCCAGCCAGATCAACGCCCTCGGGAGCAACCTGCTCATCGTCGCCCCGGGCAGCACGACCACGGGCGGCGTGCGCGGCGGATTCGGCAGCGCGTCGACGCTGACCACCGCCGACGCCACCGCACTGAGCTCCACCGTGGTCGCCCCCGACATCAAGGCCGTCGCCCCGACGACCTCCCACTCGGAGACCCTGACCGCCGGCACCACATCGTGGACGACGTCGGTCGTCGGCACGATGCCGGACTGGCTGTCGGTCCGGGCCCGCTCAGTCAGCGTCGGGCGGTTCCTGTCCGGCCAGGACATCGCGACCCACGCGGCCGTGACCGTGCTGGCCCCGACCACCGCGCAGGAGCTGTTCGGGGCGCGTGACCCCGTCGGCCAGGCGGTCACCGTGGCCGGCGTGCCGATGACCGTCGTCGGGGTCCTGAACTCGGCCGGCTCGTCGGCCAGCACCAACGAGGACGACCAGGCCGTCGTCCCGATCAGCACCGCCGCCGACCGGATCACCGGCGGCACCAGCCGCGACTCCGTCCAGGACATCTACCTGGAGGCGGCCTCCAGCCACACCCTGTCGGCCGCCTACCAGGAGGCGCAGTCCGAGCTGCTGTCGCTGCACCACATCACAACCCCGGCCGGCGCCGACTTCTCCATCACCAGCCAGCAGACGATCCTCTCGACGGCGACCTCAGTCGACAGGACGCTGACCGTGCTGCTCGCCGGCATCGCCGGGATCTCGCTGCTGGTCGGCGGGATCGGCGTCATGAACATCATGCTGGTCTCGGTCACCGAACGGATCCGCGAGATCGGCCTGCGAAAGGCGCTCGGCGCGACCCCGCGGGTTATCCGCCGGCAGTTCCTCGTCGAGGCGTCCGTTCTCGGATTCGCCGGCGGGCTGCTCGGGGCGGCCCTGGGCCTCGCTGGCGCGGGCGTGCTGCCGCACCTGATCTCCAACCCGATCTCCATCTCGCCGACAGCCACCGTCGGTGCGGTCGCCGTCGCGATCCTGATCGGCGTCGTGTTCGGCGTCTACCCGGCGAGCCGCGCCGCACGGCTCACTCCGATCCAAGCGCTGCGCAGCGAATGAGCAGCCACCTCGCCCGCCCCCACGTCTCCTCAAGGAGCCAGGTTCCGATGCGCCCACGTTCCCTGTCCCAGCTCCGCCGGCCCCGGCCCGCCATTCTGCCGTGGCCGGCCATCGGCGCGCTGGTCGTTCTCACGGTCGCCGCCTGCGGCACCGCGAGCTCGGGAAGCTCCCCAGCGGCCCCGCAGCCCAGTTCCACCGCCAGCGCGGCGGCCAGCCAGGGCGCGGGTATCCGACCGGCGGCCTCGGGGACCATCGCCGCCGTCTCGGCCACGAACGCACAGGTCCAGAACCCGGCCAACGGGCAGGTCACCGTCGACTGGACGGCCGCGACGAGGTTCTCCAGGACCGAGACCGTCACCGCCTCGGCCCTGGCCGTAGGCGACTGTGTCACCGCGGTCGGGGGCACCGCGTCCGGCGGCACGGGCACCGGCTTCACCGCGACCACCGTGACGCTCAGCATGCCGGTCAACGGCCGCTGTGCCGGCGGCCTCGGCGGGACCGCGGGCGGCTTTCGGGGGACCCGGCCCGGCGGTGCCACGGGCGGCGCAACGTCGCGCCCGAACCGGACATCGCCCGCCGGCACGGGCCGGTTCCAGACCGCGTTCGGCACGGTGACCTCGGTGTCCGGGTCGACGTTCGAGGTCAAGGGCGTGGCCCGCGCCCGGGCCGCGAACTCGACGGCCTCTCCCGCGCTGGCTACGACCACGACCGTCACAATCGGGTCGAGCACCACGCTCCAGCGGACGGAGGCGGCAACGCCGTCGGCACTGGTCGTCGGTGAATGTCTGACGGCGATCGGCAAGGCCGACGACACCGGTGCGGTGACCGCGACAGCGATCAGCGTCGCGCCCGCCGGCAGGCAGGGCTGCGCCACCGGCTTTGGCATGGGCCGCTTCGGCGGCGCGCAGGCCGGCGGCCAGACCGCGAACGGCGCCACCAATGGCTGACCTCGCCCGGCACCAGCCCGCCGCCTGGCTGGCCAGGCGGCGGGCGCGGCGTATTCGGGCCTGGGCCGCAGGCGGCGCGGCCGTCGTGGTGATCGTGGCCGCGCCGGCGGCCTACGCGGCCACGAGCTCGCCTGGCCCCAGCTACCGGACCGCCGTCGCCCTCCGGATGGCCGTCCACCAGACCCTCGACTCCACCGGCACGATCTCACCGGCCCTCCAGTCCACCGTCACGTTCCCGGTCTCCGGGAAAGTGGCGACGGTCGCGGTCTCGCTAGGACAGGAGGTGACAGCGGGCCAGACGTTGGCCACCCTCGACGACACGGCGCTGCGGGCCACGGTCGATCAGGACGCCGCGTCGCTGGCCGCCGACCGACGCACACTCGCCACGGACGAGGCCAGCCAGCAGGGCTCGACCGCATCGGTGACCAACGCCTCCTCCACCGGCGCCCGCGCGGGGACCGAGGCGGTCGTCCCGACGTCGAGCCGCGGCTCGACGTCCTCCAGCGGCGGGAACCCCCAGCTCGTCGCGGCGCGAGCCACCGTCGTCACCGACCAGAAGGCGCTGCTCGCAGCCCAGCAGGCGGCCGACCCCGACCTCACCACTGCCGCCGCCGACTTCAAGCAGGAGACGACATCCTGCGCCGCCTACCTCACCGCGTCGTCGGGCGGGGCGCCCGCGGCCGGCCCGACCGCCCCGTCGGGCAGCCCAACGCCCGCCACGGCCGCTACGCCGCGAACCTCTCCACCTGCGAACCCGTCGCCCGGTCCCACGACGGCGAACACCAGCTCGACCTGCTCGGCACTGCTGTCCACCGTGCTGACCGACCAGCAACGGGTCGCGACCGACCTGACGGCGGTCGGCCGGGAGGAGTCGACCCTCGGCGGCGCCATCAATGCCGTGGCCCAGCTGGTCTCGACCGGTTCCACCTCCTCGAGCGGAGGCGGCCCAGGGTCCAGCACCCCGACCGGGGGCAGCCCGGCCACCGGCGGTACGACCGGCGGCCAGGCTCGGGGAAGCTCGACCGGGACGATCGCTTCGCCGGCCCAGCTCGCGTCCGACCAAGCCGCCATCGACGCGGCGCAGGCCGACGTCACCCAGGCCGACGGGCAGCTCGCCCAGGCCGCCCTGGTCAGCCCGATCACCGGAACCGTCGGCTCGGTCGGGCTCGCGGTCGGCGCATCGGTCTCGGCGTCCTCGGGTGGTCCAGGCGCCTCCAATGCGGTCACCATCGTCGGCTCGGGAAGCTCGTACCTGGTCACCACGTCGATCCCCGACACCGATCTGGCAGCTGTGAAGGCCGGGCAGGCCGCGACGGTGACCGTCGACGGGCTGGCCACCAGCCTGCCGGGCAAGGTCGTCTCCATCGGCCTGCTGCCGACGACCAGTTCCAGCTCGTCAAGCGCCTCGTCGTCGGGGTCGGTCGGCTACCCGGTGACGATCGCCGTCGACCCGACCAGCCAGCACCTGTTCGCCGGCTCGGACGCCGACGTGTCCATCGTGGTCTCCCAGGCCGACGGGGCGGTCGCCGTGCCGAACTCCGCGCTGCACTCGCTCGGACCGGTCCATCTGGTCACCGTGCTGCGCGGCGGGAAAGCGACCAGCACGACCGTCCAGGTAGGAGCGGTCGGCGAGACGATGACGCAGATCACCGCCGGGGTGAAGGCCGGCGAGCAGGTCGTTCTCGCGAACCTGTCGACCCCGCTCCCGACTACCACCAGCGCCAGCAGCCTGCGGGGCCTCACCGGCGGCGGCGGTGGCTTCGGTGGTGGTGGCTTCGGTGGCGGTGGCTTCGGTGGCGGTGCCGGCTCCAGCGGAGCGCGCGGCTGAGTGCCACAAGGGCGCGCATCGGCGGTGGTGGCCGGCGGGAAACCCGGCGGCCACCGCCGCGGTGGAGCAGACCGCTGCCAGGATTTGCCAAGGAATCCGACCACGTCGTTGACCGGCACCCACGCGGTGATCGACGACGCTCGCGGTTCCGGCGTCGGCGCGGCGCTGCCCGGGTGGGGCCGAACGATCGGAGTTCTCATCGTCCTCTCCTGTTCGGTCACGACAATCAGACTTGTCACCGCCGACACGGAGGTTCGATGGTCCTTACGGGATGGCCGTTCATGTTCCTGTTGAGCATGACCGGCCTGATGTGCGCCGCGGGCACGTACCTGTCGTGGATGCGGTGGCCCGGTCGGTGGGCGCTGCCCGGGCGCGTGGCAAGCCTCCTGCTGGTCATGGCGTTTGGTGGAGTCCTCGCGCTGGCTCAGGTCAACCGCTCGTACGGCTTCTACACCTCGGTCTCGGATCTGGCCGGCCGCCCGCCCAGCACGCATAGCCTCGCCCTGCAAGCCCAGATCCATACCGGCGCCGACGTGGCGGTACTGACCCCGCACTGGGTGACGCTGGGTCGCCGCGACGGGCTGCGCGGTCACGGGATCATGCTCAACGTCCTGTACCCGGGAACGCGCAGCGGGTTGACCCACCACGGGCTGCTCTACCTGCCGGCGGCGTACTTCACGGGCAACACGGAGCGCCGGTTCGCCGCGGTGGAGGTTTTCCACGGCTACCCCGGCTCACCCGAGACCTTCCCCCGGCTGATGGACATCCAGACCCGGTTGGAGACCGAGATCGACGCCGGCCGGGTCCCGCCCGTGGTCCTGGTGATCCCGCAGGTCTACGCGGGCGGCCAGAGTTCCGAATGCGTCAACGCCGTCCACGGGGAGCAGTGGGAGACCTACCTGTCCGCCGACGTTCTCGACGACGTCACCAGGACCTTCCGCGTAGACGCGTCCCGTTCCTGGGCCACGCTGGGTATCTCGACCGGCGGGTTCTGCGCGGTGAATCTCGCGCTGCACCATCCCGAGCGCTACGCGGCGGCGGCCAGCCTGTCTGGCTACTTCACCGCCGGCGAGGACCCGGGAACGCCAAGCCTCTACCAGGGGCGGTTCGCCAGCCGGGAGAACTCGCCCCTCTGGTGGGTCCGCTACCGCGCTCCGGTCGCGACCCCGCTTTACCTGTCCGCGTCAGGCGGCGACCCCGAGGCCATGCAAGAGGCACGCGCGATGACAGCGACCCTGCGGCGCTACGCCCCGTCCCTTCCGACAACGACCGTGCTCGCTTCGTCCGGCGGGCACAACTGGGGCGTGTGGTCCGCGGCCTTCGGGCCGGCGATCGACTGGATCGCCCAGTACCTGCCCGGACCTCTGGTCGCACCTCCCGCAGAACTGACCTGAGCCGGCCGTGACCACGCCCCCGCCGAGGGCGGGCACAGACGGGCCCCACACGCGCTGCTCAGCGGAGCGCTGACCGGAGGCGCCCGGCCACCGCCGCGCCGGAAACACCGCCCCACGCGATCGGCGCGTCATGGTTACCGACCACCACGACCAGCGTCCGGCCGGGCTGCTCGGTGAAGCCTCGAAGTGCCGCCGTCAGTCGCGTCAGCGGGTTGCCGGGACCAGAAGTCCGGCGCTGCGCTCGGGCCGGGGCCACGAGCGTCTCACGCTCGACGCTATCGCTTCGCGCTCCCGGCCGGAGGCAGGCGCCGGCGGCCGTGGAGATACCGCGCCGACGCGCCGACCGTCGTTTCAGGCGTCGGGGTCGAGCCGATACCCGGCCCCGCGAACGGTGAGGATGGTCGACCGGCCGAACGGCCGGTCGACCTTGTCGCGCAGATAGCGCACGTACACGTCCACCACATTGGAACCACCGTCGTAGGAGAAATCCCAGACGTGTTCGATGAGGTGCGTGCGGCTGAGCGTCTGTCCGGGCCGGCGCATCAGCTCGTGCAGCAACGCGAACTCCTTCGCCGACAGCGCGATACGCGATCCTCCGCGGTGGACGGCATGGGTCGCCGGGTCGAGGACCAGATCACCGACTTGCAACTCGGTCGGGCGCTCCATCGGGTCGCGGCGGGCCAGCGCCCGGACCCGGGCGAGCAGTTCCTGCAGGTCGAACGGTTTGGTGAGGTAGTCGTCGGCGCCGGCGTCCAATCCGTTGATCTTGTCCTGGACGCCGTCGCGGGCGGTGAGCATGAGGACCGGTACCCAGCGGCCGCGTTCCCGGATCTGGCGGCAGACGTCGAACCCGTCGGGCGGCGGGATCATCGCGTCGAGAACCACCACGTCGTAGTCGGTCTCGGTGATGCTCCACACCGCGTCGGTACCGGTGTCGACGGTGTCGACGGCGTAGCCGGCCCGGTGAAGACCGCGGGTCAACATCGCGGCCATCGCGGTGTCGTCCTCGACAACCAGCAGCCTCATTCGCCCAGAATAGGTCCGGCTGTCCGACTGCCCGCGGCCGTGCGTGGCGCCCGCCGGCGCCCGCGGCGGCGCCGGCAGGCTGGGGGCCGTTGGCGTGGTCATGGCTGTCAGGATGGGCCTGGGCATATGAGAAGGTCGTGAAGTGTGAGGGTGGTGCGTTGCGGCTGATGCGGCGGTCGGTGCGCTCCCGGCTGCTGATGGCGTTCACCGCCGGCACCGTCCTCGTGCTGGTCCTGGGTTTGTCGGTGCTGTACGTCGCGCTGGCACGGCAGCTGAGCGGCGCGCTCGACGCCGACCTCGCCGGCCGCGGCGGCGACCTCACGGTCGATGTCCGGACCGGGGATTTCACCGCCGTGTCCCGCGACCCGATGGCGCAGGTGTTCGCCGCCGACGGCACAGTGGTGGCCGGATCGGCCGAGCTGGACGGCCGGCGGCTGCTGAACGGCGACGAGGTTCGCGCGGTCCACGACATCGTCCTGGTCAGCCGGGACCTGCCGCTGGGTTACCACGGCAAACCGCTACGAGTCCGGCTGTGGTCCCAACCGGTCGGCACGTCCGGGATGGTGCTGACCGTCGGCATCGCCGCGACGTCCGTGGACCGGGCCAGCGACCGACAGTTCGAGGCGCTGCTGCTGGCCGCACCGTTTCTGGTCGCGGCACTTGTCGTGCTGGGCTGGTTCCTGATCCGGGCCGCGCTTCGCCCCGTGGACGCGCTGACCCGCCAGGCGGCGGCGATCTCCCAGCTGGACAGCATCCAACGGCTTCCCGTCGTCCACGGCGACGACGAGATCGCGCGCCTCGCGGCGACGCTGGACAGCATGTTGGCCCGGCTCGCCGTCGCGTTCACCCGCGAACGCGCGTTCGTCGACGACGCCAGCCACGAGCTGCGGACCCCGGTCACGGTGCTGCGCGGCGAGATCGACCTGGCGCTCGCCGCGCTCGACGACCGCGGCGAGGTCGAACAGTCCCTGCTCGCCGCCCGTAGCCAGGTCGACCGGCTCACCCGGCTCGCCGAGGACCTGCTGCTGCTGGCCCGCGAACGGGCCGGCTCCCTGGTCGTGCAGCGCGAACCGGTCGACCTCACCGATCTCACCGCCGCCGAGGCGGCCACCCTCGGCCCGGTCACCGACCTGCGCATCGAGGTCCACGGCGAGCCCGTGGTCGTGGAAGCGGACCCTGACCGGCTGCGCCAGGTACTCACAAACCTCGCGGCCAACAGCGCCGCCGCCGGCGCCGCCACCGCCCGCGTCCAGATCGCCGCCGGCCGGGACACCGCGTCCGTCACCTGGGCCGACGACGGGCCAGGCTTCCCTCCCGACCTCGTGGACTCGGCCTTCGAGCGGTTCGTCCGCGGCGACGCCGCGCGCACCACCAGCGGCGCCGGGCTCGGCCTGTCCATCGTCCGGGCGATCGTGACCGCACACGGCGGGACCGTCGAGCTTCGCAACGACGCCTCCACCGGCGGCGCCGTCGTGACCATCGAGCTTCCCCCGGCCTAGCGCCCCTGGGCCTGCGGGTAGGGCGCCCGGCCGGGTGTGGTCTCCGGGGCGTTCGAGGGCGTGGGTGGGCGGCGCTGGGGGGCTGTTACGTTCGTCGGGTACAGCGGTCGGGCTGATCGGTCAGGCCTGATCGAGTGATGCACCGTCGGCGTGTCCGTCCTGCGGCTCCGGCCAAACGGCTGCGCTCCACCCAGGTGATCGGCTCTGGGCACGCCGTCGTGCAGAACGTTCGCCGCCGGCACTACGAACTCCGGTCGTCAACGGCGCCCCGCCCCGCCCCGGCCGGCTGCCCGGCAACGCCCACCCCTGAGCTTCCCCGGCTGCGAGGGCGACTCACTGCTCATGCTGCTGGACGCCCCTCGCGGGTGCGCATCCGCAGCAGGTCGACCTCGAACTCGGCGAAGGTGACGAGGATGTTGAAGAACATTCTGCCCATCGGGTCGGTCGGGTCGTAGACGGTGCCGCCGAGGGAGAGCCGGACGCCGCGGGCGACCAGGGAGTTGGCGAGGAGACCAGCCGCGCTGGCTCCCCGGAGACCGGCTGTCGGGACGGCATGACGCTGCCGCCGTTGTTGCCCGGCTTTGGAGGGCTGGTCTCACGCCGTAGGCTGGTCTGCGCTGGGCTGGCAGGGAGGAGTCTGCGCGGTGACCACGAGCACGTGACGGGTGGACTGCATGCCGGCGTGGCGCCGGACGGGTACGCGGCACCGCCCAGGCCCGTTCGGGCTGCGCGGCCGGGTGAGGGTGCCACGGCCGGCTCGGTGGACGGCCCGCGGTGGACGTTGCTGGATGCGACGTTGGAGCGGGTCACGTTCGCCAACGAGGAGACCGGCTACACCGTCGCCCGGGTCGACCCAGGCCGCGGCGGGGACCTCGTCACCGTCGTCGGGTCGCTGCTCGGCGCCCAGCCGGGAGAGTTCCTGCGGATGCGGGGCCGCTGGGGCAGCCATCCCCAGCACGGCCGGCAGTTCCAGGTCGAGGACTATACGACCGTCCTGCCCGCCACCGTGCAGGGCATCCGGCGCTATCTCGGCTCCGGGCTGATCAAAGGGGTCGGCCCGCGGCTCGCGGAGAACATCGTCGAGCACTTCGGCGCCGAGGCCCTGGAGGTCATCGACACCGAGCCCGCCCGGCTGATCGAGGTCCCCAAACTCGGCCCGAAACGCGTCAAGGCGATCACCGCCGCCTGGGAGGAACAGCGGTCGATCAAGGAAGTGATGGTCTTCCTGCAGAGCGTCGGCGTGTCCACCTCACTCGCCGTGAAGATCTACAAGAAGTATCAGGACGCCTCGGTCGACGTCGTCCGCCGCGAGCCCTACCGGCTCGCGAACGACGTGTGGGGCATCGGTTTCCGCACCGCGGACACCATCGCCCAGGCCGTCGGTATCCCCCACGACGCCCCCGAACGGATCAAAGCAGGCCTGCAGTACTGCCTGTCGGAGTCGACCAGCGACGGCCACTGCTACCTGCCCGAACAGCGGCTGCTCACCGACGCCGCGGCGATCCTCACCGTCGACCTCGCCGGCGTGATCGACGCCCTCGGCGACCTCGTCACCGAACAAGGCGTCGTCCGCGAGGAAATGCCCGGCGACGACCCGGAACAGCCAGTGATCGCCTACTACCTCGTGCCGTTCCACCGCGCCGAGGTGTCCCTCGCCAACCAGCTACGCCGGCTCCTGCACGCCGACGCTGACCGGCTCGCCGCGTTCGCGGCCGTGGACTGGGACGCGGCGCGCAGCTGGCTACACGCCCGGACAGGCGCCGAGCTCGCCCCGGCGCAGGACGAGGCGGTCCGCCTCGCGCTGACCCGCAAGGTCGCGGTCCTGACCGGCGGGCCAGGCTGCGGGAAGAGCTTCACGGTCCGGTCGATCGTCCAGATGGCCACGGCGAAACGCGTCAAGGTGCTGCTCGCCGCGCCGACCGGCCGCGCCGCCAAGAGGCTGACCGAGCTGACCGGCCACCCCGCGGCGACCGTGCACCGCCTCCTCGAGCTACGCCCCGGCGGCGACGCCGCCTACGACCGCGACCGCCCCCTGGACGCCGACCTCGTCGTCGTCGACGAAGCCTCCATGCTCGACCTGCTGCTGGCCAACAAACTCACCCGCGCGGTCGCGCCCGGCGCGCACCTGCTGCTCGTCGGCGACGTCGACCAGCTGCCGTCCGTCGGCGCCGGCCAGGTGCTGCGCGACCTGCTCTCCGACGGCACCCCCGTGCCCCACGTGCGGCTGACCCAGGTCTTCCGCCAGGCCGCCCAGTCCGGCGTCGTCACCAACGCCCACCGCATCAACGCCGGACAGTTCCCCCAGGTGACCGGACTGCCGGACTTCTTCCTGTTCGCCTGCGACGAAGCAGAAGACGCCGCAAAGGTGACCGTGGACGTGGTCGCCAACCGGATTCCCCGCCGGTTCGGCCTGGACCCGCGCGCCGACATCCAGGTCCTCACCCCGATGCACCGCGGCCACGCCGGCGCCGGCACCCTCAACAGCCTGCTCCAGGACGCCCTGTCCCCGCCGCGCCCCGGCACACCGGAACGACGGTTCGGCGGCCGGGTGTTCCGCGTCGGCGACAAGGTCAGCCAGATCCGCAACAACTACGACAAGGGCACGGCCGGCGTCTTCAACGGCACCCTCGGCGTCGTCACCGCCCTCGACCCGGTCGAACAGACCCTGACCGTCCGCACCGACGAAGGCGAAACCATCCCCTACGATTTCACCGAGCTCGACGAGCTCACCCACGCCTACGCGCTGACCATCCACCGCTCCCAAGGCAGCGAATACCCCGCCGTCGTCATCCCTGTGACGATGAGCGCCTGGATGATGCTGCAACGCAACCTGCTCTACACCGCCATCACCCGCGCCAAGAAACTCGTCGTCCTCGTCGGCTCGAAAAAGGCCATCGGCCGCGCCGTGCACACCGCGACCGCCGGCCGCCGCCACACCGGCCTCGCCCACCGCCTCCACACCAGCCCACCCCACCGCGACCCAGCCGACCGCCCACCCAACCCGCACTGAGCACCACGCACCCTGACGCTCCGCTTCCACGGCGGTCGGCCCGGCGGCAATCGGTACCTGGTTCTGGGCCCCGGTTCGGGGCCGGCCGCCGACGCCCCGGCCGGCCGGCCGGGACGAGCTGATCGCATATGGACCGCCGCTGTGTCTTCCCCTGCCGGAGTCAGCTCCAGAGGGTGGCGATGGGAGCAGCGACGATGTTGGCGCCGAGGGGGTAGATACGTCGCCCGGTATGCAGGACGACACCGGCGAGGAAGCGGTCGTCGAGCTCGTCGCATAGCCAGGCGAGGTGGCGGCCGGCGTCACGGCCAGGCGCGGCGTCGGCCTTGACCTCGAGGCCGATCACACGCCCGCCGCCCAGTTCGACGAGGATGTCCACCTCGTGGCGGCCGGCTTCCTGGCGCAGGTGGTGAAGGCGGGGCCGGCTGGAGCTGACCGGGACCTCCGCGCGCAGCTGCGCGACGACGAAGGTGTCGAGGATCCGCCCGAGAAGGTCGCCGTCGCGCAGGACGGCGGGGACGTCGACGCGCAGCGCGGCGCCGATGAGGCCGGGGTCGGTGAGGTAGCGCTTGGGAACCTGGACGAGCCTCTTGAGCCGGTTCGTCCACCACGACGGCAGGGAGTCGACGACCAGCAGGTTCCTGAACAGGCCCTCGTAGGCATCGGCGGTCTTTGCGTTGATCCTGGCGGCCTCGAAGACAGTCTTGTTGGTAACGATACCGGCCGAGTTCAGCGCCAGCACCTCGAAGAAACGGCGCAGCCGGTCGGGGTCGCGGGACTCCCCCAGCAGTTCGACGTCACGGGTGAGCAGCTGGTCGAGGTAGCTGTCCAGCCAGTCCTCGCGCCGGGCCGGCGACAGACGCAGCGCAGGTTCAGGGAAGCCGCTTCGCAACGCCAGCTCGATGTAGCCCACCAGGTCCGGAGGGTCATCCGGGGGCCGCAGCGAGTCCAGGCCACCGTCGACCACCCGGTCAAAGAACGTCGGGCCGTCGATCCGACCGGTGATCTCACGCATCGCCAGGCCCGCCATGGCCAGCCGGACGAGCCGGCCGGTGCCGGGCCAGCTCTGCGCCTGCAGGTCCGCGCGAACGGAACCAGCAACCAGGAACCGCCCAGGGCTGGGATCGACGTCGACCGCACGTTTGATCGCGCCCAGCACATCGGGAACCACCTGCCACTCGTCGAGCAGCACCGGCTCAGGGAACTGACGCAACGCCGCGTCCGGGTCCGCCCGGAAGGCCACGGCCTCACCAGGCTCGTCGAGGCGCACCACGGTCCGCGCGTGCCGCGCCGCCGTCGTCGTCTTCCCCGTCGCCCGAGGCCCTACAAGAAGCACCGCGGGCAGTTCGGAGAGCATCTCGGCGATCCGGCCATCCACCAGCCTCGGCAGGTAAGAACCATGCACAACCACCGCGGGCCAGCCCCTCACGACGTCAGCTCACGAGGCCGACTACCAGTCTCACGCGTCGGCAAGCACCAGTCTGACGCGTATCAGAGTACCACTCTCACGCACTGCGGAGTACCGGTCGGACACATGGCGATCTCCAGACCCTGTACCTAGCCCAGGCCGACGAGTCCACCCTGGTTCCTGCGGTGCCCCCAGCTCGGGTTTCTCCCACGCGAGACGCAGAACCAGCTCGCGGATCTCCCGGCGGACCGGTGGCCGCCCGGGCGAGGCCCGCCGACAGGTCCACCCACGGGCGAGGAGCTTACGGTGCCACCGCAACACCGTGGCCGGAGTGACAAGGAACGAACCCCACCGAGCCCGGGGCAGCAGCCGGGACAACGCCTCTCAACGGCTCGTCCGCCGGGCGACAGCGCGGTCGCCGGTGAGCCGGGCGGCGACCAGGTCGGCGGTCTCCGCGACGAGGCCGACGATCCTGTCCCGAGTGGCGGCTGTGACCTCCGCCGCGGGGTAGGTGACGGCGACGGAGGCAGCGGGCCGTCCGTCGGGGGTGAGCACGGGTACCGCCACGGAAGCAAAACCGGGTGTGACCTCACCGTCCTCCTCCGCGTGACCACGTCGGCGCACGTCAGCGAGCACCCGCCGTAGAGCGGACAGAGACCGTGGCCCCACGTCGTGGCGCAGCACGAAGGCGTCCCGGTCGGGGAACAGCGCCCGCACCTGGGCCGCGGGCAGGGCCGCGAGCATGGCACGGCCGCTTGCGGTGAGGTGGGCGGGGAGCCGGACCCCGACATCGGTGATGAGCGGAGGGCGTCGTGGCGCCCGCTCTTCGATGACATAGACGACCTCCCGCCCGTGCAGCACCGCCAGGTGGGCCGTGTGCCCCGCCCGGTCGACGAGGTTGGCCACCGGGACTCGGGCAAAGCGCTGAAGCGGAGCCTGCCGCGAGTAACCGCTTCCGAGCTCGTAGGCGCTCAGCCCCAGGCTGTATCGACGTTCGTCAGGAAGGTGCACGACGAATCCCTCAGCCATCAGCGTGGCGAGCAGATGGTAGGTGGTGGAGCGCGGGAGGTTCAGGTCCCGGCTGATCGTGGCGGCGGCCACCGGCTGGGGCTGGCGGCTCAGGTGGCGCAGGATCGCGAGCACCTGCGCCGCGGCCGGGACGTTGCTCACCTCGCGCCCGAATGCCGACTGTCTGGGATCACAGACACATTGTGCTCCGCGGGTATGGCGCCCTGGGGGCAGGAGCGGGTGGACTCGTGGTGTGGAGGACGTAACTGTCGGAGTGGCGGGGCTGACCCAGGACGACGTCGTGTCCGTGGCCCGCGGCGACGCCCGGGTCCAGCTCTCGGCCGAGGCGCTCGAGGCGATCGCCGCGGGCCGCGCGGTGATCGATGCCCTGGCCGCCGATGCCGAACCCCACTATGGCGTCTCCACCGGCTTCGGCGCGCTGGCGACCCGGCCCATCCCGGTGGGGTCGCGAGCCCAGCTGCAACGCAGCCTGGTCCGCTCGCACGCCGCAGGCTCGGGACCCGAGGTCGAGCGGGAGGTCGTCCGGGCGATGATGCTGCTGCGCCTGTCCACCCTGGCCACGGGCCGGACCGGCGTCCGCCCGTCGGTGGCGCGGACCTACGCGGACCTCCTCAACGCCGGCATCACGCCCGTCGTCCGCGAGTACGGCTCGCTCGGCTGCTCCGGGGACCTCGCACCGCTCGCGCACTGCGCTCTGGCGGCGGTCGGCGAGGGCGAGGTTCGCGACGCCGGCGGTGCGCTGGTCCCCGCCGCCGCCGCGCTCGCGGCAACCGGGATCGAGCCATTGGTGCTGCGGGAGAAGGAGGGCCTCGCCCTCATCAACGGCACCGACGGGATGCTCGGCATGTTGGCCCTGGCCTGCCACGACCTCACCCTCCTGCTGCGCGCCGCGGACATCTCCGCGGCGATGAGCATCGAGGCGCTGCTCGGGACCGATGCCGCGTTCGTCCCCGAACTGCAGGCGCTTCGACCGCACCCGGGGCAGGCGGCGAGCGCCGAGAACCTCCGCGCCCTGTTGTCCGGGTCGCCGATCATGGCCAGCCACCGGAGCCCGGACTGCGCCCAGGTTCAGGACGCCTACTCGCTGCGGTGCACTCCGCAGGTGCACGGCGCGGCCCGGGACACCGTGACCCACGCGCGCCTCGTCGCCTCCCGCGAGCTCGCCAGCGCCGTCGACAACCCCGTGCTCACGCCTGACGGCCGCCTGAAGAGCAACGGGAACTTCCACGGAGCGCCCGTGGCCTACGTCCTGGACTTCCTCGCCATCGTCACCGCAGATGTCGCGTCGATGTCCGAGCGCAGGACCGATCGCCTGCTCGATGTGCATCGCAGCCAGGGCCTTCCGGCGTTCCTTGCCGACGATCCCGGCGTCGACTCCGGACTGATGATCGCCCAGTACACCCAGGCCGGCATCGTCTGCGAGCTGAGGCGACTGGCCACGCCGGCCTCGGTCGACTCGATCCCCTCGAGTGCTCTGCAGGAGGACCACGTCTCGATGGGGTGGTCGGCCGCGCGCAAGCTGCGCCGTTCACTCGACGGCCTGACCCGAGTGGTCGCCATCGAGATCCTGACGGCCGCTCGGGCGCTCGATCTGCGCGCCCCGCTGGCTCCCGCCGCCGGAACCGGGGCTGTCCGCGGCCTCGTGCGGACCGTCGTCGGAGGGCCTGGACCGGACCGCTACCTGTCTCCCGAGATCGAGGCTGTCGTGGGGCTGGTGGCGTCCGGAAGTGCCCTGACCGCGGCCGATGCCGCCTGCGGCCCGCTCATCTGAACCTCGTCTCACCTGAGCCTCGTCCGCTGACCCCCGCCGTCCGGCCCGTCACCCAGAGGAGCCCCCGATGTCAGGCCCCCGCCCCGTGCGGTCCCCCCGCGGCACCACGCTGACCGCCCGGTCCTGGCAGACCGAGGCGCCCCTGCGGATGCTGCAGAACAACCTCGACCCCGAGGTCGCGGAGCGACCCGACGATCTCGTCGTCTATGGCGGCACCGGAAGGGCCGCGCGAAGCTGGGACGCCTTCGACGCCATGATCCGGACGCTGACGACGCTGCGCGAGGACGAGACGATGCTCGTCCAGTCGGGCAAGCCGGTGGGCGTGCTGCGGACCCACGAGTGGGCCCCGCGAGTGCTGATCGCCAACTCCAACCTCGTGGGCGACTGGTCCACCTGGCCGGAGTTCCGGCGGTTGGAGGCGCTGGGGCTCACCATGTACGGGCAGATGACGGCGGGATCCTGGATGTACATCGGGACCCAGGGCATCCTGCAGGGCACCTACGAGACGTTTGCCGCCGTGGCCGACAAGCGGTTCGGCGGGACCCTCGCCGGGACGCTCACCCTCACCGGTGGCTGCGGCGGGATGGGCGGCGCGCAGCCGCTGGCGGTCACCCTCAACGGCGGGGTCTGCCTCATCGTCGACGTCGACCGCTCGCGGCTCCAGCGCCGGGCGGAGCACCGTTACCTCGACGAGGTCGCGCCGGACCTCGACACCGCCATCGCCACTGTCCTGCGGGCGAAGGCGGACCGCCGGGCGTTGTCCGTAGGGGTCACCGGCAACTGCGCCGAGGTCTTCCCGGAACTGCTGCGCCACGGGGTCGCCGTCGACATCGTCACCGACCAGACCAGCGCGCACGACCCGCTCGCCTACCTCCCCGAGGGCGTCGCCGTCGAGGACTGGCACGACCTCGCCGAGCGCAAGCCCGAGGAGTTCACCGACCGGGCCCGCGCCTCCATGGCCAAGCACGTGCAGGCGATGGTCGAGTTCGCCGACGCGGGCGCGGAGGTGTTCGACTACGGCAACTCGATCCGGGACGAGGCCCGCCTCGGCGGGTACTCGCGGGCCTTCGAGTTCCCCGGCTTCGTGCCCGCCTACATCCGGCCGCTGTTCTGCGAGGGCAAGGGACCGTTCCGCTGGGTGGCGCTGTCCGGCGACCCGGCCGACATCCACGCCACCGACGAGGCCGTCCTGAAGCTCTTCCCCGACGACGACCGGCTCCAGCGATGGATGCGGGGAGCGCGGGAGCGCATCGCCTTCCAGGGACTCCCGGCCCGCATCTGCTGGCTCGGCTACGGCGAGCGCGATCGCGCCGGGGCGAGGTTCAACGAGATGGTGGCCTCCGGCGAGCTCACGGCCCCCATCGTGATCGGCCGCGACCACCTCGACACCGGCTCGGTCGCCTCCCCGTACCGCGAGACCGAGTCGATGCTCGACGGCTCGGACGCCATCGCCGACTGGCCGCTGCTCAACGCGCTGGTGAACACCTCGTCGGGAGCCAGCTGGGTCTCGATCCACCACGGCGGCGGGGTCGGCATCGGCCGGTCCCTGCACGCCGGCCAGGTCTCGGTGGCCGATGGCACGGAGCTGGCCCGGCAGAAGCTCGAGCGGGTCCTGACCAACGACCCCGGGACGGGCATCCTCCGCCACGCCGACGCCGGTTACGGCAGAGCCGACGACGTCGCCCGCGCCGCCGGCGTGCGGATACCCATGCGGGAGGGCGAGTGACCTTCGAGGCCATGTGGGGTGACCTCGGACCGGTCGGTCGCGCGGCCGCCACCGGCGGGTACCGGAGGTTCGCCTGGACGTCCGAGGACAGCACGCTGCGGCACTGGTTCACCGGAGAGGCCACGTCCCGCGGTCTCGACGTCGTCACCGACCGCGCCGGCAACGTGTGGGCCTGGTGGGGAAACCCCGACGCCGGGACCCCGGGGGTCGTCGTCGGTTCCCATCTCGACTCTGTGCCCGACGGCGGCGCGTTCGACGGGCCGCTCGGCGTGGTATCCGCCTTCGCCGCCGTGGACCAGCTGCGGGCCAGCGATTTCCGACCGGCGGTACCGCTGGGTATCGTCTGCTTCTCCGACGAGGAAGGCGCCCGGTTCGGGATCGCCTGCGCCGGCTCGCGCCTCATCACCGGAGCCCTTCCCGCCGACCGGGCCCGCGCGTTGCGCGACGGCGACGGCATCACGCTGGCCGAGGCGATGGCTCGCGGCGGCCACGACCCGCGCCACGTCGGACCGGACCCGGAAACGCTGCGGCGCATCGGGATGTTCGTCGAGCTGCATGTCGAGCAGGGCCGCGGCCTCGCCGGTCTCGGCCGCCCGGTGGCGGTGGGCTCGTCCATCTGGCCGCATGGCCGGTGGCGCCTGGATCTGGAGGGTGAGGCCAACCACGCCGGCACTACCCGGCTCGCCGACCGTCGGGACCCGATGCTCGACCTCGCACACGTCGTCACGGCCGCGCGGGCATCGGCCGGCATCGTGGGGTGCGTGGCCACCGTCGGGAAGGTGCGGGTGATCCCGAACGGGGTCAACGCGATCCCGTCCCGGGTCACCGCGTGGCTCGACGCCCGCGGCCCGGTGGAGCACGACGTTCGTTCCGTCGTCAACGCCGTCGCGACAGCCGCGGGCCGCGATCCGGTCGAGGAGTCCTTCACGGCCGCGACGGATTTCGATGCCGCGCTGGTCGGACGGGTGGCGAAACTGCTCGGCGACGCCCCTGTGTTGGGCACCGGCGCCGGTCACGACGCCGGAATCCTGGCCCAGGCGGGAATCCCCACAGCGATGTTGTTCGTGCGCAACCCCACCGGCGTCTCCCACTCCCCGGCCGAGTATGCCGAGACCGCCGACTGCCTCGCGGGGGTCGACGCTCTGGCGCGGGTCCTCGAGGACGTGGCCGGCTGAGGCGGGCGGGATGAGATGGTTCGCCGACGACGCCGTGCTGTCCACCGGCCCGGCGCGCAACGTCCTGTTCGAGGCCGCCGACGGCCGGTTCACCAGCATTCGGCCCGGCACCGAGCCGGGCGGCGCCGCCCGGCTGCCCGGCGTCGTGCTGCCCGGCTTCGCGAACGGCCACAGCCACGCCTTTCACCGCGCTCTTCGGGGGCGGACCCACGACGGCCCCAGCGACTTCTGGAGCTGGAGGCGGGCGATGTACGCCGTCGCCGGGCGGCTGGACCCGGACAGCTACCTGGCCCTCGCCCGCGCCACCTACGCCGAGATGGCGCTGGCCGGAATCACGTCGGTCGGCGAGTTCCACTACCTGCATCACGGCCGCGACGGCACTCCCTACGCCGACCCGAACGCCATGGCGGAAGCCCTTCGCGAGGCCGCCACCGACGCCGGCATCCGGCTGACGGTCCTCGATACCTGCTACCTCGCTGGCGGTATCGGGAGCGACGGCCACACGTCCCTGGCCGGGCCGCAGCTGCGGTTCGGTGACGGCACCGTCGGCGCCTGGGCGGAGCGGGTCGAGCTGCTCCGCGAGTCGGAGCGGATGCGGGTGGGAGTCGCGGCGCACTCGGTGCGGGCAGCGCCTCGGGAGGCCCTGCCGACCGTGGTCGCGCAGGCGCGGGGGCGGCCGTTGCACATCCACCTGTCCGAGCAGCCCGCCGAGAACAAGGCCTGCGCCCGGCTCTACGGATGCACGCCGACCGCCCTGCTCGCGGAGGCCGGCGTGCTCGGGCCCACCACCACGGCGGTCCACTCCACCCACCTGACCTCCGCCGACGTCGACCTCCTGGGCCGCTCCGGGACCACGGTCTGCCTGTGCCCTGGCACCGAGCGCGACCTCGCCGACGGCATCGGGCCGGGCGGGGCGCTGCGCGCCGCGGGTGCGCCGCTCAGTGTGGGCAGCGACCAGAACACCTTTATCGACCTGTTCGGTGAGATCCGCGGGGTGGAGGAGCACGAGCGGCTGACCTCGCTGCGGCGTGGCCATTTCGGGCAGGACCAGCTGCTGGGCTTCCTCACCGGCCATGCGGCCATCGGCTGGGATGCCGGCCGGCTCGAGGTGGGTGGCCGGGCCGATCTCGTGGCCGTGCGGCTCGACACCCCGCGTACCGCCGGGGTGGCGGCCGAGCAGATCCTGATGGCCGCGACCGCCGCGGACGTCGACACCGTCGTGGTGGACGGCCGGACCGTGGTGGCCGGCGGACAGCACGTCCTCGGCGACATCGGCCGGCTGCTCGCGGCGGCGATCTCAGCTGTGTGGGAGCATGGACGATGAGCAGCATCCTCGTCGGTGGGATCGGTGAGCTGGTCACCAACGACTCCTCGGTCGGGGACGGGTCCCCCCTCGGCATCCTGACGGACGCCGCCGTCGTGGTAAGCGAGCGCCAGGTCCACTGGGTGGGCCGCGAGGCGGACGCCCCGGCGGCGGACCATCGCGTGGACGTCGGTGGGCGCGCGGTAATCCCCGGCTTCGTGGACTCCCACGCGCACCTCGTGTTCGACGGTGACAGGGCGGGCGAGTTCGCCGCCCGGATGGCCGGAACCCGCTACGACGGTGGCGGCATAGCCACCACCGTGGCGGCCACCCGCACGGCGACCGACGAGCGGCTGCGGACCTCGCTCACCGCGCGGATCGCGGAGATGCGCGCGCAGGGAACCACGACGGTCGAGATCAAGAGCGGCTACGGCCTCACCACCACCGAGGAGGCCCGGGCGCTGCGGCTGGCACGGGAGGTCACCCCCGAGACCACGTTCCTGGGGGCGCACGTGGTGCCACCGGGGATCGACCGGGCGGACTACGTGCGGCTGGTGTGCGGCGAGATGCTCACAGCCTGCGCCCCCTACGCGCGATGGATCGACGTCTTCTGCGAGCCGGCCAGCCCGGCCGCGTTCGACGGCGACGAGGCACGCGTGATCCTGCTGGCGGGCAGGGGGGCTGGACTCGGCCTGCGGGTCCACGGCAACCAGCTCTCAGCCGGGCCGGGGGTTCGGCTGGCTGTCGAGCTGGGGTGCGCGAGCGTCGACCACTGCACGCACCTGACCGACGCGGACGTCGACGCGCTGGCCGGCGGGACCACTGTGGCCACGCTGCTCCCCGGCGTCGAGTTCTCCACCCGCTCGCCTTACCCCGACGCCCGGCGGCTGCTGGACGCCGGCGTGACCGTGGCGCTCGCCACCGACTGCAACCCCGGCAGCTGCTACACGTCCTCAATGCCGCTGGTGATCGCGCTGGCCGTCCGGGAGATGTTCATGACCCCGGCCGAAGCGCTGTCCGCGGCCACCGTGGGCGGGGCACAGGCCTTGGGGCGTGACGATGTCGGCGTCCTCGCGCCCGGACGCAACGCCGACCTCACGGTGCTGGACGCCCCCAGCTACCTGCACCTGGCCTACCGTCCCGGCGTCCCGCTCGCCCGCGCACTCACTCTTTCCGGTCGGTCCTAGCCAGTCGGCGCAGCAGCTGTTCGGCGAGCTCGAGGTCGGCGGTGAGATCACGGTCCCCGGTGCCGCCAGGCAGCTCCGCCACCGCCGCCCAGGCGGCCTGCAGGCCTGCCGGCAACGTGGCCTCGGCGGCAGCCGGCCGGGCCCGCAGCCGGAGGCATCGGACGGCCGCGACCAGCTCTCCGGCGAGCACGGTGCGCAGCCGGATCGCTGCCTGCGCGGCCTGGGACGCGGCCAGGGAAGCGAAGCTCGCGTCCTCCTCCACCCCGCGAGACAGCGTGACCGACTGCAGGCTGGCCGGGCTGGCGAGGGCCCTTATCTCCGCCAGCGCCGAGGCGACCACATACTTGACAACCATGATCCCCGACGCCGGCGGGGTGCCGTCGCCGAGGAACGGCGCGAGGCCGGTATAGCCCGGCTCGGCCAGCATGGTGAGCCGGGCGAGCGAAAGCTGCGCCGACTGCGCCGTCGCGAGGACCGCGGCGTCCAATGCCTGAGCCAGGTAGGAGGCGTGGAAGCCGCCGTGGTGAGCGATGCCATGGGTGGCCGAGACGACCGGGTTCTCCGAGCCGGTGTTGACCATCCGGGTGACCACGTCCGCGAGCGCGGCGAGGCTGTCCAGCAGGACGCCATGCACCTGGGGCAGGCTGCGCAGCCCGAACGGGTCCTGGATCCGCCCCCCCGCCTGGGCGTCCGCGACGAGCTCACGCATGCGGACACAGACCTGCCGCGCCCCATGGAAGGGCGTGACCACCTCTACCGCGGGAGCGAATGCCTCGATGTTCCCGGTCACGCCGACGAAGGTCAGTGCCGCGACGACATGAGTCGCCTCCGCCAGCGCGCGCAGGTCGGCCAGCGCGAGCGCGGCATCGGCGAGCGTGGCCGCGTTGCTGGACAGGAACGGGAGGGCGTCCCCGCCGCCGACGACGACCGGACGGCGGATCGGATTCGTGGTCCTCATCTGCCCGCTGATGGCCAGGGCGGTGACGGCGAGCGCGGAGAGATCCCCCGTACCGATGCTTCCCAGCTCTCGGACCGGTGGCAGCGCATCCAGCTGGAGCAGGTCGGCCAGGGCGTCGAGGAGATCCGGCGACGCACCGTTGCCATCCGCGGCCAGCTGGTTCAACCGCACCACCAGCATCGCCCTGACCCGCTCGGCCGAGCGCAGCAGACCGCCCGACGTGGCGTGGCTGAGGATCAGTCCCCGGGCCCCGGACTCGGGGTCCGCGACTGTCAACATGCGGTTGGCTCCGACCCCGGTCGTACGCCCGTAGATCGGTCTCTCGGACGCGGCGGCGTTCGCGAACACCTGGGATCGCCGAACGCGGTCGCGTGCTTCCTCTCCCACGCGCACCGGCGTGCGCCGGCGCGCGACCGCAACGATGTCGTCGATCCTGAGACTGCTGCCGTCGATCTCGATCATGGCATTGCTCCTGAGCCGCCGCGGCGACAGATCATCCTGTTTCAGTCGCGAAAACTCTCGGGCGACCCCTTGGGCATCAGTGCCCTGTATGGCATCTTATCGTCCAATGGCATGCTCCTTCCACCAGATGGCAGGAGTCGGGGGCTTCAGGTGGGAGGGCGTGAGGCTTCATGCCGCTCGACGCTGAAGAGGAGCTCGGCATCGCCACAGGCAGCGCGTCGACTCGCACGGTGGATCGCGCCTTGCTCCTGCTCTCCGAGGTGTGCGAACAGGAGTCACTCTCCCTGTCAGAGTGCGCCCGGCGGGCCGGCCTACCAGCTAGCACCGCGCTGCGGCTGCTGCGCACGCTCGAGCGTGCCGGCTTCGTATCGCGCAACGGCGAGGGAAGCTTCGGAGCCGGCCCGCGGCTGATCCAGCTGGGTGCGATGGCTATTGGGCGTAACACCTTGGTGCGAATCGCCACGCCCGCGCTACACCGCATTGTGGCCGCCACGGGCGAGTCGGCCTACCTTTCCATGCGCGCGCCACGCGACAGCGCCATCTACATCGCGATGGTGGAGGGCACCCACGCTGTGCGGCACACGAGCTGGATCGGCCGCACGGTGCCGCTGGCCGGGCTCGCGGTGGGGCGTGCGCTGACGGACGACGTCCCGCCGTCGGGCTACGTCGCCGAGCGCGACCGCAACGAGCCCGACGTCACCGCCATCGCGGCACCCCTCCGGTACTCGGGAGGGATAGCGGGGGCGTTCAGCGTCCTCGGCCCGAGTTACCGCATCGACGACGACACGATGCACGACTACGGGCGAATCGTTGCCGACGAGGCACAAATACTGAGCGCCCAGCTTGGAACACCTAACCCCCTACCGAAGGCGGAACAGGAAACAGGGACATGATCAGATTTGACGCGGTATCGAAGCACTACCCCGACGGGACTGTCGCCGTCGATGACCTGAGCCTGGTAGCGCCCTCTGGGCAGATCACGGTGTTCGTCGGACCGTCCGGCTGCGGGAAGACCACGAGCCTGCGAATGATCAACCGGATGATCGAGCCGACCTCCGGCTCGATCTGGATGGACGACCTCGATACGGCCGGCATGCCCACGCACGAGCTGCGCCGCCAGATCGGCTACGTCATCCAGCACGCCGGGCTCTTTCCGCATCGCACGATCGTCGACAATGTCGCCGCGGTGCCGTTGCTGCTCGGGCACAACAAGAAACAGGCGCGAACCCGTGCCATGGAGCTCATCGAACGGGTAGGGCTGCCGGCACACTTCGCCAAGCGGTACCCCGCGCAGCTGTCGGGCGGCCAGCAGCAGCGGGTGGGGGTGGCGCGTGCCCTCGCGGCGGACCCACCGGTCATGCTCATGGACGAGCCGTTCTCCGCGGTCGACCCCGTCGTGCGCGAGCAGTTGCAAGACGAGTTCCTCCGGTTGCAGGGAGACCTCGGCAAGACCATCGTGTTCGTCACTCATGACATCGACGAAGCGGTCAAACTGGGCGACCAGGTCGCGGTCCTCCGGGTCGGCGGGCGGCTCGCGCAGCTCGCTCCGCCGCAAGAGTTGTTGAGCCGCCCCGTCGATGCCTTTGTGGCGGGATTCGTGGGGCGGGACCGGGGCTATCGCGCGCTCGCCTTTGCCGGCGCCGGAACGCTCTCGACCCACGCCGAGCAGACCGTCACGCTAGGCGGCCCCGTGCCCGCCGGCTCCGATGACGGCGCCTGGATCCTCGCGGTCGACGCCGCGGGCACACCGCACGGCTGGCTCAGCCTCGAACACGTGCGCGCCGGGGAAGAGACGGTGACCGAGGAGATGCTTTACCGCGGAGGCACCCTCGCCACCCAGGGAGGAACCCTGCGGGCGGCACTCGACGCCTGCCTCTCGTCGCCGTCGGGGCGCGGTGTCGTCGTCGACGCCGGTGGCCGTCTGGTCGGCTCCGTCACGGCACGCGAAGTCCTCGATCTCATCGAGGCCCGGACGGCGACGGCATCGTGATCTCCGCGGCCGGCACCAGCTCAAGCTCTTCCCCGCTGCACTTCATCGGGTATTTCATGGACCACCGCCACCAGGACCTCGGGTGGCTGTGGTCGCACACGTGGCTCTCGGTGCTCCCGGTCGTGATCGGGCTCGCGATCGCGCTCCCACTCGGCTGGCTCGCGCGCCGTTACAGGTTCGTCTACCCGCCGTTGATCTCGTTCACCGGCCTGCTCTACACGATCCCTTCGATCGCGCTGTTCGTGATGATCCCGCCGGTCCTCGGCCTGAGCTCACTCGACCCGATCCAGGTGCCGATCGCTCTGACCGTCTACTCGGTGGCCCTGCTGGTGCGGGTCGTGGCCGACGGGCTAGCCTCGGTGCCCGAGGAGACGCTGCAGGCCGCCAGCGCCGTCGGCTACAAGGAGCTGAGTCGCTTCTTCAAGGTGGAGCTCCCCATTGCCGTACCCGTCATCACGGCGGGCGTGCGGGTGGCGGTCGTGGCCAACGTCAGCATCGTCGCCGTCGCGGGGACGATCGGAATGTCGAATCTCGGGCAGCTGTTCACGACCGGTTTCCAGCTCTCCACCCCCACACCGTACTATCCGCCGATCGTCCTCGGGATCGTGCTCTGTGTTCTTCTGGCCCTCGTGCTCGACGGCCTGATCCTCCTGCTGAACCGGACGTTGACTGCATGGCGGAGGGCAGCCCGATGATCATCACAAGGGTCTTCAACTGGCTCACCGACGGCGACAACTGGCAAGACAGCCACCTGAACACCGGCATTCTCACCCAGCTCGAAGCGCATATCCGGTTCACTGGGATCGCTCTCGCCTTCGCTGTCCTGGTCGCGCTTCCCGTGGGCATGCTGATCGGCCACACCGGACGCGGCACGTGGCTGGTCTCGGCGGCCAACGCGATCCGCGCCCTTCCCACGGTGGGCGTGCTGGTTCTGCTGACCGTGATCATCGCTCCGCACTTCCACGGCCGTACGGACGTCGGGTACCTGATTCCCACCGAGATCGTGCTGGTACTGCTCGCCATACCACCGATCCTGTCGAACGCCTACGCCGGGATCGACCACGTCGCCCCGGCGGTGCGCGACGCCGCGGCGGGCATGGGCATGACCGGTCCACAGGTTCTCTTCCAGGTCGAGCTGCCGTGCAGCCTCCCTCTTGTCTTCTCGGGACTCCGGTCGGCGACCCTTCAGGTGATCGCGACGGCGACCATCGCCTCCTACATTCCTCTCGGCGGTCTCGGGCGATTCATCTACGACGGCCTTGCGCAGCAGGACTATCCGCAGATGATCGGCGGAGGCGTGCTGGTGGCCGCTCTCGCGCTGACCACAGATCTCATTTTCGCGACAGTCCAACGTTATGCGGTCTCGCGAGGAATCACCGGACGGTTCGCCCGCGGGAGGCCGGCCGCAGCGTCGGAAGCCCAGCCGGCCGTCCTGGCGGGGTCGGAGCTGTCCAGCGCCTGATCTCCTGCCGAACCCCTTACCGGATCAGAACGATTCGTACGCCAACGCCCCTCAGGGAGAAAAGATGAAACGGAAGTTGCTCAGGTCGGCCACGGCCACGGCCGCCGTCGCCGCCGTCGCCGCCGTCGGCCTGGCGGCCTGCGGGTCGAGCGGGTCGTCGAGCTCCGGAAGCGGCTCGTCCGCCGGGAGCAGCACGACCATCGCGAGCAAGTTGATCCTCGGCGGCCCGCCGGAGTTCAAGACCCGGGTCGACGGCGTGCCCGGCCTGGCGAAGAACTATGGCGTCACCTTCGGCAAGTTCACCGTTACCGACACGGGTGGCCCGGTCACCGTGACGGCTCTGAAGAACGGGCAGGTCGACGCGGCCGACCTGTTCACCACTGACCCCTCCATCGCGGCCAACAACTTCGTGATCCTCACCGACCCGAAGAGCAACTTCGCGGCCCAGAACATCGTGCCGGTCATCAACAAGGACAAGGCCACGGACGGTGTCAGGACGACTCTCAACAAGATCCAGGCCAAGCTCACGACGTCCGGGCTCTCGGCGCTGCTGACCAAGGTGCAGACCGACAAGCAGGACCCGGATGTGGTAGCCAAGCAATGGCTGTCCGACAACGGCCTCGCCGCCACCGGCACCGCGGCCGCAGGCGTCAGCCTGACCATCGGCTCCGCCAACTTCCCGGAGAACGTTATCCTCGCCGAGATCTACGCGGAAGGTCTCAAGGCGCAGGGCGCGTCGATCAAGACCACGCTGGACATCGGCAGCCGGGAGAAGTACTACGCGGCGCTCAAGGACGGCTCGCTCGACCTGTTCGCCGAGTACACCGGCTCGATCCTGCAGTTCATCGAACCGACGGCCACGGCCACCAGCCCCACCGACGTGTACGCCGCGCTGGCAAAAGCCCTGCCCGCCAACCTGATCGAGCTCAACCAGGCGACCGCACAGGACAGCGACGCCATCGTCGTCACCAAGGCGACGGCGGACAAGTACCACCTCGTCTCCATCGCAGACCTGGCCAAGCCGGCTAACTGAACCACGCGGCCGCGCTCCAGCCCGTCCAGGACCGACTGCTCTGGTTAGGCCGGTCCTGGACGGTGGTTGCCCTCGTCCGCGGTCCAGCAAGCCCGCCCCGACCGCGGCGTGCGGCGCCTTCCGTACCTGGACCCGGCGGGAGCCCGCGTCGTGGCCGCACGCGGACCGCCAACTCGTCCTCACGCCGCTGAACCCGTCCGGTGCCCCGGCCATCGCGACCAACGCCGCGCCCAGACTCGGCAAGGTGACCTGACAGCCCATCAAGCAGTTCAAGAAGGTCTACGCGGTGGATCCGGGGAGCTGGGACGAGAATCGCGCGCGCGATGCTGATGAAGAAGTGGGGCCCAGCCGACGTGCGCACCGTCGCATGCGTCGTGAACCGGGAGAACCTGAACGCGCTCGCCGCGCTCCTCGCAGCCGCGGACGTCAAGGTCATCATTGAACGGACCTACCCGCTCGCGGACGCCGCCAGCGCCGTCGCCCACATGATGTCCCACCGCGCCCGAGGCCAGATCGCCATCTCCAGCTAGCCCGCCTTCGATCGCGACAAGCTCCCTCACGTCGCCGGTGAGACCGGGCGCCGCCTACGGCGACCTCGCCGCCACCCGCCAGGGGCAACTGCAGAGATGAGGCCGGCCACGGCGACCTACACGGGCCTGTCGGGGTGGCGCAGGCGGCCTAGGGTCCGGGTATGTGCGATGACGACGCGTCGGAAGTGAATGCCGCCGTTCCGAGGCCGGCGGTGGGTGCGGCTGTCGATCCAGTGTCGCTCGCGCCGGTGGACGAGGTCGTCATCACCACGCTGATGGACAACACCTTCGACGCCCTGCTGACCGGCGACGCCCGAGTACGGCGAGCTCCGATCCGCGCCGGGCTGGTCGATGCTCCCCAGTTCGAGGATGGGCTCACGACGGTGGGCTTGCGGGCGGAGCACGGATTCTCGGCGCTGGTCCGGGTTCGCCGCGGCGAGACGGTCACGACCCTGCTGTTCGACACCGGGGTGTCTCCCGACGGAATGGTGAGCAACGCCGAGCGGCTCGGCGTCGTCCTCGACGACGTCCAGGGCGTCGTGCTCAGCCACGGCCACTTCGACCACGTGGGCGGCCTCGCCGGACTCGCGGGCCGTCGCGGGGTCCGCGGCCTGCCGATGGCGGTGCACCCGGGGATCTGGACCCGCCGGCGACTGGCGCCTGCTGGCCTCGACCCGACCGCACTCCCGACGTTGAGCAGACGCGCGCTGGAGGCGGAGGGGTTCGAGGTCGTCGAGAGGCGGACACCGTCGCTCTTGGTCGACGGCAGCGTGCTGATCACCGGAGAGGTCGACCGTACGACCGACTTCGAGCACGGCATGCCGCCTGCGCACCAGGCCTGGGACACCACCGGCTGGCGCCATGACCCCCTTGTCCTCGACGACCAGGCGCTCGTCGTCCAGGTCCGGGGCAAGGGCCTGGTGGTGCTGACCGGGTGCGGGCACTCGGGCGTGGTCAACATCGCCCGCCACGCGCTGCGGCTGACCGGCGTCGACCGGCTGCACGCGCTGATCGGCGGCCTGCACCTGAGCGGGCCCGCCTTCGAACCGGTCATCGCACCAACGGTCCGCGCCCTGACCGCGATGGCACCCGACCTTGTCGCCAGCGCGCACTGCAGCGGCTGGCGCGCCCAACACGCACTGGCCACCGCACTGCCCGACGCCTGGGTACCCAGCAGCTCCGGAACCTCCTTCCACCTCGCCGCCTGACCATCACAAGAGACCGCCCCGAACAGCCATCCACACCGCGACACCATGGCGATCCGATCGGCCTTACCCTGAGACGTCCGAGACTGGCGGCGGGTCGAGACTGTGCTCCGGGCCGGCGGGCCAGGGGCGTGCCGTCTCCTGGAACGTGGAGTCGGCCTGGGACGCAGCCTCGCCGGCGCGCGGGTGCGGAACGAGCCGTGCCCTCGCCTCGGCCGCCGCTTCAAGATCGATATTGGGGCGAGATCGGGCACGGGCGCACAGGCCAGGCTCTGTCGGGTCTGGGTCGCCCGGCTCCAGGTATCCCCAGGCGCGGGCGACGGCACGCAGCCTGGGCGGAATCGACGCGGGCGGCTGGTCCGGCGCCTGGATCCTGCCCGATCTGATCTTGTCGCGCCAGTCGCCGATGCCGGGAACGAACTGGTCTCGGGCGGTGCCGTAGCCAAGCATGGCCGGTTCGAAGTCGACGCCGAGGAACTCGCACAGGCCGGACATGACCTCCGCCGGCCGGGTCGTGAGGTCCTCGTAACGCACCGTTCGGCCGGGCAGCGCCTGCCGGGCCGCCTCCAGCTTCGTCATGAACGGTTCGATGCCGAGCTTCAGGTCCCGCGCATGGCCTCCGGTCACGAGGCGGACGGCGTCCTGGGTGAGGTCGCGGGCGTACCTCAGGCGATCTCTCGCGCCGAAGCTCCTGACGGCCGACACCGCGGACTCGGCCACGGCCGCCGGATGGCGAATAAGAAAGATGAAGCGGGCGTCTGGCCAGCACTCGACGATTCGTTCCCACATATGCACGTTGGTGGGCGTCTTCTCGACGATGATGTCCTTGCCGCTGGCGACCAGACTCCGATGCAGCAGGCGGTCCCAGAGGAGGTGCTCGGCGCTTCGGACCGTGAGGCCGGAGGCTTTCAAGGACGTCTCGCCGAAAGAGGAGAGACATTTCAGTCGCTGCATGTCCAGGTGTAGCTCGTGCGGTGAGTGGATGCGGCTGTGACTGTCCAGAATACATCGTAGAAGCGTCGACCCCGATCGTGGTGGCGAAAGCAGGAAGATCGGCGACTGCACCAGTCTGTCGCGCATGCGCTGGGTCCTTCCGGCAGCCGATCCCGATGCCAGGGCGGGGGGCCTGAGCTTGCCTGCAAGGTACCAAGGAGTATGGGCGAGATCTCCGAACGTGCGCGCCCGAACTGCGGGGCACGGTGGACGCGTTCGCGGCAGCCGGGAATAATGTGCGGTTATGCGGGTCACCGGATTCGACCATCTCGTCCTCAACGTCGCGGACGCCGAGCGCTCGCTCGCCTTCTACCGCGACGTGCTGGGGCTGGAACCGGTCAGGGTGGAACAGTGGCGCGCCGGCGAAGCGCCGTTCCCCTCCGTCCGCGTGAACGACACGACCATCATCGACCTGATGGAACTCCCCCGAACCTCGGCGAACGTCGACCACTTCTGCCTCGTCGTGGACCCGCTCGACTGGCAGGACATCATCGACACCGGCACGGTCACCGTCGTTGACGGACCAGCCACCCGCTTCGGCGCCCAGGGCGACGCCGTCTCGCTCTACATCAAGGACCCCGACGACAACACCGTCGAGCTGCGCTGGTACCCGCGCGAGCCTGATTGACCTGCGTGGCGCGGGTCGCAGGCCGGCCGCCGATCTTCAGCCGCGCGACGCCAACCGTCTCCTTGGCCTCCGTATGCTTCCGGCATGCAGATCATGACGGTAGGGCCAGACTCGGGTGGCCTGATCGCCATTGGCACCCACGCGACCGGGATCGTCGCCATTGGCCAGAGCGCCTCCGGTGTGGTGGCCATCGGCCAGCTGGCCACCGGTGTGGTCGCTATCGGGCAGGTAGCCACCGGTGTGGTGGCCGTCGGGCAGCTGGCCCGGGGAGGGATCGTGGTGGGCCAGCTGGCGCTGGGCCTGGTGTCCTTCGGCATGCTCTCGATAGGCGTAGGCTGGTCGGCCGGCCTGGTCGGGATCGGTGCCTTTTCTGGTCCGGGCTTCATCGTGAGCCTGTTCGGACGCCTGTTCCTACGACGGCTCGCCGGCCAAGCCATCGGGCTACCGCGGGTCACGGGTCGGGCTACCTCGGACGGTGCCGACCTCGAGGACAGACCCGGCCGGGCCATCGAACTGGCGAAGACCAGCAGTGCGGGCCGACTGGTGCAGGCTCCGGCCCGCAAGCCGCGACGGGTGGCGGTCGGGGTAGCGGTATCGGTTGCCATTGCCGTGGTGTGGTGGTTCGGGGCTGGGGCATCGCTGATCGGCGCTCTGACCTCCGGCGTGTCCGAGGGCGTCTCCATCGATGCACATCAGGAAGGCTGAACGAACACGAAACCGCGTGCCGGCGAGCGGCGGCGGCCGGCTGCTAAGGGGTTCGTGATGGCCGGGGCAAGGCGAAGCGGCAGAGCGGCCAGGCCCCGGATGACGCTCTGCGGCCGGTAGACGAAGGCATCCGTCGGTGGGGGTCGGCCCGGCGGGCGGCGGCGAAAGCCGCCAGCACCGGTGAGTGCGCGGTACCGGCCGGCTCCTGGACCGGGACAGTGGTGGTCACTCGCAGCTCCTCGGCGATCGGACCACCGCCTGCGACGAGACCTGCACCTGTGGGTGGTCGGACCTGGGCACGCCGAGGACCTCGCACACGATCGTCAGCGGCAGCGGATAGGCGATGGTCTCGATGAGGTCGAACTCGCCGGCTCGCAGCGCGTCGTCGAGCAGCTCCTCGGCCAGCGCCTCGATCCGGGGCCGCAGGCCGGCGACGACGCGGGGCGTGAAGGCCTTCGTCACCAGGCCGCGCAGCCGGGTGTGGTCCGGCGGCTCCATCCAGAGGAAGGCCGCGGGGACGCGTCGATGGGCAGCGTCGGGTGCAGCTGGTGGGCCTCACCGTCGTGGCCCCAGTCCTGGTTGCCGAGGATGGCCGAGCAGTCCCGGTGGTCGGTGGCGAGCGGCAGCCCGAACGGCCCGTCATGGAGCGGGCCGAGCGCGCGCAGCCGCGTGTAGATCGAGTACGGGCCGGCCCGGTTCGCCGGGTCGAACAGCTCGGCGAGCAGCCGCCCTGACGGCGTGGCGGCGTACGCCGGCTCGGGCGGACGGGGCAGCGAGGACGGCTCGGCAATGATGACCATCGGGTTCCTCCTACGGGGTCAGGATCGGGGCCGAGGTCGTCGCCGCGGTCCGCGCCGAGGTGGGACCGGACCTTCCCGTGATCTACCGGTCCTCCCACTGGCCGGCCGCCGACCTACTCGTCAAACCAGCCGGGGCCACCGTTACCTGGGAGGGGCACGGCGAGGGATCCGTGACACGCCGGCGAGCCCGGCAGGCCGTGGCTGCCTACTTGACGCGGACGTAGACGGCGCCTGACCCGCCTCGGCCGCGCTGCTGGATGTCGAACAGGTCGGTCGCGGCTATCAGGTCCTTCAGCCGCGAATAGCCGTAGGGCTTGAGGATGACCGCGGGGCGCTTGCGGATGGCCTGGCCGATCGCCGAGAGGGACGTCCAGCCGTCCGAGGCGTGGTTCGTCGCGACGGCGTCGCGCAGCCGGCTGACCAACGCGGCATCGGCCTGCAGCTCGGCGGTCGTCGAGCGGGTGGGAGGCGCAGCCGCGACGGCCTTCGTCTTCTTCTTTCTTCTCTTCTCGGGACTGGCGGCGGCGGTCGGCGCGATCTCGACGTTGAGCCCGGGAACGGACGCCTCGGCCACAGAGGTCGTCCCGGGCGCGACCGGCGGCGGGGAAGTGTCCGCGGGTCCGAGCGCCTGGGCCTGTTCCGCGGCGAGGGCGGGCCACACGGAGACCGGCGGGGCCGGCGCCGCGGCAAGGGTCTCCACGAAGACGAAGGTGTCGCAGGCGGCGACGAGACCCGGGTTCGTCTTCCTCTCCTCGCCGAAGCCGTAGACCGTCAGGCCGGCCTCCCGAATCCGTTCCGCCAGCCGGGTGAAGTCGCTGTCGGAGGAGACCAGGCAGAACCCGTCGAACGCGCCGGAGTGCAGCAGGTCCATCGCCTCGATCACCAGCGCCATGTCCGCGGCGTTCTTCCCCCGGACCGCGGCGAACACCTGCACCGGGCGAATCGACAGATCAAGCAGGGTCTTCTTCCACGATTTCAGCGAGGCCGCCGTCCAGTCGCCGTAGGCCCGTTTCACCTGCGCTCTGCCGAAGCGGGCGATCTCGGCCAGCAGCGGCCCGACGGCCGCCAGCGGTGCGTTCTCGGCGTCGACGAGGACGGCAAGCCGCGCGGACGGGACCTCGACCACCACGTTGGTTCCTCCCGCCCTCGGCACTCCGGGCCGCCCGCCTGGTGGCGGCTTCCCCGCGAAACCTGGCCGGCGCACAGCCGCCGCGACCGCAAGCCTACGGATCGACGAAACGGCACCGCCGCGGCGCACGCGGCGAACACGGGTTTCCAGGCTGGCAGCGGCGAGCCGAAGCGAAGGACCTTCCCGCCGGGATCGACCACCGCGCCCTCGCGCTGCCCCCAGTCCGTGTCCTGCGGGAGGTGGACCTCGACTCCGTCCGCGCGCCATTCGCCGACGAGCTCGTCGGCGTCGTCGACGAGGAGATACGCCTGCCGCGCAGCTCGGGCGGATGATCGGCGACGGCACCGAGAGGCAGCTCGACACCATCGCGGCTCGCGAATCCGTAACCACCACCGACGTACTGCCGGACGGCAAAGCCGAGCCGTTCGGAATGCGCCAGGGCGGTGGCGAGGTTGCCATCGGTCAGCACGTCGTAGACGTCCTGGGCGGCGGCGTCGATCAGGGCTCCCTGGTGGATGATCAGGGTATGTCCATTCGGGTGGCCGGCCCGTTGCCGGCGTCACCCTCCAGACGAACGCGGTGGCCGCGGGCTTGACCTGGAGCGCGCACCAGGCCGGAGACTGGGTCAGGGCCCGCGCCGAGACCCGGCGGGCCGGTGCCGGCGGTTCCGGCCGCCAGAGAGGATTGCGCTGATGCAGTTCACCTATCTCGGCCGTACCGGGCTGTCCGTGTCTCGCCTGTGCCTGGGCACGATGAACTTCGGCCCGCTGACCAGCGAGGCCGACGCCCACGCGATCATGGATGCGGCGCACGAGTTCGGCATCAACTTCTTCGACACCGCCAACGCCTACGGCCTGCGCTCGGCCGGCGTCTCCGGCCTCGGCGAGGGCAGGGGCGCCACCGAGTCGATCATCGGCCGCTGGTTCGCCCAGGGCGGCGGGCGCCGCGAGCGGACCGTGCTGGCTACCAAGGTCTACAGCCCCATGGGCGAGTGGCCCAACGAGGGCAAACTGTCGGCGCTCAACATCCGCCGCGCCCTGGACGCCAGCCTGGCCCGCCTCCAGACCGACTACATCGACCTCTACCAGTTTCACCACGTCGACCGGGCGACGCCCTGGGACGAGATCTGGCAGGCCATCGACGTCGCCATCACCGCCGGCAAGATCCTCTACGTCGGCAGCAGCAACTTCGCGGGCTGGCACATCGCCCAGGCTCAGGCCGCCGCGGCCCAGCACGGGCTGGTCGGCCTGGTCAGCGAGCAGCCGATCTACAACCTGATCACCCGCGAGGTCGAGCTGGAGGTCCTCCCGGCCGCGCGGCACTACGGCGTCGGGATTCTGCCGTGGTCGCCGCTGCAGAGCGGGCTGCTCGGCGGCGTGCTGCGCAAGCAGCGCGAGGGCCTGCGCCGGCTTGAGGGCCGGGCCGCGCACACGCTGGAGGCCAAGCGGCCCCAGATCGAGGCGTACGAGGACTTCGCCGCCGAGCTCGGCCACGAGCCCGGCGACGTCGCACTCGCCTGGCTGCTCCACCAGCCCGCCGTGACCGCCCCGATCGTCGGCCCGCGCACCCGCCAGCACCTCGACGACGCCGTGGGGGCGCTCGACGTCCGCCTCGACGAGAAGGCGCTGACCAGGCTGGACGAGATCTTCCCGGGGTACCGGGCCGCACCCGAGCACTTCGCCTGGTAGGGACGTGTGACCAGCGCCTCGCCGGCACGCGTCGCCTGTTACGCGACGCTCCGACCACCGACCACCTAGCGCAGCTAGCTAAGCACTCTACGTATAGAGTCGCAGGCGTTCGTCCGCACCAGCCCACGGGTCGCGGACGAACGTCCTGAGGCTCCGGACGAAGGGATGGCCAGCGCGCGTGGAAGCCGCCGGTAAGCCGACCCCACCTGTCTCGCACCGCCGGCCGCGGTCACGCCGCCCCGCGGCCGGCTGGGCCGGCCTGGCCACGCTGGCCGCCGCGTTGCTGATCGAGGCGGCCGCCACCCCGAACGCCGTCGCCGCCGCCGCCGCGGGACCGGTCCCGAGCCCACCGCCGGTCACCGGCAACGCGTCCGGGCAGCCCTGGCTTTCCGGCGTGAACGGCGACCCGCAGATGACCCCGGCCGCCGTCGACCAGTTCTGTCTTCTGCGCGGCGACCCCTGCGACGTGGCCCAGGTCTACGTCTCGCGCAGGACCTGGGCGTCGATCGTCGAGCCGTCCTATGCCGAGACCAACTTCGCCGGCTGGCCGGGCAAGCTGGCCATCGCCGTCCCGCCGTTCCCGGAGGACGGGACATCCAACCTGCAGGCCTGCGCCGCCGGGACCTACAACGGGCACTGGCAGGAGTTCGGCCGGACGCTGAACGCCACCGGCCGCCAGAGCTCGATCATCCGGCTGGCCTGGGAGGGCAACGGCCGCTGGTACCCGTGGTCCGGCTCGGACCCGGCGGCGTACATCAGCTGCTTCCGCCAGGTCGTCAACTCGATCCGCTCGACCGTGAGCGCGCCGCCGCGGTTTGACTGGTCGATCAACGCGCACATCTCGCAGAACCCGCCGAGCCACGTCCCGACCGACCTCTACCCCGGCGACCAGTGGGTCGACGTCGTCTCGATCGACGCGTTCGACCACTACCCGGCGTCGCGGACGCTCGCCCAGTTCAACGACCAGGCCGAGGCCATGGGCGGCATCACCTGGCTGTACGACTTCGCCCGCGCGCACGGCAGACTGTTCGGCATTCCCGAGTGGGGCGTCGCCTCCGGCTCCGGCGCCGAAGGCGGCGGCGACAACGCCAGCTACATCCGGTTCATGCGCGACTGGATGACGGCCCGGGCCGGCCGGGGCCTCTACTACGAGGCGTACTTCAACACCTGCGACAACCCCAGTGTCGGCTCGAACCTCGACCGGCCGCTCGGGGCTGGCTGCGCGTACGCGAACCCGGCGGCGGCGACGCTCTACACCCAGCTGTGGCGAGCGCGGCCCTGATTCAGGGGGCAGGCGGAAGACCGCGCCTCACCTAGGTCTGAAAGGCTGATGACCGGCGCCTGAAGGGAAAACAGGTGACCGATCAGTGGGAGGCGAGCCGCGCTCGGGCGGCTCCGCGGGGGGCCGACTGGCGGATGATCCTCTACGGCGGCGCCGCGCACAGCTTCACCAACCCGGCCGCCGACGGCTCCCGGCGGGATCTGGGGCGGCACCACCCCGGCCGAACGGCTCACGCGCGCGGGCGAGCCGCTGCTCGGGCTCCGGGCGGCCTGACCTCGCCGGCGCCTGAGCTCGGCGCGCCGGCGCCCTCCGGCCGGCGCCGTCAGTGGTGGGCGAGCTTCACGAGGCCCAAGCAGAAGTCGTCGATGGACTGGACGGGGCCGAGGAACGCGTCGAGGTCGCTGGGCTTGCACACGTAGGCGTTCGCGTGCAGGTCGTAGCTGGACGAGACGTCGTCCGGCGCGTCACCGTCCTCGCCGAAGGCGGCGACGCCTGGGCACGGTTCGAGGAACTGTTCGGCGACCCCGACGCCGACTACCAGGCTGTCCTGGACCAGCGCTACCAGCAGTGCCCGCCACCAGGCGGGCAGCAGACCTACGTCTCCGCCTACGCCACGATGCACCCGGCCGAGGACTGGGCCGAGACCTTCGCGCACTACCTGCACATCCGCGACGCCCTGGACACGGCCGCGGCGTTCGGCTTCGCCCCCGCCGGAGCCACCCTGGCGACCCCGCTCGCCGGCGAGACCGGCTTCCGGCGGATCGCCGAGCTGTGGCTGCCGCTGGCCTGGTCACTCAACATGGTCAACCGGTCGATGGGCCACCCGGACCTCTATCCCTTCGTCCTCCCGCCCGCCGCGCTGGAGAAGATGAGCCTCGTCCACCAGCTCGTCGCCGGATCGGGCGCCGCGGGACGGACGCCGGCCTAGTAGACGTCGCGGACGTAGCGGTTCTCGGCGGCGAGCTGCCGCAGGTAGAGGGTCGCGGCGTCGTGGGTGCGCTGGCCGTGCTCGGCGATGATGTCGCGCAGCGCCTCGTGGACGCCCTTGGCCATCTGGGTGGCGTCGCCGCAGACGTAGAGGTGCGCGCCTGCGCCGAGCCAGCCCCAGAGGCGGGCGCCGTGCTCGCGCATCCGGTCCTGGACGTAGATCTTGGCGTCCTGGTCCCGGGAGAACGCCAGGTCCAGGTGGGTGAGGGTGCCCGCGCGGCACAGCGCGTCGAGCTCGTCGCGGTAGTAGAAGTCGGTGGCGGCGTTGCGCTCGCCGAAGAACAGCCAGTTCTCGCCGGGGTGCCCGCGGGCGTGGCGCTCGTCCAGGAAACCGAGGAACGGCGCGACGCCGGTCCCCGGGCCAATCATGATCGCCGGGGTGGCCGGCTCCTCGGGCGGCCGGAAATGCGTGGTCGGGCGGATCGCTACGGGCAGCCGGGCGCCGAGCATGGCGTCGGCCAGGAGGGTGGAGCAGACGCCCTTGCGGTCCTGGCCGCGCGGGCCGGCGAAACGGACAACGGAGACCAGGACCCGGGCGCGGTCCGGGTCGACCAGGGGGCTGGACGAGATCGAGTACTGCCGCGGCCTCAGCCGGGTGAGGCTGTCCGCCCACTCCTGCGGGCTGGCCCGGACACCGGACTCGCTGACCACGTCGATGGCCTGGCGGCCCCACAGCCAGGCGTCGAGCTCACCGCGCTGCTCGGCGCTCAGCCGACGGCGCAGCGCCTCGTCGTGGGTGCGCCCGGCGAGCAGCCGCAGCAGGCCGCCGGTCGCGGTGGCGATCTCCAGGTGCGCGCGCAGCGCCTCGGCGAACGGCAGGCGCCCGACCCGGGGGATCTCGACGGGCTCGGCGCCGTCGGTGCCGGTGGCCTGGAGCCATTCGCCGACCAGGCCGGCGTCGTTGGTCGGTGTGACTACCAGCGCGTCCCCGGTCCGGTAGGTGAGCCCGGCGCCGGAAAGGTCAACGGTGAACTCGCGGACCTCCTTGGTCGCGCCCGGCGCGCTGAGCAGCCGGTTGCCCGTCAGGGTGGCGACGGGGTCGGCGGTCTCGCCCGGCGGAGCCAGCCTGCTCACCGGGATCGTGACGACCGCGGTGGCGGTCGGCGCCGCGCGCTCGGCGAGGGCCGCGGCGACCTGGTCGAGCCAGGCGGCGGCGGCGTCCTCGTAGTCGGGCTCGCAGTCCACCCGCGCCAGCAGCCGGGTCGCGCCGAGCTGCGCGAGCCGTTCGTCAAGCCGGCGGCCGTGGCCGCAGAAGTCGCTGTAGCTGGAGTCGCCGAGTGCCAGCACGGCGTATTGGACGTCTGGTGGCGCCGCGTCGGCGGCGGTCAGCGCGTCGAGGAAGCCGGAGCCGTTGTCCGGTGCCTCGCCGTCACCGAAGGTGCTCGTGACCAACAGCAGGTCGACCTGCGCGGGCAACGGCCGGCCGGCGAACTCGGCCATCGGGTGCCGGGCCACGGTGCGTCCCCGCTCGGCGAGGTGCTGGGCGGCGCGGTCCGCGAAGTCCTCGGCGTTGCCGGTCTGGGAGGCCCACAGGACGAGCACCTCCCGCCCGCCACCGGCGCCGGCCGACCCGGCTGGCAGTGGCGGTGGGGCCTCGGCGGTGTGCGGTCCGTCGAGCGCCCCGGCCTGGCCCGCGGGAGCCCGCGAGAAGGCGCCGGCGAGCACGCCGTTGACCCAGGCCGCCCGGTCGGGGGCAAGCGGGGCATGCGCCGGCAGCACCGGAACGGCCCGGTCGAGCGCCTGGCCGGGGCCGGGCGGCGGTTGCGCGGCGAGTCCGGCGAGGAAACCGGCGAGGTAGTGGCGCTCGTCGCCGGTGAGGACGGGCGGGCCCACGTCGCCGATCCCCAGCGCCTGCGCGAGCCAGCCCGGCGCCGCCGGCCCCTGCCGCGTCTCGCCGCCGGCCAGCGCGGCCAACGGTGCCGGGGCCGAGGCCGGCTCGGCGGGTTCGTCGCCGTCCGCCCGCGCGCCTGGGGCCTGCGCGCCAGCGACGCCGGACACGGGCGCGACCTTGGTGAGGGTCACCGCGCACACCTTGAACTCGGGCTGGAAGGAGATCGGGTCGACGGCGTCGTTGGTGACGGCGTTGACCGCCAGGTACTCGCCGAACAGGTCGTTCCAGTGGAACGGGGCGAAGCAGCAGCCGGGCAGCACCCGTTCGGTGACGACGGCCGGCAGCACCGCACGGCCGCGGCGGGAGGCGACCTCGACGGCGTCGCCGTCGGTGACGCCCAGCACCGCCGCGTCCTCGGGGTGGATCTCGACGAACGGGCCGGCGTTGAGCCGGTTGAGCTTCGCGACCCGGCCCGTCTTGGTCAGGGTGTGCCACTGGTGCTGCACCCGGCCGGTGTTCAGCAGGAACGGGTACCGCTCGTCGGGCAGCTCAGCGGCGGGCAGGTGCGGGCGCCCGAAGAACACCGCGCGCCCGTCGGGCGTCGGGAAGACCAGCCGCGCGGCCGTGCCGTCCGGCCGGGCGCCCGCCGGCTGGCTCGGGCTGCCGGCGCGGTACCGGATCGGGTTGCGGGCCGGGCCGCCCGGAGCCGCCGGCCACTGCACCGGCCCCTCGCGCAGCCGGTCATAGCTGACGCCGCGCAGGTCGTAGCCGGTCACGGGGTTCCACGCCTGCCTGATCTCGTCGAAGATCTCGGCGGCGCTGCCGTAGCCGAAGGCGTCCTCGAAGCCCATGGCGCAGGCGACGTCGGCGATCAGCCGCCAGTCGGGGCGGGCCTGCCCTGGCGGGCTGGCCGCCGGCCGCAGCAGCGTGAGGCTGCGCTCGGAGTTGACCATCACACCGTCGGTCTCGGCCCACATCGCGCCGGGGAGGACCACGTCGGCGTAGGCGTTGGTCTCGGTGTCCGCGAACACGTCCTGGGTGATCACCAGCTCGGTCGCCTCCAGGCCGTCGATGACGGTCCCGCGGTTGGCGACGGAGGCGACCGGGTTGGTGCAGATGATCCAGCAGGCCTTGACCTGCCCGTCGGCCATCCGCTCGAACAGCTCGACGGTGCCCCTGCCCACGTCGGTGCGCAGCGTTCCCGCCGGGAGGTCCCAGAGCCGTTCGACGAAGGCCCGGTCCTCGGCGACGAGCACGCTGCGCTGGCCGGGCAGGCCGGGGCCCATGTAGCCCATCTCCCGGCCGCCCATCGCGTTCGGCTGGCCGGTCAGCGAGAACGGCCCGCTGCCCGGCCGGCAGATCGCGCCGGTGGCCAGATGCAGGTTGCAGATCGCGTTGGTGTTCCAGGTCCCGTGGGTGGACTGGTTGAGGCCCATCGTCCACAGGGTCATCCACTCCCCCGCTTCGGCGATCCATGCGGCGGCGGTGCGGATGTCGGCCTCGGGGATGCCGGTGAGCTCCGCGACGACGTCGGGCGGGTAGTCGGCCAGGAACTCCGGCATCTGCGCCCAGCCGCGGGTGTGCTCGGCGATGAACTGCTCGTCGACGTGCCCGCCGGCGACGAGCAGGTGCAGCAGCCCGTTGAGCAGCGCGAGGTCGGTGCCGGGGCGGATCTTCAGGAACAGGTCGGCCTTGTCGGCGGTGGCGGTACGCCGCGGGTCGACCACGATGAGCCTCGCACCGGAGGTGCGGACCCGGTCCAGCAGCCGCAGGAACAGGATCGGGTGGCAGTCGGCCATGTTCGCGCCGATCACGAAGAACACGTCGGCGTGGTCAAGGTCGTCGTAGGAGCCGGGCGGCCCGTCCGCGCCGAGGGACAGCTTGTAGCCGGAGCCCGCGCTGGCCATGCACAGCCGGGAGTTGGACTCGATCTGGTTCGTGCCGATGAAGCCCTTGGCGAGCTTGTTGGCCAGGTACTGCGCCTCCAGGCTCAGCTGGCCGGACACGTAGAGGGCGATCGCGTCCGGGCCGTGAGTGTCGAGGATCGACCGCAGGCGGGCCCCGACCTCGCGGACCGCCTCGCCGACCGGCACGGGGGTGGGCGCCTCGCCCCGGCCGCGGCGGACCAGCGCGGTCTCCAGCCGGCCGGCGCCGGCCAGCATGTCCGCCGTGGTCGCGCCCTTGGTGCACAGCCGGCCGGCGTTCGCCGGGTGCGCCTTGTCGCCGCTGGCCTTCACGACGCGGCGGGCACCGGCCTGGTCCCGGACGACGTCGAGGACCAGGCCGCAGCCGACCCCGCAGTAGGAGCAGACGGTGCGCACAGAGGTGTCCGGCCGCTGCATGGCTCCGAGGCTAGGAAGCCGCGGTTACCCCCGGGTCACGCCGCCGCGCGGCCGGCGGTTACATCGCCCGCACATCGACGCCTCCTGTCGGGTGAGGCCCGCCGCCCGGCCCCGTCCGCCGGCCCCGGCGGGTCGCCGGACGGGCCGGGACGCACCGGCCGGCGCCGCGGGCGGAGAGGGAGACGTCTCGCGCATGTAACGGGTGCGAACCGTCCGGATAACCCGTCGCCCGCACAGTGCAGGCATGGCCGACAAGTCGTTGAACGCGCGCGCCCGGGCCAGGGCTGCGGACCCGGCGCCGATGCCCACCGGCGGGCGGCTGGTGGTGGTCGGCAACGGGATGGTCGGGCAGCGCCTCGTCGAGGCGCTGCGGGAACGGGACACCGACCGGCGTTGGCAGGTCACCGTGCTGTCCGAGGAACCGCGGCGGGCCTACGACCGGGTCGCGCTGTCCTCCTACTTCGACGGCGCCAGCGCCACCGAGCTGGACCTGGTCGAGCCCGGCTGCTACGAGACGCCCGGCTACGCCCTGCACCTCGACGAGACGGCTGTCGACCTCGACCGGGCCGCCCGCACGGTCACCACCAGCCGAGGCCGGGTAGTGGCCTACGACGCCCTGGTGCTCGCGACCGGATCGTTCCCGTTCGTGCCGCCCGTCCCGGGCCGGGACCTGGCCGGCTGCTTCGTGTACCGGACGCTGGAGGACCTGGACGCGATCCGCGCGGCGGCCACCCACGCCCGCACCCATACCCGGGGCCGGCGGGCCGGGCTGGTGATCGGCGGCGGGCTGCTCGGCCTGGAGGCGGCGCGGGCACTGCGGCTGCTCGGGATGTCGCCGCACGTCGTGGAGCTGGCGCCACGGCTGATGCCGCTGCAGGTCGACGAGGGCGGCGGCGCGCTGCTGCGGGAGCTGATCGAGGACCTCGACGTCACCGTGCACCTGGGCACCTCGGTCACGTCCATCGCCCGGGAGCGCGACGGCCGGATGCTGGCCACGCTGACCAGCGGCACCGAGCTGGACCTGGACCTGGTCGTGTTCTCCGCCGGTATCCGGCCCCGCGACCAGCTCGCCCGCGCCGCCGGCCTGCCGGTCGGGGAACGCGGCGGGGTCGTCGTCGACGACGCCTGCCGCACGGCCGACGAGGCGGTCTTCGCGATCGGCGAGTGCGCGTGCATCGCCGGGCGGGTCTACGGGCTGGTCGCCCCCGGCTACGCGATGGCCGAGGTGCTGGCCGACGGCCTGCTCGGTGGCACGGCGGCCTTCGCCGGCGCCGACATCTCGACGAAGCTGAAGCTGCTCGGCGTCGACGTCGCGAGCTTCGGCGACGCGCTGGCCGCCACCCCCGGCGCGCTGGAGGTGACGCTGAACGACCCGGTCCGGCGCAGCTACGCCAAGCTCGTCGTCTCCGACGACGCCACGACGCTGCTCGGCGGGGTGCTGGTCGGCGACGCGTCCCGGTACGCGAGCCTGCGCCCGCTGGTCGGCCGGCCGCTGCCGGGCGACCCGGTCGCGATGATCGCCCCGGGCGGCACCGAGGTCGGCGCCGGAGCGCTGCCCGCCGAGGCCCAGGTGTGCTCCTGCTACGCCGTGACCCGCGCCGCGATCGACGGCGCGATCGCCGCCGAGGGGCTGACCGACGTAGCCGGCATCAAGGCCTGCACGAAGGCCGGGACCGGCTGCGGCTCGTGCGTGCCGCTGCTGCGCAGCCTGCTGGCCGAGGCCGGCGTCGCGGTCAGCACGGCGCTGTGCGAGCACTTCAGCCAGACCCGGGCCGAGCTGTTCGAGCTGGTCCGCGTCGAGGGCACCGCGACGTTCACCGAGCTGGTCGAACGCCACGGCCGGGGCCGCGGCTGCGACATCTGCAAGCCGGTGGTGGCCTCGATCCTGGCGAGCCTCGAGCACGGCCACATCCTGGCCGGCGAGCAGGCCGCGCTCCAGGACAGCAACGACCACGTGCTCGCCAACATCCAGCGCAACGGCACCTACTCGGTCGTGCCCCGGGTGCCCGGTGGGGAGATCACCCCGGAGAAGCTGATCGTGCTGGGCGAGGTCGCCCGCGACTTCAGCCTCTACACGAAGATCACCGGCGGGCAGCGGATCGACCTGCTCGGCGCCCGCCTGGAGCAGCTGCCCGCGATCTGGGGCCGCCTCGTCGATGCAGGGTTCGAGTCGGGGCACGCGTACGGCAAGGCGCTGCGTACGGTGAAGTCGTGCGTCGGTTCCACCTGGTGCCGCTACGGCGTGCGGGACTCCGTCGGCCTGGCCATCGAGCTGGAGCTGCGCTACCGGGGCATCCGCTCCCCGCACAAGATCAAGGCCGGGGTCTCGGGCTGCGCCCGCGAGTGCGCCGAGGCCCAGTCGAAGGACATCGGCGTGATCGCCACCGAGAACGGCTGGAACCTCTACGTCGGCGGCAACGGCGGGTTCCGGCCCCGGCACGCCGACCTGCTGCTCACCGACGTCGGCACCGAGACACTGATCCGCACCATCGACCGCTTCATCATGTTCTACGTCCGCACCGCCGACCGGCTGCAGCGCACGGCCGGCTGGGTCGAGTCGCTGTCCCGGGACGGGACCGACGGACTGGCCTACCTGCGCTCGGTCCTGGTCGACGACTCGCTGGGGATCGCCACCGAGCTCGACGCGGCGATGGCCCACCACGTCGAGCGCTACCAGGACGAGTGGGCGGCCGTCCTGGACGACCCGCAGCTGCTGGGCCGTTTCGTATCGTTCGTCAACGCCCCCGACGCCCCCGACCCCACCATCACGTTCGTCACCGAGCGCGGCCAGCCCCGCCCCACCCCGCTGCCGACCCCGGCCCGCCGGGCCGACGTCTCCTGGAGGTGATCCGGTGACCTCACCCGCCACCACGCAGACCGCCGACGCGGCCGAGACCGCCGGCCGGTGGACGCCGGTGTGCCGCGGCGGCGACCTGCTCGCCGAGCGCGGCGCGGCGGCGCTGATCGGCGAGCGCCAGGTCGCGGTGTTCCGCACCTTCGACGGGTCGCTCTACGCGGTCGACAACCGCGACCCGTTCACCGGCGTCCACGTCCTGGCCCGCGGCATCGTCGGCAGCCGGGGCGACGCCCCCACCGTCACCTCGCCGCTGCACAAGCAGGTCTTCGACCTGCGTACCGGCGCCTGCCTCGATGACCCGGCCGTCTCCGTCGCCAGCTACCCCGTCCGCGACCGGGCCGGGCTGATCGAGATCTGGACCCCGGGCCCGTGACCCCGGCCGCCGCCCGCGCCGCCGGGCCGACCGACCAGTCCTCGCCAGCGGGCCAGCCCGAACAGCTGGAACCGCTGGCCGGCTACACGATCGGCATCACCGCCGCCCGCCGCCGCAAGGAGCTCGGGGCCGCGCTGGAGCGCCGCGGCGCCAAGGTCGTCTACGCCCCGGCCATCCAGATCGTCCCGCTGGCCGACGACAGCGAGCTGCTACAAGCCACCGAGCGCTGCCTGGCCGCGCCGCTGGACGTCGTCGTCGCGACCACCGGGATCGGTTTCCGCGGCTGGATGGACGCCGCCGAAGCCTGGGGGCTGGCCGAGAAGCTCACCGAGGCGGTCGACGCGGCCACCGTGCTCGCCCGCGGCCCCAAGGCCCGCGGCGCGATCCGGGCCGGCGGGCTGCGCGAGACCTGGTCGCCGGAGTCGGAGTCCTCCAGCGAGGTGCTCGACTACCTGATGTCCGGCGACGACCTGAGCGGGAAGCGGATCGCCGTCCAGCTGCACGGCGAGCCGCTGCGGGACCTGGTCGACACGCTGCGGCTGGCCGGCGCCGACGTGATCGAGGTCCCGGTCTACCGATGGGTGCCCCCGGACGACCCGACACCGCTCTACCGGCTCCTCGACACGGTCGCGACCGGCGGGCTCGACGCCGTCGCCTTCACCAGCGCGCCGGCGGCGGCCAGCTTCCTGCAGACCGCCGACCAGCGCGACTGCGGCCCCGCCGTGCGCGCCGCGCTGCGCGGCCCGGTGCTGGCGGCCTGCGTCGGCCCGGTGACCGCCGGGCCGCTGGTGCGCGAGGACATCCCCGTCGTGCAGCCCGCACGCAGCCGGCTCGGGGCCCTGGCCCGCGAGATCGTGGAGCAGGTCCCCGCCCGGCAGGGCCAGGTCGTGCCGGCCGCCGGGCATCTGCTCGACGTGCGCGGGCACGCCGTCGCCGTCGACGGCCGGCTGGTGCCGCTCAGCAGCGCCAGCATGACCCTGCTGCGCCAGCTGATCGCCAGGCCCGGCCAGGTCGTGTCGCGCCGTGACCTGCTGGGGCTGACTCCAGGCGACGGCGGCGACGAGCATGCGGTCGAGGTCGCCGTCGGCCGGCTACGGGCCGCCCTCGGGGACCCGCGCATCGTGCTCACGGTCGTCAAGCGCGGCTACCGGCTCGCCTACGAACCGGAACGCGCCAGCAGCCGCGACGGACACTGGCGGTACTGAAGGGGCCGAGCTGAAGGGGCCGAGCCCGGCGCCGGTTCGCGCCGCGGTCCGGACTACGCGGGCGGTCCGCGCTATCCGGAGCCTGGGGAGGGCGTCTCCGAACCTCCGCCCGATGCGCCTCGGCGCAGCTGCACGCATTTCTTCTGGTCATCCTGGAAGGGCGCGTCATCTGGACAAGGCACCATCTCGATCGATGGGCCGGACTGGGAGACAAAGATCCCCGCGATGGCCACGAGGAGCGCCGTGAACGCACCCGTGATGATCTCCCCGATGTGCGGGACGACCTTCAGGTTGGCGCGAATCCCGGTGATCTGGTAATAGTGCGTCCGTACCGCGGGGTCCACTCCGTGGTTCTCGAGCTCGAGGGTCGAGCCCAGGTCAAGGCTTGCGTCGAAGCGGGTGCCCACACGCTCGGGGGTTCCGACGAGTTCCAGGTCCAGGACGAAGTTGTCACCCGCGATCGTGCCGTGGTCGTGCGCGGAGATCCTGGCCGACCAGTCCCCGATGTTGCGGATCGAGAAGGTCACGTTCACCGTGACGTCGCCGGAACTGACCGGCACCGACCACGACTGGCTCTGGATATCGATCAACGACCGGACACTGACCGGGAGGTCCCTGCGCTCCAGCTGCGCGAGCGCCCGCAGGCTGAAGGGCAGATCGCCTCTGAAATCCAGTGATCCTCGGACGGAGACCACCGGTTACTCCGTGCCCAGGACGAAGTCGCCAAGCGGTACCTGCACCCAGACCGCGTCCGTGGAACCGGTGACGGCGTCAGGCCCGACACAGAGCCAGAGTGTGTGCGGGTTGGCGAACAGGGGGTCCGCGTCGACGTTCTGGACGAGGAGCAGGTCCCCGATGCCGGCCGTCCGGGGCAGCTTGATATCCACGCCCTCGACGACGGAGACCTTCAGATTGAGGTGGGCGCCGCGGATCGTGACGCCGCCCGGATAGTCTCCGTCGATGTTGAGGGTCAGCCCGTCGTTGGTGTCGTGCGTCAGTGCCCGCCGCTTCCCGCGCGGTGAGTGGCGCCGGCTGGCCGAGTCCAGGTGCAGCTCATACGAATGCGCCCGGAGCACATCTCCGTCAATGCTGACGCCACCCGGATAGTCACCCTCGAAGTTGACGGTGAGACCGTCGTTCACATTGTGTACAAGGGCGCGCCGCTCGCCCCCGTCGACCGAACGGCGTTCCGGGGAGTCGAGCTTGAAGTCGGTCGTCTCCGACTTCAGGATTTCCCCTTGAATCGTCACGAGACCGTCGTCGGAGTCGTCGAGAATGATATCAGCCGGCATACGAGTTCCTTCCCCAGGGGCACTTGTCGGCCCGCGCTGCGAAATTCGGTGGAGCGGCCTTTATACTACGAATTTCGAGACACGCCGAATTTGCGGCCCGTTGGGGTAGGTCTGTCGGCGTGGAAAGAGCCACGCGACCGGCCCGCTGGTACGATCGCCGTTTTGACCCTCTTTCCGGTGGTTGCCCGGCCCGATTCGCCACCCAGAAAAGAGCCAAAAGCGACAATCAGGAACGGTGGCGGGGCGGGGCCGGCTAGCTGGCCTTCTCGGCCGGTGCCGCGGTGACGATGTCGGCGCGCAGCGGGGCGAGCGCGCCGCCGATCTGGTCGATTGTCTCCGCCGGCACGCCCAGCCCGGTCAGCGTGTCGACGAGGTGGCCCACGACGGCGTCGAAGTCGGCGTCGGCGATGTTCAGGCCCGTGTGGGCGGCGGCCATGTCCCGGCCGGCGTAGATCTCCGAGCCGCCGATCGCCGCGGCGATGAAGGACCGCTGGTGCGACTTCAGCCGGGCCAGGCCGGTGCCCGTGAAGAACGGTGCCAGGCTCGGGTCGGCCAGCACCCGGGTGTAGAAGTCCTCGACGGCTGCCTGCACGGCCGGTGCCCCGCCGATTGAGTTGTAGATGCTCATGTGCTCTCCCCTTCTCGCACAGTGGATGTCACGCGTCACCGCTGGGGCCCGGCACCAGCCGGGCCCCAGCGTGATTGTCGATCGGTTAGATCACGACGCCGCGTCGGTCTGCGACGCGCAGGTAAACCGCCCAGGTCAGGGCGCCGCAGAGCAGGTAGTAGGCGATGAACGCGATGTAGGCGCCGTCCCCGGTGCCGTAGCTCAGGAAGGACTGCCGGAACGTGAGGTTGACGAGCACCCCGCCGAACGCGCCGATCGCGCCGGCGATGCCGATGACCGCGTTGGACAGCCGCCGGGACTCGTGCTCGACCGCCGCCGGCTCCGCGTTCGCCACCGCCGCGTCGCCGGCCCGGCCGCGGAAGATCGCCGGGATCATCTTGTAGGTCGAGCCGTTGCCGATCCCCGACAGCACGAACAGGGCGAGGAAGCCGACGTAGAACAGCGGCAGCGACTTCTCCCGGGAGGCCGTCAGCACGATCGCGGCGGCGAGCGCCATCAGGACGAAGTTCCACAGCGTCGTGCGGGCGCCACCGATGCGGTCGGCGAGCCAGCCGCCGACCGGGCGGATCAGTGACCCGACCAGCGGGCCGAGGAAGGTCAGGTAGGCGATCTTCACGGGGTCGACCTTCGTGCCGGTCAGGAAGTGGGCGCCGAACTGGTTCTGCAGCACCTGGCCGAAGGCGAACCCGAACCCGATGAACGACCCGAAGGTCCCGATGTAGAGGACCGAGATGATCCAGGTGTCGGCATGGCGGCAGGCGTCGCGCATCGCATGCTTGTCGGCGCGGACGTGGGCGATGTTGTCCATCCACAGCGCCGCGGCCAGGGCCGCCAGCACGATCAGCGGGATGTAGATCGCCAGAATGACCCGGGGATGGCCCTTGCCGGCCGTGGCCAGCACGGCCAGCCCGACCAGCTGGACGACCGCCACCCCGATGTTGCCGCCGCCCGCGTTCAGCCCGAGCGCCCAGCCCTTGAGCCGCTCCGGGTAGAACGAGTTGATGTTGACCATCGAGGAGGCGAAGTTTCCGCCGCCCACCCCGGCCAGGGCCGCCATCAGCAACAGCGTGCTGAACGAGACTCCCGGTCGCAGCAGCGCCGCGGCGACGATCGTGGGGATCAGCAGCGCGCTGGCGCTGACGATGGTCCAGTTCCGGCCGCCGAACTTCGCGACCGCGAACGTGTAGGGCAGCCGGACGCCGGCCCCCAGCGCCGCCGGCAGCGTCGTCAGCAGGAACTTCTCGGCCGCCGCGTGCTTGGGATCGGCGGACAGCCCGTAGGCCGGCGTCAGGAACAGCACGAACACCGACCACAGGCTCCACACCGAGAACCCGATGTGCTCGCTGAACACCGAGAGCAGCAGGTTGCGGCGGGCGATCCGGGCCCCGCCCAGGCGCCAGAAGCCCTCGTCCTCCGGACGCCAGTCCGTGAGCCATCGGCCCCGGCGCTCGGCGCCCTCGGGTCCGGTCGATTCCGGCGTGGTCGTTGTCGTGACGGTCGTCATCAGGGTCCTTCCCATCCGTGGCAGCCTCTGTGACGGCTCGGCACGGACGTTAGGAACCCGTGGTTGCCCCACCATTCGTGAATGGCGACGCCGAGGAAACTTTTCCCGCACCGGACCGCAGCGCGCCCGGAGAGATTCCGCCGCCCCTCGGCCTCAGCCACGGGAGGGCGGCGCCCACCGGTCGCCCAGGGCTTGATCGGACCGGCGGGACGCGCGATCCTCGGGCTGAACCACCACGGACAGCACCGGGGAGACGTCTACCCGTGATGGGGCATACCGCACGGGGGTGTCTGCGTTGGGGAGATTGTCATAGCCTGACATTGGCTCTGGGCGGCGCGCCCTCCACGCGGGGCAGCGGGCCTTCAGGCCACTGAACATGCCCGGGAGGTCCGATGACCGCTCCGCTGCTTCCGTCGCAGCCGTCGTTTTCCTCGGTCCCGCCACGGGACGACGCCGGCCCCACGACCGACGCTCGGCCCCGCGACGCTGCCGGCGACCTGAGAGCCGTGGCTGGCACCGGCGAGTCGGGCGATCCCGGGGACGCGCCCGGCGGGCGGGTCGCGTTCGTCTTCCAGGGCGGCGGGAGCCTCGCGGCGGCGCAGGTCGGCATGCTGCGGGCGCTGACCGAGGCGGGCATCGTCCCGGACCTCGTCGTCGGCGCCTCGGCCGGCGCCCTGAACGCGGCCGCGTTCGCCACCGATCCCACCGAGGCGGGCATCGAACGGGTGGCCGCGGTGTGGGCCTCGCTGCGCCGCAAGGACGTGGCGCCGCTGTCGCTGCGGGCCCTGGCCGGCGGCCTCATCGGCCGGCAGGACGGGCTGGCCTCCAGCACCGGGCTGCGCCACCTGCTGGAGAGCGGGCTGGTCGCGGCGCGGCTGGAGCAGACCGTGATCCCGGCCCACGTCGTGACGACAGACCTGGAGACCGGCCATCCGCTGGTGCTCTCCGAGGGCGACACGGTCCAGGCGCTGCTGGCCACCTCCGCCTACCCGGGGGTGTTCCCGCCGGTCACCATCGACGGTCGGCGGCTCATCGACGGCGGCGTCAGCGCCGACACCCCGGTCCGCCAGGCCGAGGGCCTCGGCGCGATGACGACCTACGTACTGCCCTCGGTCGGGCCGACCCCGGCCGCAGCGACGCCGGAGCCGGTCCCGCACGGGGCGTTCGCGCTGGCACTGCGCGCGCTCAACCAGATCCTCGGCAACGCCGCCCGGGCCGACATGTCCGCCGTCCGCGGGACCGTGTACCTGCTGCCCGCCCCCGGCACGACCATCGTCAACCCGTTCGACTTCCGCGGCACCGGAGCCCTGCTCACCGCCGGCTACCGGCTCACCCGGGCGTGGCTGCGCGATGCCACCCCGGTCCAGGCGCCTGCCGCGGCCGCCCCGCCGGTGCCGCTACGGCTCCCGCTCACGGCCTCGGCCCCCGGACTGGCCTGACGATCAGAGCCCGGGCCAGCTCCCCCCGGTCCGTCCCCATCCCGCACCCCAGGCAGCCCCGGCCCCACCCCGCCTGGCCCAACTTCCCCTGCGCAACCAGCGATCAAGGCGGCTCCACGCCCCACCCGAACGTCTTGATCACTGGTTGCGCAGGCAAAACGACGTTCCATGCCCCGATTTGTTCACTTTTCCCCTGCGCAGTTTTCGATCAAGGAGTAGCACCCAGCCCCGCCACCCGGATGATCGGCGCCTGCGCAGGTAAGCCGGCGCTTCGGATCGGCGGGGGCGACCGGGGGCGGCGTAGCCTGGGAAGTGCTACGTCAGCGTGGCTGTGTTCTCGTCCGGGTCTGGTCCGAACGCCTATTCCGGGTTCCCTCTCGCTGATGCGTTGGTCAACTGAGAGGGATGACCATGACGACGGAGATCGTTGCTGGGGTTCGCGCGGGGCAACCGTCCCCGGCGGGGGTGACGGGCGCCCGGGGCACCGAGTACGGCGAGCTGGGCCGCCGGGTCAGGCACGCGTCGCTGCTGGATCGCCGGCCTGGCTGGTACTGCGCGCGGATCGCGGTGAACCTCGGCCTGCTGGGCGCCGGCTGGGTGGCGTTCGTGCTGGTGGGGAACTCGTGGTGGCAGCTGGGCATCGCCGCGTTCCTGGCGGTGATGTTCACCCAGGTCGCGTTCGTCGGGCATGACGCCGGGCATCGGCAGATCGTCGCCGGCCGGCGGGCCAGCGACGCCGTGGGCCTGCTGCACGGCGACCTGATGGCCGGGCTGAGCTTCGGCTGGTGGCTGGCCAAACACAACCGGCACCACAGCCACCCCAACCAGGTCGACCGGGATCCGGACATCGGCGCCGGGGCGTTCGTTTTCACACCGGCCGACGCCCGCCGTCGCCATGGGCTGGGCCGGTTGCTGACGTCGTACCAGGCCTACCTGTTCTTCCCGATCCTGCTGCTGGAGGGGCTGAACCTGCATGTCGCGAGCGTGCGGGAGCTCGCCGGGCGGCGCGGGCGGGCCGCCGTGGTGGAGGCGCTGCTGCTGCTGGTGCACTTCACCGCGTACCTGACCGTCGTCGCCCTCGTCCTGTCGCCGGTCAAGGCCGTGGTCTTCGTGCTCGTCCACCAGGCGCTGTTCGGCCTGTACATGGGATGCACGTTCGCCCCGAACCACAAGGGGATGCCCCTCCTGGCCCGCGACGAGCCGGACTTCCTGCGCCGCCAGGTACTGACCGCGCGCAACATCCGCGGCGGCCGAGTCACCGACCTGGTGTTCGGCGGGCTGAACTACCAGATCGAGCACCACCTGTTCCCGAGCATGCCGCGGCCGAGCCTGCGCCGGGCGCAGCCGCTGGTCCGCGCGTTCTGCGAGGCCCGGGGCGTCGCCTACCAGGAGGCCAGCGTGCTGGGCTCCTACGGCGAGGTGCTGCGGTGGCTGCACGAGGTCGGGGCACCGTCGCGCCATCCGGGCCGGGAGAACAGGCTAGTCACGGCCGGGAACCTCGTCGGCCTCCCACCGCGCCTGCGTGCCAGTCAGGGAGCACGTGAGTGATCCCGGCCGGCCTCGCCGCGAGCTGCTGTCCCCGCTGGCGGGCCAGTCCGGGGACGCCACCCCGTTGGACCGGCTGTGCGTCGGCGTCGTGTCGGCCCTGCCGGTGGACGGGGCCGCGATCGCGGTGACGTCCGACGGTGCCGCGCGGGTCGCCGGCGCGAGCGACCCGGCTGCCGCATGCCTCGACGATCTTCAGTTCACCCTCGGGGAGGGGCCCGGCTGGGACGCTGTCCGCCACCGGCGTCCGGTGCTCGTCGCGGACCTCGCCGGGCAGCCTGAGCGTCGCTGGCCGATGTTCGCCCCCGCCGTGCTGGCCGCCGGCTTCCGGGCGGTCTTCGCGTTCCCGCTGCAGATCGGCGCAGTCCGCCTGGGCGCTCTCGATCTCCTGTGCGGGCGGCCCGGGCCGCTCGGCGACGACACGCTGGCGGACGCGTAGATCGTCGCGGACGTCGCGGCGCTGACGCTCCTCGACCCGCCGGCCGGCGCCTCGCCCAGCCTGACCGGCCGGCGGTCAGGGCTGGGCCCGCAGGACACCCTCGGGCTGTACCGAGCCGAGGTCCACCAGGCGACCGGGATGCTGATGGTGCAGCTCGGAGACGCGCAGGAGGCCGCCCGGCCAGGGGCCCGCGGACTAGCCAGGGCTCAGGACAGGCCGGTGGCGGCGGAGGCCTCTGCGAGCGACGGCCAGTCGCGGCCGATCATCACCCAGCCGTCGTGGCCCGCCTGGGGACTTTTGGGATCGTGCACCTTGACCTGCCAGCTGCCCGGGCTGGTCTCCCGGGCGAGCGCGGCCTTGCCGTCGCACGTACCGTATCGGCTACCGAGCACCGCCGGCGACGTGGCGGGCGGAGCGGCGGAAGGCGCGGAACCGTTCTCAGCGGACATGAGGGCCTTCACAGAGGAGAGAGGCCACCGAGGTGCCCAACGTCGAGACAGGAGGCTCAACGGGACCGCGATGGCGAGGCGCGGCAGCCCGTCCGGGCCAACTGTTCGCCAACAGCACCAGCCTACGCCGGGCCCGTCCACCAGACCGCCCGAGGACGGTCAGGTGGTCGCCGCGGCCTTGGCCAGGACCGGCTTGAGCTGCTCCAGCTGCCATGGGATGTTGAGGATCGTCGGGTTGTTGACCGCGCCCGCGGTGAACGCGTCGACCTCCAGCACCCGTCCCGCCCGCACCGCCGGGATGTCGGTGAACAGCTTGTTGGCGTCCATCTCGGTCTTCAGCTCAGGCGCCGCGTAGCCGACCAGCATGAAGTCGGCGTCGAGCGCCCCGAGCTTCTCCATGCTCAGCTCCCGGTCGACCACGTTGGCGGTCACGCCTGGCGCGAGCTTCATCCCGAGCTCGGAGTAGAGCTGCACCGACACCGTCTTCGGGTCGTCGATCACCGCCAGGCCGCCGGACTCGTAGTAGAAGGAGTAGCTGAAGGTCTTGCCGGCCAGGCCGGGCAGGCTCGACCTGGCGTCCTGGATGGTCTTCTCGGTCGCGGCGATCGCCTTCTGCTCATCGGCGGCACGACCGACGGCCTTGCCGATGATGGTGCTGTTCTCCTGCCAGGTCGCGATGCCGGCGTCATCCGTGTAGCCGACGGTCGGCGCGATCTTCGAAAGCTTGCCGTAGTAGTCCTCGAGGCCGTAGAAGTTCGTGGCCAGGATCAGGTCCGGGTGCAGCGAGGCGATCTGCTCGAGGTTCAGGTCGCCGCTGGTGTCGAGGGCCGTGCTCTTCGACAGGTCGATCTTTCCGGACAGCCAGGGAAAGACGCCGTCGGGCTTGTACGGGTTCCGCGCGTACGCGATCGGCGTGATGCCGAGCGTCGCCAGGGTGTCCTCCTCATAGCTGAGCGCGATGATCCGCTTCGGCTGGGCCGGGACGACTGTCGTGCCGAACTTGTTCTTCAGGGTGACGGGGAAGCTGCCCGCCGCCGCGCTCGCTGACGCCACCGTCCCTGCGCCGCCGCTGCCATCGCTGCTGCCGCAGCCGGCGGCCGTGGCCACCGCGGCGACGGCGAGCAGCACCGTCAGGAGGAGTCTCAGTCCGTGTCGCACTGCCTTCTCGTTTCATGGTCAGGCCGCGCGCTAACGGCACGCGGGGCGTGGTGGAGTTGCGCGCCGGCAGCCGTGGCCGGGCGCGAGCCGCGGCCTCGGCGCGGGACGTGGGCGGCCAGAGCGTTCAAGGGCCCGACGTGACCAGCGAGATTTAAGTAAGGCTTAGTTAAGTGGATCGAGACGCTCCCGTCCAGCCCCAACGCGAACAAATCCGGCGCGGGCACCGGAGGCCCGCTAGCCGCGCACGGACGCGTGGGCGGCTGGCGGCGGCGTCAGGGCTCGGCGGTCGACCTTGCCGCCAGCGGTGACCGGGAGGGTGTCGAGCACGGTCACGACGCTCGGCACCATGTACTGGGGTAGCTGGGCGGCGCACCAGGCCAGCACCTCGCCGACGACCGGGTCGCCGGCGACCGCCGCCGCTCCTGGCCCGGAGCCGGCCCGGCCGACGCCGGCGCGGTCCGCGTCGGGGACGACGAAGGCGAGCAGCCGGGGCGCGGCGGCCTCCTGGGAGAGCACGACCGCCGCCCGGCGCACCCAGGGGTGCGCGGCGAGCGCGGCCTCGACCTCCTCCAGCTCCAGCCGCATCCCTCGGATCTTCACCTGGTTGTCGGTGCGCCCCACGAACTCCAGCCAGCCGGCGGCGGCGTTCCAGCGGGCGAGGTCCCCGGTCCGGTACATCCGCGCGCCGCCGCCGGCGAACGGGTCGGCGACGAAACGCGCGGCGGTCATCGCCGGGTTGTGCACATAGCCGCGGCCGAGCAGGAAACCGGCCACGTACAGCTCACCGACCGCGCCGCCCGGCACCGGCTCCAGCCGGTCGTCGAGCAGGTGGAGCTGGGTATGCGGATTGGGCCGGCCGATCGACGCGGCCAGACGCTCCGCGCTGTCCCGGTAGATCACGTGGGAAACGCCGATCGTGGTTTCGGCGGGGCCGTACCCGTGGTAGAGCGCGGTACCGAGCTGGGCGCGGAAACGGGCGAAGAGCGCGGGCGTCAGCACCTCTCCCCCGCACCAGACGTGGCGCAGCGAACCGAGCGCCGACGTCCCTTCCGCCGCCTCCAGGAGAATGTCCAGCATCGAGGACACGAGATAGACGAAGGTGACCCGCTCCTGCTCGATCAGATCGACCAGATAGCCCGGGTCGATCTCACCGTCCGGCCCCGCCACGACAACCCGGCCGCCGCAGACCAGCGGCAGCAGGATCTCGTTGATGGAGATGTCGAACGACAGCGGCGCCTTGAACAGGGACGCGTCATCCGGCCCGAACCCGAACAGGTCCGTGGCCTGCCACCGCAGCCGCTCGGCGATCGCGTCCTGGCGGATCATCGCCCCTTTCGGGGTCCCGGTCGACCCGGAGGTGAACATGACGTAGGCCAGCCCTGCCGAGGGAATCGGCAGATCGAGCGGCTCGCGGGACTGACCGTCCCAGGGCCAGGCGGCCAGGCTGGCCAGGACCGCGGGCAGACCGTCCACCAGCGCGCCGGACGAGGACACCGCGTCCGGACCGGTCACGACCAGCCGGGCCCGCGCCTCGGCGAGCACCTGGCGGCGGCGCGCCTCGGGCCAGGCCGGCTCGACCGGGACGAACGCGCCGCCGGCGGCCATCACCGCGAGCACCGCGATGACCATCTCCGCCGACCGCGCGAGCCGGATGCCGACGACGTCCTCCGGGCCGAGGCCCCGCGCGCGCAGCGCCCTGGCGAGCTGGAACACCCGGGCCCCGAGCTCCCGGTAGGTCAGCCGCCGTTGCGGCGCCACCAGCGCGGGCGCGTCCGGTGAGCGCCGTACCTGGGCGGTGAACAGCTCGGCGACGGTCGTGGTGGACGCGGGCACCCTGAAGTCGTTCCAGTCCTCGAGCACCGTGCCCTCGCCGGCCGTCCCGACGGGCGCCAGACCGTCCTCATAGCGCGAACTCACAACCATTCCCATCTGTCGGCGATGAAACAGGCGGCGCTCCGCCGGGCCTAGAACCTCAGGTACATGTCGTCCGGAATGATCGGCTGGTGGTACGTACACACCCCAGAAAGCACGGTGGACCCGTGCAGCCGCGATTTCGGGATGAGAATCTTGTCGCCGTCGCTCAGCGAGATCTTGTGCGTGACGTTGTTCCAGAAATGCATGTCGCCGGACTCGATCATGACCAGCCGGTGCTCGTCGTGGACATGCGTCGTCGACGTCTCGTCGCAGGACTCGACGAACGTGTCCAGATCGACCTCGATGCCCTCGGCCGTCAGGTAGGCGTCGATGGCCCGCGCCTTCGCCTTGTGTTCCTCAATCGCGTCCGCCCAGGCCAGCTGCGCGGCGAGGTCGCGGTCCCACAGCCGGGCGAGCTGGGCCGCGTCGGCGAAGCCCGCGTGGAACGCGGTCAGCGCCGCGTCGCCGGACACCGCGAGCAGCGGGGCCAGCAGCGCGCCGACCAGCTCGTCGAGCGCGGCCGGGGTGGCCAGCGGCACCGGCTGGGCGAAGAAGGCGGGCCGGTCGCCGAGGCCGTCCTCGACCGCGTCCGCCCAGGACTCGGCGGTGACCGACTCGTCGACGAGCTGGTGCGTGAACGCGCCGAGCAGCTCGGCGTGGCGCAGCGGCGACCGGGACAGCTGGTGGCTGTGGTTGCCGCGGGCCAGCGACGTGTTCAGGTACAGCTGCCAGTAGGCGCCGACCGACGCGGTGAGCCCCGCCGCGGCGAGCAGGGCCGCCCAGCTGGCCGAGCCCGCCACCCAGCGCTGGTAGTGGGCGAGGAGCAGGGCCCGGGCGGCGGGCTGGGCGAGGTCGTACTCGCCGAGCGCGCCGCGCCCGACCGCCGTGCGCGCCGCCGGCAGGAAGGCCGAGAGCTGCAGCAGCGCGAACGTCGTCGCCTCGCGCCGGTCGAGGGTGCCGCGCAGGACCGCGAACGCGTCTCCCGGGTGGTCGCGGCGTTCCTCCCAGTACCCGTGCAGGTCGCCCAGCAGCCCACCGAGCCGGCCGCCGGGCGAGGATGGCCGGGCCGAGGCCAGGAAGGAGAACAGGTGGCGTTCGAGGACCGGCTGGGCGAGCGCGCCGCGCAGCCGGTTCGCCGGGCCGTAGAAGTCGGCGCCGTCCCGGTCGGCCGCCTCGCTGCGGCTCGGCGGCAGGTAGAGCAGGTCGGCGTCGTAGATGTTGCGCAGCATCCGGTGCCCGAGCAGGCCGGAGAGCTTCAGCACGTCGGCGGCGGCCAGCTCGGTGGCGTAGTCCAGCCAGCCCAGGTCGGCGGGCCGGACCGGGCGCCGGTAGGGGTCCGACTCGGTGGTCAGCTCCTCCCACTCGGCGGCCCGGAACGCCGGGTTGGCCGCGAAGGCACGGACCAGCGCGTGCGCGCCCGCGCCGCGCTGGGCGGCCTCCACCCGGCGGACCAGGTCGTCCCCACCGGCGGTCAGGGTCCGCGCGTCGTCGGGGCCGGCCGCGGGTGCCGGGTCGAGTGGGTGGTCCGGGCTGGTGAGCTCGGCCAGCGTCGTCGTCGTCTGGTCCGGGGTCATCGGTTCCTCCTCCGGCGGGGATGGTGGGGGGCGCGGGGGCAGCCAGTCAGGCGCGGGCGCTCAGGCATCGCGACCCGGGCCGTCCGCGTCGGCCCGCACGGCGTCCAGCCGGCGGGCGAGCCGCTCGACGGTGGTGTGGGCGCACAGGTCGGGCAGCGCGACCCGCCGGCCGAGGCGCGCCTCCAGCTGGGTCTGCACCCGGATCAGCAGCAGCGAGTGGCCACCGAGCCCGAAGAAGTCGTCGTCGGCCCCGACCCGTTCGACCCCCAGCACCTGGGACCAGACGTCGGCGACGAGCTGTTCCAGGCCGGCGGCCGGGGCGAGGTGCTCGGCGCCCGAGGGATCCGGTGCCGGGGAGCCGAGCGCGGCGAGCGCGCGCCGGTCGGTCTTGCCGGCCGCCGTGCGCGGCAGCTCGCCGACCGGGACGAAGACATCGGGGACCAGGTGGCGGGGCAGCCGCTCGGACAGCCAGGCCCGCAGCTGGGCGGCCGTGGGCGGGGCGGCGTCGCCCTCGGCCAGGTAGTACGCCCGCAGCTCGTCCGTGCCGGCCCGGGCGGTGGCTAGCACGACGACGGCCTGGCGCACGCCGGGGTGGCGGGCCAGCGCGTGCTCGATCTCCTCCGGCTCCACCCGGAAGCCGCGGATCTTGACCTGGTTGTCGGCCCGGCCCAGGAACTCGATCTCCCCGTCGGGGCGGAACCGGGCCAGGTCCCCGGTCGCGTACATCCGGCTGCCCGGCACCGGGCTGAACGGGTCGGGCATGAACCGGTCCGCCGTGCGGCGCGGGTCGTTGAGGTAGCCCCGCGCGAGGGGCAGACCGCTGATGAACAGCTCGCCGACCGCGCCCACCGGCACCGGGTTGTACTCGTCGTCGAGGATCCGGATCTGGGTGTTCGGGTTGGGCCGGCCGATCGAGACGCGCGGGGCTGCGCCGCCTGGCTCGAACACCCGGCAGGAGACGCCGATCGTCGCCTCGGCCGGCCCGTAGCCGTGGAACATCCGCGCGTCCCACCGGTCCCGGAACCGGCGGTACAGCTCGTCGGGCAGCACCTCGCCGCCGCACCAGACGTACCGCAGCGACAGCCCGGCCACCGCGGCGTCCGGGCGGCCGAGCATCGCGTCGAGCAGGGACGTCCCGACGTAGCAGAACGTCACGGAGTGCTCGCGGATGATCTCCAGCAGCGCGTCCGGGTCGCTCTCGGCCCGCGGCGGCGCGACGACGAGGCGCGCCCCGGCCGTCAGCGGCAGGAAGATCTCGTTGACCGAGATGTCGACGCCCAGCGGCGCCTTGTGCAGCAGGACGTCGCCGGCCGTGAGACCCAGCAGGTCGGCCTGCCAGCGCAGCCGGTTGCAGATCGCCTGATGGCGGATCATCACGCCCTTCGGCGTCCCGGTCGACCCGGAGGTGTAGATCACGTACGCGAGGTTCTCCAGGTCGACGCCACCGCTCGGGTCTTCGACCAGGCCCGGGTCCGCGCTCAGATCGGTGGCCGTGGCCTCGACGCCGTCGTGCACTCCAGCAGGCCGGCCGGCGGGGTCGAGGCGGATCACCGGCACGGTCCCGGTCGACGGAACGCCGGGTGGACCGGCCGTGGGCAGCTCGGGCAGGGCGACGCCAGCCCCGGTGACCACCGCCGCGATCCCGGCACCGCCGGCGACGGCCACGACGCGCCGGGCCGGCCAGCTGGCTTCCAGCGGCACGAAGGCGCCGCCGGCCCGCAGGACGCCGAGCAGGGCGACCACGAGCGCGGCGGACCGCGGGACGCAGACCCCGACGGTGACCTCGGGGCCGACCCCCGCGGCGCGCAGCCGGGCGGCCACCTCTTCGGCCCGTCGTTCGAGCTCGCCGTAGCTGAGCGTGACGGCGGGGCCACCGTCACCGTCGAGGCCGACCACCGCGAGCGCGTCGGGCGCCCGCTGGGCCTGGTCGGCCACCAGGCCGGTGAGCGAGCGCTCGACGAGCGGGCTCACCGGCCCGCTCGGCCAGTCGTCGACGACGAGCCGGCGCTCCGCGGCGGACAGGGCGTCGAGCTCGCCGACCACGACGTGCTCATCGGCCTGCTCGCACAACCGGGCGAACCGGCCGACCAGCCGGTCCGCGGCCGCGGCCGTGAAGACGGTGGCGTCGACGGCCACGGCGACCGTGACGGCGTCCGGGTCGTCCTGCGCGGTCAGGACCAGCGGGAAGCGCGCGGCACCGTTCTCCAGCCCGAGCTCCTCGACGCTCAGGCCGGGCAGGGCGACGTCGGGCAGCAGCCGCGAGCGGTGGGAGAACGCAACGTCGAAGAGGCCCCCGCCGGTGCCACCGACGAGGCCCGGGCCCAGCGGGCGGCCGGGCGAGCCCTCGGGCCTGGCACTCGCGGCACACCTGCCCTGGTCGTCGCGCAGCGCCCGGACGACCTCGTCGAACGGCGCCTCCCGGCGGGCCCTGGCCGCGAAGCTGCGTTCGCGCACCGCCTCGACCAGCGCGCCGAACGTGCGCCTGGCGTCGACCCGGGCCCGCAGCACGACCGTGTTGGCGAAGTTCCCGACCACGCCCTCCAGCCCGGTGTGCGGGCGATCGGTGACGGAGGTGCCGACGGCGATGTCCGTCTCGCCGGTGGAGCGGTGCAGCAGGACCATTCCGGCGGCGAGCAGGACGTCGGCGAGGGAGGTCTGGTGCGCGACGGCGAGGGCGCGCAGCCGCCGGGTGACCTCGGCGGTCAGCGTCACCTCGCGGCGCAGTGCCGGACGGTCGGCATCCGCCAGGTCCGGGTGTCGGGCCGGCGCCGGCTCGCGGTCGTCGCGGGCGCCGGCCAGCGCGGCGGCGAGCAGCGGCGGTGGCGGCGAGAGCGCGTCACGCCACCACGACAGGTGGCGGGTGACCTCGGTCAGCTGCTCGGCCGTGCCCTCGCGCCGGGCATGATCGGCATACCGGGCCGACGGCGCTCCCGGCTCGGGCCGGCCGCCCTGGCACCGGGCCCGGTAGCACGCGGCGAGATCGGCGAACAGGATCGCCAAGCTCGGGTCGTCGGCGGCGATGTGGGCGAGCACCAGGTACAGGACATGTTCGTCCGGCCCGACCCGCGCCACCAAAGCGCGCAGCGGGATCTGCCCGCCGAGGTCGATCGGCTCCCGCCCGAAGGCCGCCATCGCCGCCCGCACCGCGGCCGCCGGCCGCGCCGTCAGGTCCTGGAAGGTGACGGTGAACAGCTCGGCGGCCGGGCGGTCGAGGACGACCTGCGTCGGCCCGCCGGCCGCGTCGGCCGGGTAGACGGTCCGCAGAGTCTCGTGCCGGTCGACGACGTCGCGCAACGCCGCGGTCAGAGCCTCGAGGTCGAGCGGGCCGGTGAGACGGGCGCCCACCGACAGGTGGTAGGCGCTGCTGTCGGGGGCGAGCCGGTGCAGGAACCACGACCGGCGCTGGGCCGACGACAGCGGCGCGGGACCGTGCGCGGCGGCCGCGGGCTCGTGGCCGCCCGGGGCGTCGTCGCGGGGCGGGTGGGACGGCGTGGGTGTGGCAGGCCGGCTCGCGACCATCGTCAGTGTTCCCTTCGGTTCCACAGTGGCGGGCGGGCGCCGCTCGACGACGCCCGGGCCGTCGTCAGACGGAGACTCGGTCCCGCGCGGCGACCGCGCCGGGCCGGCCAGCCCGCGCCCGCGCTCCGGCGCCCGTCGCGGCGGTGCGCCCGGCGGTCGCGGACATGCGGCGCCGCAGGCTGCGCGGCCGCAGGTCGCCCCAGGCCAGCTCGATGCTGTCCAGGCACTCGCTCCGGGTCCCCGTCACGAACGTGTCGAACCAGCCGAGCGCGTTGCGGCGCTCCTGGGGCCACACCGAGTACTGCTGCTCCTGGTTGACGACCACCTTGAACAGGCGGGGCGCCGGCTCGTCGTGGGCCGGCGCGGCGGCCAGCCCGCCGGCAGCCGCCTGCCCGTGCGCTTCCTTGGTCTCGCCCGAGTGGCCTCCGGCGGCCGGCCCGCCGGCGGCCTCCCACCTCGCCCGGAACGGGCACCCGGCGGCGACCGAGGCGTCGTCACGCAGGAAGTACTGCTTCCATTCCCGGTTCGCCGGGTCGCCGTACGAGCCCAGCAGCGGGGTCGAGTCCACCTCGTCCATCCGCCGCAGCCGCTCGCGGATGACCTTCCGGGCCGCCGCGCCCCGCGGGGTGGTCGGTGCCAGCCCCTCGAAGACCCAGCGCGGCTGGAACGTGATGTTGAAGACCGGGTTGCTCCGGCTGCGCAGCCGGCGGTGGGCCGGCGTGTTGCAGACGACGAAGATCGGGGAGCCGCGGAAGCTGAACTCCCAGGCCGGGTCGTCGGTGTCGGTCGGGATGTCCGACGGCCAGGGCTCGCCGTCGCTGTCGTGCAGGTAGCGCAGCAGCGACCAGAACCGCCGCTCGTACCCGAGGACGTCGTCGCTCTCCTGCCCGACCGTCCCGTTGCCGGACCCGAAGAACACGACCAGGGAGGTGTTCCGCGAGATCGACTGGTAGGTCGCGAGGTAGCTGGCGAGGATGTCGGGCAGCACCGACCAGGTCCGCTCGTCGGACAGGTCGTCGACGAAGCCGAACCGCAGCCCGCCGCTGTTGGCGGCGGCCACCGCGAAGACGCACGGAAACGGCTCGGCCTCGGACCGCAGGGTCGCGATCAGGTCGCGGGCGGCGCCGGCGCCCCATTTCGGCATCAGGCCGATGGCGAGGTCCAGCGCCTCCTCGTGGAGGGAACCGGCCGCGCCGGCGGCACTCACCGCCCGGGCATGCAGAGTGTCTCGCACCTTGGTTCTCTTTCGGGTTGGCCGCGGGCCGGTCCCGGCCCGCGGTCGTGGTCTGGGATCAGCCGCGGCCGGCGGCGGCCGCCGGGGTGGGCGGCCCGAGCCGCGCGGCGCGGGCGGCGAGCGCGTCGAGCGCCCGGTGCCACCCGGCCGCGAGACCGGCGACGACGGGGCCCGCCGGGCCAGCCGGGCCGGAGGTCCACCGCGCGGTCAGCTCGGGGCCGGCCGGGCCGTCGACGACTCGCACGATCACGTTCAGCGCGAAGGGGTCAGGCTGGTCGGAGTTCCAGTCGGCGAAGAGCTCCTCGTCCTCCTCGGCGACCGTCCAGTCCGCGATCTCGCCGCGGGTCAGCCGGCCGACGTAGTTCAGGTAGACCGTCGGCAGGGGCGCCGCGGCGAGGAGCGGCGCGGTGTGGGGATTGAGGAAGCGCAGCATGCTGTAATCCGTTCCGCCCTCTGGGATCCGCTCCATCAGCGCGTGCACCCGGGCGACGGCCGCGTCGAGCGACCGGTCGCCCAGGGGGGCGCCGTCCCCGGCCGCGTGCTCCAGCAGGAACGGGAAGATCTCGGCGAGCCAGCCCACCGTCCGGGACAGGTCCTGGTCGTCGACGACGTGCTCCTGGCGCCCGTGGGCCTGCACCGCGACGACCGTCCCCGACGGGCCGGGGCCGGCCTGCTCGGCCACGGCCACGGACAGGGCCGCGAGCAGCAGCTCGTCCACCCCCACCCCGAAGGCGGCGGGGACCGTCGAGAGCAGTGCCGCCGCCCGCGCCGGTGGCAGGCTCACGGTGACCGTCGCAGGCTCCACCGGTTGGGCCGAGCCTGCCCAGGGCGCGGGGGTGGCGCGGCTGAGCAGGTCCAGCCAGAAGGCCAGCCGCTGGTCCGTGCGCGACGCACGGGCCTGTTCGTCGAGGCCACGGGCCCAGCCGGCGAACGACACCGGCACGGGCGTGAGCTCGGGCCGTTTGCCGGCCGCCAGGGCGCCCGCCGCCGCCGCGAGGTCCTCCAGCACGATCGGCCAGGACACGCCGTCGATCAGCGCGTGATGGATGATCAGCAGCAGCCGGCCCGGCCGCGCGGTGCCGGCGTCGAGCCAGACCGCCCGGATGGTCTGGCCGCCGTCGGGATCGAGCTCGGCGTTGGCCGCCGCGGCGAGCCCCTGGATCAGCGCCCGCCCGCGCGCGCCGCCGAAGCCGTCGCCCGCGGCGAGGTCGGCAACGTCGACCCGGCGGACCCAGGACCGGACGTCGACGCCGCCACGCGGGGCGATCGCCAGTGACCAGGCCGGTCCGCCGTCGGCGCTGGTCGCCGGGGCTCCGGCCGGGCGCGGGCCGGGGCGGTCCGAGCGGACGAGCCGGCCGCGCAGCACGTCATGGTGGTCGACGACCGTCGCGACGGCGGCGGTGAGCGTCGCCAGGTCCAGGCCCGCCGGGGTGCACAGCAGCACGGGCGAGGAGAACGAGGCGAACGTCGCGCCGCCGGGCCCGGTGTCCCGCGCCCGCGCCGCGAGCAGCGCCGGCGTCGGCGGGACCAGGACGATCCCGGCCGGCTCGCGGTCGTCGGGGCCGGCGGCGGGACGCCGGGTCGCCCCGCCACCGGCGGCCGACGGCGACGGCGCCCGGTGGCGGACCACCGTGGCGAGCGTCGCGGGTGTGCGGTGGCCGAACAGCAGCCGCGGGGTCACGGTGAGGCCGGCGGCCCGGATCCGGTTGACCAGCCGCATCGCGACGATGCTGTCGCCGCCGAGGGTGAAGAAGTCGTCGTCGACGCCGACGTCGTCGACGCCGAGCACCGTGGCGAACGCGGCGACCAGGGCGGTCTCGATCTCGTTCGCGGGCGGCCGCGGCGACGCCGGCGCGACCACCTCGACGGAGGGCGCCGCCGGTGGCCGCGCGACGAGGTCCACCGGCCGGGCCAGGACCTCCAGCCCGACGTCCGGGATCTTCAGCGCGCTCAGCGGTGTCGCCGGGTCCGCCGCGACGGCGGCGAGCACGTGGCGCAGCAGCTCGGCGATCCGCTCGGCGGTCGACCGGTCGAACAGGTCGTCGCTGTAGGCGACGCCGAGCGTCATCCCGCCGTCGGGCCCGGCCCGTTCGACGAAGTCGAAGGACAGGTCGAACTTGGCGCTCGCCCGGCGCACCGGCTCCGGGCGGGCGCTGACGGCGTCCAGCGCCAGCTCGTCGACGGTGTCGGAGGCGGCCAGATAGACGATCATGACCTGGAACAGCGGGTGGCGGGCGAGCAGGCGGGGCGGGTTCACGGCGTCCACCACCCGGTCGAACGGCAGCTCCTGGTGGTCGAACGCGGCGAGGTCGCCGGCGCGGACCCGGCCCAGCAGCTCGCCGAACGACGGGTCGCCCGACAGGTCGGTCCGCAGGACCAGGGTGTTGAGGAAGAAGCCGACGAGGTCGTCGAGGGCGGCGTCGGCCCGGCCCGCGACCGGGCTGCCGATCGGGATGTCCTCGCCCGCGCCGAGCCGGTGCAGCACGGCCGCGACCGCCGACCGCAGCACCATGAACAGGCTGACGTCGTGTGCCCGGGCGGTGCCGCGCAGCGCGCCGAGGAGGTCGGCGTCGAGAGCCGCCTCGACGATCCCGCCAATGTGGCTCGGCTCGGCCGGCCGGGGCCGGTCGGTCGGCAGTGCCAGCTGGGCGGGCAGGCCAGCCAGCGCCTCGGCCCAGAACGCCCGGGACCGGGCGGCCGGGCTCGTCGCCAGGGCCTCGTCGCCGAGCAGCTCCTGCTGCCACAGGGTGTAGTCGACGTACTGGACCGGCAGCGGCGCCCAGTCCGGCACGAGGCCGGCGGCCCGGGCCCGGTAGGCGGCGGACAGGTCGCGGGCCAGCGGACGGTCGGAGCCCTCGTCGGCGGCGATGTGGTGGATCAGCACCTGGGCGAGGTGCAGCTTCGGCGAGCAGCGCACGACGGTCACCCGGATCGGTGCCTCGCGCTCCAGGTCGAACGCGTAGGCCGCGACCCGGGCGAGGACGTCCGCCAGCGCCGGGTCGCCCACGGCCGGCTCGGCGGCCGAGGCGCCGGGCTGGGCCGACCACTCGACGACGTCGAACGGGATCTCCGTGTCGGTCGGGTCGAGGACCCACTGGACCGGCTCGCCGCCGGGCGCGGGGAAGATGGTCCGCAGCGCCTCGTGCCTGGCCACGACGTCGTGCACCGCGGCGCGCAGCGCGGCCAGGTCCAGCGGGCCGGTCAGCCGCCAGGTGATCGGGATGTTGTAGGTCGGGCTCGGGCCCTCCACCTGCCCGACCACCCACAGCCGGCGCTGCGCGAACGACAGCGGCGGGTTCACCGGGCGCGGCCGGCGGCTGACAGCCGGGCTCGCGGTACCGGCCTGGTCGAGCCGGCGGGCGAGCCGGGCGACGGTCGGGTCCTCGAAGACCGCCCGCGGCGTGATCTCCAGCCCGAAGGCCGACCGGACCGCCGCGCACAGCCGCATCACGAGCAGCGAATGCCCGCCGAGGGCGAAGAAGTCATCGTCGACGCCGACCCGCTCGACCCCGAGCACGGCGGCGAACCGATCGGCGAGCAGCTCCTCGCGGGTGTCGCGGGGCCGCCGCCCGGCGGCCGTCGCCGGCGCGGACGGCTCGGGCAGCGCCCGGCGGTCCAGCTTGCCGTTGACCGTGCGGGGCAGCCGGTCCAGCGTGACGAACGCCTGCGGGACCATGTACGCCGGGAGCACCCGGGCGACCTGCGCCCGGGCCGCCCCAGCCGGGTCCGCCCCGGCCGCCGCGGCCGGCACCAGGTAGGCCACGAGCTGGACCGCGGGCGGGGCATCCGGACGGAACCAGACCGCCGCCGCCGCGACGCCGGGCACGGCGTCCAGCACCCGCTCGATCTCCCCGAGCTCGACCCGGAAGCCGCGCACCTTGACCTGGTCGTCCGCGCGCCCAAGGAACACGAGCGAGCCGCCGGGCCGGCGCCGGGCCAGGTCGCCGGTGCGGTACATCCGGTCGCCGGGAGCCCCGAACGGGTCGGCGACGAACCGGGCCGCCGTCAGGCCGGCGCGGCGCTGGTAGCCACGGGCGAGGCCCGGCCCGGACAGGTAAAGCTCACCGGCGACCCCGTCCGGGACCGGCGCGAGCGCCCCGTCGAGCAGGTAGGCCCGGGTGTTGGCGAGGGGCGCGGCCCAGCCTGGGTCGGCGCCCGTGCTGTGCCAGCCGTAGGCGTCCACGGAGTACTCGGTCGGCCCGTACAGGTCATGGACGACCATCCCGGGCAGCGCGCGCAGCCGTTCCCACAGCGGTGGCGGCGTCGCCTCGCCGCCGACGAGCAGGACGCCCGGCCGGTGGCCCTCGGGCCGCAGGAACCCGTGGCTCATCAGTTCCTGCAGGTAGGTCGGGGTCAGGTCGAGCACGTCGACCCGGGTCCGCTCGACGTAGTCGACGAGGGCAGCTGCGTCCCGCGCGACGGCCTCGTCGACGACGTGCGTCTCGTGCCCGGCCAGCAGCCACAGCAGCGGCTCCCACGAGCCGTCGAAGCTGAACGAGGCCGCGTGCAGCACGCGTTGGGCGCCCCGGTCGGGACCGGCGGCGCGCTCGACCGGCGCGATGAGGTCGACCAGGTGCGAGGCGAACAGGTTGGCCAGGCCCCGGTGGGTGCCGATGACCGCCTTGGGGACGCCGGTCGACCCGGAGGTGTAGATGACGCTGGCCGCCGCGTCCGGGTCGGGCGCCGCCGTGGCCCGGTCGCCGGAGGCCTCCAGGTCGAGTTCGTCCAGGACGAGCACGGTGCCCGGCCCGGCCGGCAGCCGGCCGGCGAGGGCTCGCGTGGTGAGGACGGCCACCGGCGCCGCGTCGGCGCGCAGGAACGCCAGCCGGTCGGCCGGCTGCTCGACGTCGATCGGCAGGTAGCTCGCGCCGGCCGCCAGCACCCCGAAGATCGTCGGGACCATCCGGGCGCGCGGCAGCGCGAGCGCGACGAGGGCCTGCGGTCCGGCGTCGAGCCGGCGCACCAGCCCGGCGATCCGGTCGACCTCGGCCGCGAGCTGGGTGAACGTCGTCCGGCCCGCGCCGGTGACCAGCGCGACCCGGTCGGGATGCGCGGCCACGGCCCGGTCCAGCTGCTCCGGGACGGTCGCCCCACCGGCGGCGGGCAGCGCCCGGGCCGGCCCGGCGGCGGCGCGCAGGGCGGCCGCGCGCTCGGCGTCGTCCACGATCTCCAGCCGGCCGATGGGACGGTCCGGGTCCCGGACGATCTCGGCCAGCAGCCGCGACAGCCGGTCGGCCAGCCGGGCGCCGCCGACCGGCTCGATGACGTCGGTGGCGAACTCGACCAGCACGGTGACCTCGCCCCGCGCGGCCCGGTCGACGAACGTCACGTCGAGGTCGAACTTGGCGGTCCCGACCTCGGGGTTGATGAAGGCCACCGGCCCGCCGAGCAGCTCCCGGTCGTCGTCGGCCAGGTGGTGGTAGCCCGCCATCACCTGGAACAGCGGGTTGACCCCGAGGACGCGGCGCGGGTTCACCGCGGCCACGACGTCCTCGAACGGCAGGTCCTGGTGGTCGAACGCGGCCAGATCGGTCTGACGGGTCCGGCCGAGCAGGTCCCGGAACGTCGGGTCGCCGGCCAGGTCGGACCGGATCACCAGCGTGTTCACGAAGAAGCCGACGAGGCGTTCGAGCGCGGCGTCGGCGCGCCCGGCGACGGGCACGCCGATCGGGATGTCGACGCCGGACCCCAGCCGGTGCAGCAGGGTGGCCAGCGCCGCGTGGGCGAGCATCGACATGCTCGTGCCGGTCTCGGCGCACAGCGCCCGCAGCCCGGTCGCGACCGGGCCGGGCAGCACCCGCACGACCCGCCCGGACGCGCCGTCGCGGACGGCCGGGCGCGGCCGGTCCAGCGGCAGCGGGATCTCGTCGGGCAGACCGCGCAGCGCCTCCAGCCAGAACGCGCGCTGGCGGGTGGCGAGGCTGCCGCCCGCGTCCTGGCCGGCGAGCAGCGCCTGCTGCCAGAGGGCGTAGTCGGCGTACTGGACCGGGAGTGGCGCCCAGTCCGGCGCGCGCCCGGCCAGCCGGGCCGAGTAGGCGGTGTCCAGGTCGAGCAGGAACGGCCGGTCCGACCACTCGTCGGTGACGATGTGGTGCAGCACGACGACGAGCGCGTCGTCGTCCGGCCCGCGCAGCACCGCCAGCCGCAGCGGCACCTCGGCGGACAAGTCGAAGGGCTCGGCCACCGCCCGGGTGATCCACGCGGTCACCTCGTCCGGCGCGCAGTCGGTGACGTCGAGGCGGGGCCGCGCGGCGGCCGGGTCCAGGATCCGCTGGTAGGGCTCGCCGTCGGCGACGGCGATGACGGTCCGCAGCGACTCGTGCCGCCCGACCAGGTCGGCGACGGCGGCGCGTAGCGCGGCGACGTCGAGCCGGCCGGCGACCCGGAACGCGAGCGGGTAGTTGTACGCGTCGGTACCGCCGGCCAGGCGGTCGACCAGCCAGAGGCGCCGCTGCGCCGGCGAGAGCGGGATGCGCTCCGGCCGCTCCCCCGCGACCAGCGGCGGGCGCCGCGGCGCGGTCTCGGCGCGGCTGGCCACCTTCGCGGCCAGCGCCTCGACCGTGGGTGCGTCGAACAGGTCGCGGATGGCGAGGTCGACCTCCAAGGCGGCCCTGGCCCGGCTGACCACCCGGGTCGCGAGCAGGGAATGGCCGCCGAGGGCGAAGAAGTCGTCGTCCGCGCCGACGGCGGGCAGGCCGAGGACGTCGGCGAACACCTCGGCGAGCCGCCGTTCCAGCGCGGTGGCCGGGGGCCGGCCCGAGCTGGCCGCCCCTGGCTCGGCCGGCGGCAGCGCCCCGACATCGAGCTTGCCGTTGGCGTTGCGCGGGATCGCCGGCAGCGCCGCGATCGCAGCCGGGACGAGGTAGTCCGGCAGGACGGCGGCGAGGTCGGACCGTAGCCGCCCGACGAGCGCGGCGGCGGCGCGGGCCGCGGTCGGGTCGTTGGTGCGGGCTGTACCGGCGGTCGGCCGGGCGGCCGGGTCGATGGCCGGACGGGTCGCCGGGAGGGCGGCCGGGCCCGAGCCGCGCACGAGCAGGGCGTCGAGGCGCCCGGAGTCGTCGGGGCGCGGCGTGAGGGCAGCCTCGTAGCCGAGGCCGTCGGCCAGCGCGTACACGTCGTCGGGTTCGACCACGACCGGCCCGGCGGGAGCCGGGTCGGCGGGCGACAGCTCGTCGGCGATCCGGGCGTCCGGGATCCCGGTCACCAGGACGCGGGCCGGCCGGCGAGCGCCGAGGAGAGCCTCGACCGCCATGAGATCGGTTCCGTCGACGCCCCAAGCCACCCTGAGGAGGTCATCCCCAGCCGCCGCGCCGTCCGCTGCCCGGTCGGGCCGGCGTAGCACGACGTCGTAACGGTGCCGGGTCAGCTCGTTGCGCAGCCGGCCCCGCTTGACCCGCACGGACACTTCCAGGTCGGCCTCGGCGGCCAGCTCGGCGAAGAACGCCGGCGCGACGACCAGTTCCTTCTCCAGGAGGACCCGCCGGTCCACGGCGGCCGTCAGCCGGGCCGGGTCAGGCCCGGCCTCGCCGGAACGGGCCAGCTCGACCGCGCGGTGGAAGGTGCGCAGCCGGCCGAGGTCGCGCACGTCGCCGACGAACAGGGAGCCGCCCGGGGCGAGCAGGTCGAGCGCGCCACGCAGGACCGAGGCCAGGTAACCGGCGCTCGGGAAGTACTGGATCACCGAGTTCAGGATCACCGTGTCGAAGAAGGCCGCCGGGAGGCCGTCGGTGACGTGGGCCGGCTGGTGGCGCAGCTCGACGCGGCCGAACCGGTCCGGGGCGCCGGCCAGCTCGGCGCGCAGCTTCGCGAGGACCGGGGCGGCGAAGTCCGTGCCCCAGTAAGCCTCGCAGTCGGGCGCGAGCGGGCCGAGCAGCAGGCCGGTGCCGACCCCGATCTCCAGCACCCGCCGGGGCGCGAGGGCGCGCACCCGGTCGAGGGTCGCCGCCCGCCACTCCCGCATGTCGGCCCGCGGGATCGGCTGGCCGTCGTAGCTGGAGTCCCAGCCGGTGAAGTCCTCGACGAGCGCGGCGGCGGGGATCCGCTCGTACTCGTCGCTGTAGATCTGGCGCCACTCGCCGACCTGGTCGTCCTCGGTCGCGGCCCGGTCGGCGGCGGACCGCTCGGCCGGCACGACGTAGGCGACGAGCCGGCTGGACCCCGGGGCCGCCGGGTCCGCGGCCGCGATCACCGCCGACTGGCTGACCGCCTCGTGGGCGTCGAGCGCGGCGGTGACCTCGCCCAGCTCGATCCGGTGGCCCCGGATCTTGACCTGGTCGTCGGTGCGGCCGAGGAAGTCCAGGTTGCCGTCGGTGGCCCGGCGCACGACCAGGTCGCCGGTCCGGTACATCCGCTCGCCGGGCCGGACCGGGTCCGCCACGAACCGGGTCGCGGTCAGGCCGAACCGGTCGAGGTAGCCGCGGGCCAGGCCGTCGCCGGCGATGTAAAGCTCACCGGCGGCGCCGTCGGGGACCGGCCGCAGCCAGCGGTCCAGCACGTAGACCCGGGTGTTGCGGATCGGGCGCCCGACGGTCGGCGTCCGGCTGTCGGACGTCGCGGCGCCGAGGGTGTTGATCGTGTACTCGGTCGGCCCGTACAGGTTGTAGCCGGCCGTCCCGTCGGTGTCGCGCAGCCGGTTCCAGATCGAGTCCCCGACGGCCTCGCCGCCCAGCATGACCAGGGCCGGCCGGTGGCGGTGGCCCTCGGTGGCTGGTGCTTCGGTGGGCTCGGTCCGGTCCAGCAGCCCGGCCTCGAAGAGATGGGCCGCGTAGGTCGGGGTGACGTTGACGACGTCGATGCGGTGCCGGTCGCAGTAGGCGACGAGCCCCTCGGCGTCCCGACGCAGGTTCTCGTCGCAGATGTGCACCTCATGGCCCTCGACGAGCCAGAGCAGCTCCTCCCACGACATGTCGAAGGCGAAGGAGACGGTGTGCGCGACCCGCAGCCGGCGCCGGGCCGCCGCCACGGTCGGGGCGAAGATCTCGTCCCGGTGGTTGAGCCACATGTTCGTCAGCCCGCGGTAGGGAGTCACCACGCCCTTGGGCCGGCCGGTCGAGCCGGAGGTGTAGATCACGTAGGCCGGGTGCTCGAGCCGGTCGGCGCGGCCGCGGGCGAAGGCGCCGAGCTCGGCGTCCGACAGCACACCGGGCGGGGCCGCGGCGAGCTCGGCGGCGACCGCGTCGTCGTCGAGCACCAGCCAGGTCTGGCCGGCGGCCTCGTCCGGCGCGCCCGCCAGGTAGCGGCCCGTCACCCGGGTGGTGACGAGCAGCCCCGCCCGCGCGTCGGCGACCATCTCCAGCAGGCGCGCCGACGGGTGGTCCAGCTCCAGGGGCAGGTAGGCGGCGCCGGTGCGCAGCACGGCGAACAGGGCGACGACCATGTCGACCGTCCGGCCGAGCCCGAGCGCGACCACGGTCTCCGGTCCGGCGCCGCGCGCGATCAGCAGCCGGGCCAGCTGGTTCACCCGGGCGTCGAGCTCGCCGTAGGTCAGCCGCTCGTCGCCGAGGACCAGCCCGACGACGTCGCGGAGCTCGCCGCCGGCCCGGTCGGCCAGCAGGTCGGCGACGGTGTCCGCGCCGACCGGCAGCGCCGGCACGGCGGCGTCCCGCTCCAGCCGGTCCCGCTCGGCCGGCAGCAGCGGGTCGAGCGAGCCGACCCGGGCGTCCAGCCCACCGCTGAGCGTGTCGACCATCGCCAGCAGCCGGGCGAACAGCCCCTCCGCCAGCTCGGTGGTGACGACGTCCGCCCGGTACTCCAGCCGCACGGTGATCCGCGCGCCGGGGAACAGCACGAACGTCAGCGGGTAGTGGGTGTGGTCGAGGCTGTCCCCGCCGACGATGCCGTGGCGGGCGGTGGTCTGCTCGTTGGCGACCTCGTCGATGAAGTTCTGCAGGACGTAGAGAGTGTCGAACAGCGCCTGGTGGCCGCTGGCCCGCTGGATCTCGCCGAGGCCGAGGTACTCGTGGTCGAGCAGGTCGAGACGCTGGCCGGCGACGCGGTCGAGCAGCTCGCCGACCGTCTCGCGCGGGTCGAGCCGGACCCGGACCGGGACGGTGTTCAGGAACAGGCCGACGACCTCGTCGATGCCGTCGACGTCGGTCGGCCGGCCGGCGACCGTCGTCCCGAACACGACGTCGTCCGTTCCGGTCGCGCCGGCCAGGACCAGCGCCAGCGCGGTGTTGAAGATCGTGTTCAGGGTGACGCCGTGGGCGCGGGAGGCCGTGCGGGCGGCGTCGGCCGTCGCCTCGGGCAGTTCGGCGGTGATCCGGACCGGCGCGACCGGCGGCAGGCCCCGCGCCGCCGGCACCACCAGCGTCGGGCCTTCGAGGCCGGCGAGCGCGCAGCGCCAGGCCCGCCCGGCTGCGGCCGTGTCCCGCGAGCGCAGCCAGACCAGGTAGTCGCGGTAGGACCAGCGCGGCGGCCCGGCCGGCCGCGGCGGACCGGCCGCCGGGTCGCCCTCGGCGGCGTACAGGTCGAGCAGGCCCTCGACGAAGAGCGCCCCGGACCAGCCGTCCCACAGCAGCACCTGACGGTTGACGACCAGCCGGTCGCGCCCCGGCGCCAGGTGGATCAGGGTCAGCCGGAACAGCGGCGGACGGGTCACATCGAACGGGCGGGCCCGGTCGCCGGCGGCGATCCGGTCGGCCTCGGCCAGGCGTTCGGGCTCGGCCAGGGCCGACAGGTCGATCTCCTCGACCGGCGCGGGCAGCTCGCGCGCGATGACCTGCACGGGCTGGGGAAGGCCGTCGCTGAGGAAGCCCGCGCGCAGGGTCGGGGTGACCGCCATGAGGGCGCGGCAGGCGCGGCGCAGCCGGTCGGCGTCGAGCCGGTGGTCGAAGTCGAACCAGAACTGCGCGGTGTAGGCGTCGCTCGTCTGGTCGAGCGCCGAGTGGAAGTGCAGGCCCTCCTGTAGCGGCGAGAGCGGCCAGACGTCGGCCACCGCGGCCGGGAACGTGCGGGCGAGCCGGTCGCGCTCGGCCGCCGTGAGCGTGACGAGCTCCGCCGGCCGGGTCGCCGCGGCGGCCGGGGCGGCCGGGGCGAGCGCCGCTAGCTCCCGCAGCGCGTCGACGAAGCCGGCGGCGATCCCGCTCGCCGCCTGGGCTTCCAGCACGGTCGTCAGGTAGGTGAAGGTGGCCCGCAGCACCGGCCCGTCGGCGGTCTCGACGCACGCGACGTCGACGGTCAGCGGATAGCCCACGCCCAGACCCGGGTCGGGGGTGGCGGCGAGCGCGTCGAACTCGTCCGCCAGCCCCCAGTCGGCCCGGGCTTCGGCGCCGAAGCGGCCGAGGTAGTTGAACAGAACCTGGGCCTGCCCGGCCCGGGCGAGGGTGGGGCCGGCGAGCGGGTTCGCGTAGCGCAGCGGGCCGAAGCCGGTCCCCGCGTCGGGGGTGGCCCGCAGCCGGGCCGTCACGTCGGCGAGCGTCGCGCGCGCGTCGGCCCCGGCCGCCGCCAGCCGGACCGGCGCGATGCTGGTGAACCAGCCGACCGTCCGGGCCAGGTCCAGGCCGGGGGCGATCTCGTCCCGGCCATGCCGTTCGAGATCGACGAGAAGCTCACCGTCGCCCCCGGGCACGGCGGCGGCCAGCGCCAGCCGCAGGCCGGCCAGCAGCACGTCGGTGACCTCGGCGTTCGCGGCCGCGGGCACACCGGTGAGCAGCGCGGCGGTGTCCGCCGCCGGCAGCTCGACGACCAGGCGTGCCGTGTCGGCCACGACGCCGACCGCGGCCGGTCCCAGCCGGGAGCCGTCCGGCGCCGTGGCCGGGGCGGACGGTTCGGGGAACGGGCGGGCGCCCGGGGCGAGCGCCGCGAGCCAGTGGGTCAGCTCGCCGAGGCGGGCGGGCGCGGTGGCGTGTTCGGCCACGGCCTGGCTGAAGGCGCGCAGCGAGGTGCCGACCGGCTCCAGCTCGGGGGCCCGGCCGGCGTGGGCCGCATCGTAGGCGGTCTCCAGGTCGGCCAGCAGGATCCGCCAGGACACGCCGTCCACGACGAGGTGGTGGATCACCAGTACCAGCCGGCCGGGCTCGGTCGGGCCGGCGTCGAGCCACACCGCGCGGACCACCGCGCCGGCGTCCGGGTCCAGGCCGCCCGCGGCCGAGTCGGAGGCCGCGGCGACCGCGGCGCGCAACGCGGCCGGATCGAGCCCGGCGACGTCGACGCGGGTGAGCGGCGCGAGGTCGGCCCCGGCCGCCGGGACGGCGGGGTCGATCTGGAGCAGCCATACGCCGGGCGCGGGTCGCAGCAGCCGGGCCCGCAGCGCGTCGTGGTGCGCGACCAGCGCGTGCAGCGCGGCGCGCAGGGCCGTCTGGTCGGTGCCGGCCGGCGTCCGGACGAGGAACGCCTGGTTGAACCGCCGGATCTCGCCGCCCCACTCGGCGAGCCGGGCCACGATCGGCGGCGGGGTGAGCAGGCCGGTCGCCGACGACGGCGCGTCCGCGCCGACCGGGGCCGCTGGCGCGGCCGAGGTCTCGGGAGCGGTCCCGGAGGCTGCCTCGCGGCTGGCGACGAGCGCGGCGAGCGCGGCCGGTGTCCGCTGGACGAAGACCTCGCGCGGGGTGAGCCGGACGCCCTCGCGGCGGGCTCGGTTGACCAGCTGGATGGCGATGATGCTGTCGCCCCCGAGGGCGACGAAGTCGTCGTCGGCACCGACCTGGTCCAGCCCGAGCATGGCCGCGAACACCGCGCCGAGCGTGCGCTCCAGGTCGGTGCCGCCCGACCGGCCCGAGGCCGAGGCGGCGGCCAGGTCCGGCGCGGGCAGTGCCGCCCGGTCGAGCTTCCCGTTGTCGGTCAGCGGCAGCGCGTCCAGTACGACGACCGCAGCCGGGACCATGAAGTCGGGCAGGGCCGCCGCGGCCCGGGCCCGCAGCGCCAGGCCGTCGACGTGCTGGCCGGCCCGGCGCACGGCGTAGGCGATCAGCCGGCGCCGGCCGGCGTGGTCCTCGCGGGCGAGGACGACGGCCCGCTCCACCGCCGGGTCGGCCGCGAGGACGGCCTCGATCTCCCCCGGCTCGATCCGGAAGCCGCGGATCTCCACCTGGTCGTCGGCGCGGCCGAGGTACTCCAGCGCCCCGCCCTGGCCCAGCTGGGCCAGGTCACCGGTGCGGTACATCCGGTCGCCCGGCGCGCCGTAGGGGTCGGCGAGGAACCGGGCGGCGGTCAGGCCGGACCGTCCGAGGTAGCCGCGGGCGAGCTGCCCGCCGCTGACGTAGACCTCCCCCGCGACGCCCGGCGGGACCGGGGTGAGGTGCCGGTCGAGGATCCGGGCCCGCAGGCCGGGCAGCGGCGCACCGATGACGCCACGGCGGCCGGCGGCGGCACTGGCCCGGTCCAGCCGCAGGTACGTGACGTGCACGGTGGTCTCGGTGATCCCGTACATGTTGACCAGGACCGGGGCGTCGTCCGGGTGTCGCTCGTACCACGGGTGCAGCCGGTCGACGTCCAGCGCCTCGCCGCCGAAGATCACCAGCCGGAGCGTCAGCCCCGGGCGGCCGGGGTCACGGCGCTCGGCGTCCCGGTCGGCCTCCAGCAGCGCGCCGAAGGCGGACGGGGTCTGGTTCAGGACGGTGACGGACTCCCGGCGCAGCAGGTCGAGGAACTGCTCGGGCGCACGGGTGACCTCGTGGTCGACGACGACGAGCCGGCCGCCGTGCAGCAGCGGGCCCCACAGCTCCCAGACCGAGAAGTCGAACGACACCGAGTGGAACAGCGTCCAGACGTCGGCGGCGTCGAAGTGGAAGTGCGCCTGGCTGGCGGCGAACAAGCGCACCACGTTGCGGTGCGTGACCAGTGCGCCCTTCGGCCGGCCCGTGGAGCCCGACGTGTAGATCACGTAGGCGAGGTTGTCGGGCCGGGCCCGGCCTGCCGGCCCGGGCCGGCCCGGCGGCTGCTCGGCGAGCGCCGCCTCGACCAGCGGGTCGTCGAGCGCGATCAGCGGCACGCCGGCCCGGGCCGGCAGCTCCGCGCGGGTCGCGACGGTGGTCAGCGCGCAGACCGGGGCGGCGTCGCGCAGCATGAACCTGATCCGGTCGGCCGGGTAGGCCGGGTCGACCGGCAGGTAGGCGCCGCCGGCCTTCTGGACGGCGAGCAGGCTGACGACCAGGTCGCACGACCGGGGCAGCGCGACGGCGACGATCGACTCCGGCCCGACGCCCCGGGCGCGCAGCAGCCGGGCCAGCCGGTTGGCGCGGGCGTCCAGCCGCGCGTAGGTCAGCTCCGTGTCGCGCCAGCGCAGGGCGACGGCGTCCGGGGTCCGGGCGGCCTGGGCCTCGAACAGCTCGGGCAGGGTGGCTTCTGCGTCGCCGGCCGCGACGGCCGCCGGGGTGAGCGCGGCCAGGCCACGCTCGGCCGCCGGCAGCGCCGCGACGGCGCCCACCGGGCGGTCCGGGTCAGCCGCGATCTGTGCCAGCAGCGCGAGCAGGCGGTCGGCCAGCCCCGCCACCGTCGCGTCGTCGAGGACGCCCCGCTGGTAGCCGAAGGTCAGCCGCAGCCGCTCGCCGGGGATGACCCGGACGGTCAGCGCGTAGTGGGTCGCGTCGTGGCCGTCGACGGCCTCGAGGCGCGGTCCGCCCGGCGGGAGCAGCGTCGTCGTGTCGAACGGGTACGACTCCAGGACGAGCAGGCAGTCGAACAGCTCGCCGCGGCCGGCGGCGGACTGGATCTCGGCCAGGCCGAGATGCTGGTGGGCGAACATCCGGCCCTGGGCGACCCGCGGGTCGGCCATCAGCTCGGCGAACGTCCGCCGCGCGGTCACCGACACCCGCACCGGGACGGTGGTGACGAACAGGCCGACCATGGCGTCGGCGCCGGCCAGCTCCGGGGGCCGCCCGGCGGCCGCGGCGCCGAACACGACGTCGTCGCGGCCGACCGCGCGGGCCAGCAGCACCGCGTGCGCTGCGCGCAGGATCGTGCTCAGCGTCAGGCCCCGCTCGCGGCCGAGCGCGGCCAGCCGGGCGGTCAGTTCCGGGCTCGCCTCGCGCTCGACGGCGGCCGCGGCGCCGCCGGCCGCCTGCCCGCCGGCCGGGGCCAGCAGGGTCGGCTCCGCCAGGCCGGCCAGCTCGGCCCGCCAGGCCGCCCTGGCCGCGTCCCGGTCCTGGGCCAGCAGCCAGCGCAGGTAGTCCGAGTACGGGCGGGCAGCCAGGCCCGCTTCGGCCGCGTCGCCGCGCTGGGCGGCCAGCGCGAAGAGCTCACGCAGCAGCAGCGGCAGCGACCAGCCGTCCAGGATGACGTGGTGGGCGCAGACCGCGAGCCGGGCGCTGTCCGGCCCGCCGCGGATCCACAGGAAGCGCAGCAGCGGCGGCGCGGCGAGGTCGAACGGCGCAGCCCGGTCGGCCAGGACCAGCCGCTGGGTCTCGGCTGCCCGCTCGTCGGCCGGCCAGCCGGACAGGTCGACGACCGACCACTCGGGCTCGGCCTGGGCCACGATGGCCTGGGCGGGCGCGGCGCCGTCGGACAGGACGGCGGCCCGCAGCATGGCGTGCCGGTCGACCAGAACCCGCGAAGCCGCGCGCAGCCGCTCGACGTCGAGCTCGCCCCGCAGGTCCAGGACGAACTGGATCACGTAGACGTCGGGGGTGTCGTCGCCGTCGACGAGACGGTGGAACAGCAGCCCCGCCTGCGACGGGGAGAGCGGCCACACCTCGGTCAGACCGGGCAGCCGGGCCCGCCAACGGTCCAGGTCCGCCGGGTCGGCGGCCAGCAGGTCCGGGAGCTCGGGCGGCGGGCCGGCGGGCGCCCGGCCGGCACCGGTCGGCGCCGGGCCCTCGGTCGGGCTCGCCGCCGCGGCCAGGCCGGCGGCGGTCGGGGTGTCGAACAGGTCCGCCAGCCCGACGGTCACCCCGGCGGCGGCGGCACGGGTGACCACCGCGAAGGCCAGGATGCTGTCGCCGCCCCGGCGGAAGAACGAGTCGTCGACCCCGACGTCCGGCTGGCCGAGGACGGCCGCGAAGACGTCCCGCAGGACCGCCTCCGCGTGGGTCGCCGGCGCCCGGCCGGGCTGGGCCGCCGCGCCGAAGTCGGGGGCGGGCAGTGCGTGGCGGTCGAGCTTGCCGGTGGGGGTGGTCGGCAGGACGGGCAGCGTCACGAAGGCCGCCGGCACCATGTAGCCGGGCAGGACCGCCGCCGCGTGCGCGCACAGTTGGTCCGCGAGCGTCCTGTCCTCGGCCGGTCCGCCCGCCGGGACGACGTAGGCGACGAGCGTCCGGCCGGCCGGGCCGCCGTCGCGGACGACCACGGCGCAGCGCGCGACGGCCGGATGGCGCGCCAGCACCGACTCGATCTCGCCCAGCTCGACCCGGAAGCCGCGCAGCTTGACCTGGTCGTCCGAGCGGCCGGACACGACGAGCTCACCGGACCCGGTCCAGCGGGCCAGGTCGCCGGTGCGGTACATCCGCTCGCCGGTCTCGAAGGGGCTCGCGACATGGCGGGACGCCGTCAGCCCCGGCTGGGCCAGGTAGCCGTGCGTGACGGCCGTGCCGCCGAGGTAGAGCTCGCCGACGACGCCGGCCGGCACGGGCATCAGCGCGCCGTCCAGCACGTAGGCCCGCGCGTTGGGCAGGGGCCGCCCGACGGTCGGTCCGTGGCCGGCCCCATCGGCGTCACGCACCAGGCTCGTGGTCGCCCAGACCGTCGCCTCGGTCGGGCCGTAGACGTTGGTCAGGTTCGACGCGCGGGCGGTCAGCTCACGGGCGACGTCGGCCGTCAGCGGCTCGCCGCCGGACAGGACCCGCACTCCCGGGTAGGGCGCGGTGCCGGCGGCCAGGATGGAGCGCCAGCGCGACGGGGTGGTCTGGGCGACCGTGACGGCGCCTGCCTCCAGCAGCCGGGCCAGCTGGGCCGGGTCGCGGACCGCGTCGCTGGCGACGAGCCGGATCGAGGCGCCCACCGTCAGCGGCGCGAGCAGCTCAACCGTGCTCGGGTCGAAGGCCAGCGTCGTCATGGCCAGCACCCGGTCGGCCGGCCCGATGCCCACCGTCTCGGCGAACGACGACAAGAACTCGGTAAGCGAGCGGTGCCCGACGACGACACCCTTCGGCTGGCCGGTCGAGCCCGACGTGTAGATCACGTACACGGGGCTGTCCGCGGCGACCTCCGGCGGCCACGGTCCGGCGATCTGGGCCAGCTCGGGCTCGTCGACGAGGACCAGCTTCGTGCCCGGCGCGGCCGGCAGCCGGGGGGCCAGCGCCTTCGTGGTCATCAGGACCGTCGGCGCGGCGTCCTCGATCATGAAGGCGATCCGGCCGTCCGGGTGGTCCGGGTCGATCGGGAGGTAGGCGGCGCCGGCCAGGCCGGTCCCGGCCAGCGCCACGACCAGCTCGGCCGTGCGCGGCAGTGCGATCCCGACGACCGAGCCGGGCCCGGCGCCCAGGGCCGCCAGCCGGCGCCCGAAGGCGTCGGCCGCGGCGGACAGCTCGCCGTAGGTCAGGGACCGCTCGGCGGTGACCACCGCGAGCCGCCCCGGGTCGCGGGTGGCCCAGGCGGCGAACCGCGCCGGCCATGGCTCGTTCGGGCGGAGACCGTCGGAGCTGGCGCGGCCGTTCCAGGTGCGCACCACCCGGTCGCGCTCGGCCGGGGCGAGCAGGTCGACCCGGCCGAGCGGCGCGTCCGGCTCGGCCAGCGCCGCGGCCAGCAGGCGCTCCAGCCGCGGTCCGACGGAGCGGGCGAAGGCCGCCGACACCGCGCCGGGCTGGTAGGTCGTCTCCAGCTCCAGCGAGCCGGGCCCGCCGTCCGCGCCGCCCAGCTCGGCCACGACCATCAGCGGGGACTGGGCGGTGCCGTTGTGCAGGGGACGGCGCTCGCCGCGCAGGTCCCGGCCGGGGCGGTGCAGGCCGGCCGCCGCCGGGGCTCGGACGGCGAACATCGTGGCGAACACGCTGGAGACGCCGTCGGCGCGGTCGGGGTTGAGGTCGCGGACGACGTCGGCCAGGTCCACGTCGGCGTGCGCGAACGCGCCCAGGCAGACGGCCCGGGTCCGCTCGACCAGCTCGGTGAAGCTGTCGCCCGGCCCCACCGCGAGCCGCAGGCAGACCGTGTTGCCGAAGTAGCCGATCAGGCCCTCGGTCGCGGCGGCGTCCCGGTTGACGACGGGCGAGCCGACGGTGACGTCGGTCGCGCCGGTGACCCGGTGGATCAGGGCCGCGTAGGCCGCGAGCAGCACCATGAACGGGGTCGCGCCGTGCCGGGCGGCGAACGCCCGGACGGTGCCGACCAGCTCGGCCGGCGCGTGATGGACGAGCTGGTCGCCCGCGTCGCGGCGCTGCGCGGCCGCGGCGGCCGGGAGCCCTTCGGGCTGGCGGTCCTCAGTGGTCGGCCGGGGCAGCCGCACCGCCTCGGCGAGCGGGAGCAGCCGGTCGCGCCAGTAGGCCAGGCCCGCCGGCTCGGCCGACGGGTCGGCGACCGGAGCCGCCGCGTCGAGGAACGACACCGTGCCGCCGACGTCGCCCCGGCCGTCGTAGGCGGCGAGCAGGTCGGCGAAGAAGACGTCCCAGGAGGCGTCGTCCCAGGCGATGTGGTGCGCGGCCAGCGCCAGCGTGTGCCGGTCCGGGCCGTGGCGCAGCACGGTGACCCGCAGCGGCGACTCGGCGGTCAGGTCGAACGGGCGCCGGGCCGCGCGCAGCGCGATCTCCCGAGCCCGGTCGTCTCGCCCGGCTGCCGGCTCGGTCGACAGGTCGACGCTGAGCCAGGCCGGCGCGACGTCGTCCCGGATGACCTGCTCGAGCCGGCCGTCCGGGGTGGCGCGGTAGGTCGTGCGGAGGATCTCGTGGCGGCGGGCGACGGCCAGCAGCGCGCGACGCAGCGCCGGCACGTCGAGCGGGCCGGTCAGCTCGAATGCGGCCGAGATCGTGTAGGCCGCGCTGTCCGGGTCGAGCCGGGTCAGGAACCACATCCGGCGCTGCGCCGGGCTGACGGGGTACCCACGGCCGGGTTCCCGGCGCGGCCGGGAGCCGGCGGGACCCGCCGGCTCGCGCGTGAGCTGCTCCGCCGCCAGCCGGCGGCGGAGCAGCTCACGCTTGCGCTGCGCGGAGTCGGGACTCGCCACGATGTACGTCCTTCCGGTGGTGCTGCCCGGGCTGAGGGCGTCGACGGGTAAGGCGGGCGCGCGAGCGCGCGACGGGAGGGGCCCGGAACGGTGAGGCCGGCCGGCAGGGCCGGCGCTAGCCGAGGCGGCGCCGCAGCTCCCGTTTGTCGATCTTTCCGACGGGGGTCAGCGGCAGCGCGTCGAGCACCGTGAGCAGGTCGGGGAGCATGAAGCGGGCGAGCCCGCGCTCGCGCAGGTAGGCCTTGACCGCCCTGAGGGTCGGCGCCGCCCCGGGGACCGGGACGATCACCGCGCGGACGCTCTCGCCGACCTGCTCGTCCGGGGCCGCGATGACGGCGGCCTGGGCGATCGACGGGTGCGCGAGCAGATGCTCCTCGAGCTCGGTCGCGGAGACGTTCTCGCCGCCGCGGTTGACCACGTCCTTGATGCGGCCCTCGACGACCAGGTTGCCGCTCGGCGTGACGCGGACGAGGTCGCCGGTCCGGTAGAAGCCGTCCGGGCTGAAGGCGGTGGCGTTGTGCTCGGCGGCCCGGTAGTAGCCGCGCACGGTGTACGGGCCGCGGGTCCACAGCTCGCCGACGGCGCCGGGCGCCACGTCGGCGCCGTCGGGGTCGACGACCCGGATCTCGTCCGCGGCGGCGAGCGGCCGGCCCTGGGTGGTGGCGGCCAGCTCGTCGTCCTCGTCGAGGCGGGTGTAGTTCAGCAGGCCCTCGGCCATGCCGAAGACCTGCTGGACGCGGGCGCCCAGGGCCGGCCGGATGCGCCGGGCGAGCTCCGCGTCCAGCCGGGCACCCCCGACCTGGAGCAGGCGCAGGCTGGAGGTGTCGGGCCGCTCCCACTCGGCGGCGTCGACCCAGATCCGTGCCAGCGCCGGCACCAGGGCCGTCACCGTCACGCGTTCCCTGGCGATCAGGCCGAAGGCGGTCTCGGGGCTGGGCGAGGGAGCCAGGACCACGGTCGCGCCGACCCCGAGCGCCCCCAGGACGCCCGGGCACGCCAACGGGAAGTTGTGCGCGGCGGGCAGCGCGACCAGGTAGGTGTCCTCGGCCCGCAGCCCGCACAGCCGGGCGCTGGCCTCGGCGTTGTAGCCGTAGTCCCAGTGGGTGCGCGGGATCAGCTTGGGCTTGCCGGTGGTGCCGCCGGAGATGAGCAGCACCGCGACGCCGGCCGGGTCGGGGGGCTGCGGCTGGGCCGGACCGCCGGCCCGGGCGGCGGCGCCGGCCGCGGCCAGCGCGTCGAGGCCGGTGAACGGGCCGGGAGCCCCGGCCACCAGCACGTGGCGCACGGCCGGGACCGCGGTGACGATCTCCTCGGCCAGCGCCCGGTGGTCGAAGCCCTCGTGCGTGTCCGGGATCGCGTAGGCGACGGCGCCGGACAGCCGGGCCAGGTGCTCGATCTCTACCCGCCGGTGCGCGGGAAGTGTCAGCACCGGGATCGCGCCCAGCCGGCACAGCGCGAACAGCAGCGTCACGAACTCGACCCGGTTGGGCAGGTGGACCACGACCCGGTCGCCGCCGCTGACGCCGATCCCGGCGAGCCCCGCCGCCAGGTCATCGGCGGCCCGGTCGAGGTCGGCGTAGGAGAGCCGGACCGGCCCTGACGGCGGCGCGGCGACGAGGGCGGTCGCGGCGCCGTACCGCTCGGCCCAGCCGCGCAGCCGCTCACCCAGCGAGCCGCCCTGCCAGTAGCCCTCCGCCACGTAGCGGTCGGCGGCGGCGGCCGGCCAGCGGACCCAGCCCGCCGCGAGGCCCGGGCCGGCGGCCGACGCGGCGGCCAGCGGCGCGCTCACAGGTCCATCCCGGCGTCCGAGCCGTCGAGCAGCCGGGCCTCGATCTCCTCGTCGGACAGGGACTCGATCTCCCAGGCGATCGAGGCGACGCGGTCGAGCCGCCCCGGCGTGGTCTCGGCCGCCCGCAGCTGCTCCGCGAGCCCGGCCACCGTCGGCGCGCCGAACAGCATCCGGACCGTCACCTCGCCGGTGTCGAGCTCCTCGCGCAGCCGGGCGACCACAGCGGTGGCCAGCACCGAGTCGCCGCCCAGCGCGAAGAACTCGTCGAGGACGCCACCCTCGCCGACGCCGAGGACGTGCCGCCAGACCGCGAGGATCACCCGTTCCAGATCTGAGCGCGGCGGCTGGGACGCCGGCCGGGGCCCGGCCAGCTCCCGTTCGAGCAGCACGCCGACGGCGCCGCGGTCGATCTTCCCGTTGGCGCTGAGCGGCAGCTCGGTCACGACGACGACCCGGTCGGGAACCATGTGCGGCGGCAGCGCGGACCGCAGGGCGATCCTGATCGCCGCCGGGTCGCCGGCCGCGTCCGGCGCCGGGCCGGCCGCGACGACCGCGCCGAGCGCCGCCGGGCGTCCGTCCGCGCCTGCGGTCAGCGCTGCCACGCCCGCCCGGACGCCGGGCAGCGCGGCCAGGGCCGCCTCGATCTCGCCGAGCTCGATCCGGAAGCCCCGGATCTTGACCTGGTGGTCGCGGCGCCCCAGGAACTCGACGGCCCCGTCCGGCAGGTAGCGGGCGAGGTCGCCGGTGCGGTACCAGCGCTCACCGCCGTGGGTGACGAACCGGTCGGCCGTCCGCTCGGGGTCGGCCCGGTAGCCCCGGGCGACGCCGGCGCCGCCGATCCACAGCTCGCCCGCCACGTGGTCGGGACAGTCGCGGCCGAGCGTGTCGACGACCCGCAGGCGGACGTTGCGCAGCGGGGTGCCGTAGGGCACCGAGCACCACTCCGGGCGCGCCGCGCCGCCCACGACCTCGCAGATCGTCGAGTGGATGGCGGTCTCGGTCGTGCCGCCGAGCGCGAGGAACCGGCAGCCGGGAACGGCCGCGGCGAGCCGGGCCGGCAGGTCGACGCCGACCTTGTCCCCGCCGAGCAGGACCGCGCGCAGCCCTGTGCCCAGGGGTGTGCCGGTGGCGAGGACCAGGTCGAGCACGGCCGGCACGCAGTTGAGGACCGTAACGCCGTGGCCGGCGATCAGGTCGGCCCACCGGGCCGCCTCGCGGCGGGACTCCTCGTCGACGAGCACCACCGCGCCCCCGACGGACAGCGGGGCGAACAGGTCGAAGACCGACAGGTCGAAGTCGAGCGCGGAGACGCCCAGCGTCCTGTCGTCCGGGCCGACCCCGAGCCGCTCGACCAGGTCGTCGAGGGTGTTCATCGCGGCCCGGTGCCCGACCTCGACGCCCTTGGGCTGCCCGGTCGACCCCGAGGTGAACAGGACGTACGCCGGCTCGTCGAGGCGCGCCGGGTCGTCGGCCGCGCGCAGGATGAGCTCCGCCGCGACGCCGGTGCCGGCCGCGAGCGCCTCGTCGAGGCGCAGCGGGGTCACGCCGGCCGGCCAGTCGGCGTCGGGACGGCTGGTGATGACCGTGGCGAAGCCCGCGGTCGCGACGATCCGCTCGATCCGGGCCGCCGGCTGGTCGACCCCGACCGGCACGTAGGCCGCACCGGCGGCCAGCACGCCGAGCACGGCGACGACCTGGTCCGGCCCCTTCGGGAGGCTGACGCCGACCAGGTCGCCCGGCCGGACGCCGCGGGCGGCGAGCACCCCGGCCACCGCCCGCGCCCGCGTGGCGAGCGTGCCGTAGGACAGCGACCGCCGCTCGTGGCCCGGCTCGTCCCACAGCAGGGCCGGCGCGTCGGGACGGTCGGCCGCCGCGGCGAAGAAGCCCTCGTGCAGCAGCCGGGTGGACGCCGGTCCGGCCACCGCGCCGACCCGGCGGCGCACGTCGCGCACCGAGGGGTCGAGCAGCCCGTCGACCGGCTCCGCCCAGGCGGTCGCCGCCGGGCTGGCGGCCGGGCCCGGCTGGGCCAGGCCACGGACGAGGCGCTCGAACGCGGCGAACATCGCGTCGACGACGCCGGGCTCGAACACGCCCTCGCGGATGTCCCAGTTGACCAGCAGCCCGCCGTCGAGCTCGGTGACCTGCGCGTCCAGCAGGACCTGCGGGCCCTGCGAGATGATCCACACCGGCCGGCCGAACTCCCGCCGCACCGAGGCGTCGAACAGCTCGCCGAGCCCGAGCGCGCTGGTGAAGACGACCGGCGCGAGGACGGGCTCGCCATGGTGGCGGCCCAGGTCGCGCAGCACCTCGACGCCGGAGTAGCCGGCGTGGGCGGCGTCGGCGTGCAGCCGTGTCTGGACCTGGCGGGCGCGTTCGACGAAGGGGACCCGGTCGGTCAGGTCGATCTCCAGCAGCACCGAGCTGGTGAAGTCGCCGACGATCCGGTTCACGTCGGGGTGCAGCTGCTCGCGGTCGAACAGCGGGACGTTGAGCAGGAAGCGTGGCTGCGCGCTCCAGCCGCCGAGGACCTCGGCGAAGGCGGTCGCGACGGCCATCGCCGGCGTGACGCCGTGCCGGTGCGCGGCCTGGTCGAGGGCCGCGCGGGCCGACGGCGGCAGCCTGAAGTGGCGCCGGGACACCCGGGGGGCAGCGGCCGGACCGCCTCCGGTGGGCCTATCAGCGGCCGGGGTGAGCGCGAGCTGGGGCGGGCCGGGCAGGCCGGGCAGCCGGTCAAGCCAGGCCCGCCGAGCCCGGGCCGCCGCCTCGCCGCGCGCGGTCCCCCGCTCGCCGAGGCGGGCGGCCGCGCGCTCGGCGCGGTACCGGCGGTAGCTGTAAGCCGGCGCCGGCGCGACCGCGTCCGGGCGGCCGTACAGGTCGGCCAGGTCGGCCAGCAGGACTCGGTAGCTGACGGCGTCGGCGGCGACCATGTCGACGTCAAGGTGCAGCCGGGTCGTCCCATCCGGGCGCAGGCTCAGCTCGGTGGCGAAGACCTCGCCGCGCTCGATGTCGAGCAGTTGGTGGGACAGCCGATCGCGGACGGCGGCCAGCCGCTGCTCGGCGGCGTCGTCGTCCAGGTCGCGCAGGTCGTGCACGGTCAGGCCGCGCCAGCCGGCGGCCTGCTCGACGACCTGGCCACCGAGGTCGGTGACCCGGGTCCGCAGCGCCTCGTGCCGCTGGATCAGCCGCTCGACCGCGACGGCCAGCCGGGCCGGGTCGACCCCGTCGCCGTCGAACTCGCTGTACAGGTGCGCGGCGACCCCGCCGTAGGACTGTCGGGCGCCGCGCCCGATCCAGTAGGCGTGCTGCATGACGGCCAGCGGGAACTCGCCGTCGTCGTCCGGGCCCGCCGCGGCCTCGGCCGGCCCGGCGCTCACCGGGTTGACGCCGACCGACCCGGTCTCGGCGACCGCGGCCACGGCCCCAGCCGCGGCCGCAGGACGCCGGGCGGACAGCAGCTTGAACCAGCCGTCCAGGGTCGGGTTCTCGGCCAGCTCGGCGAAGTTCACCTCGACGCCGGCCCGCCGCCACTGCCCGATCGCCCTGATCAGCGCGATCGACTCCAGCCCGCGCTCGAACAGGTTGTCGTCGTCCCCGAGCGAGGCCGGGTCCTCCTCGATCAGCTCGGCCACGCTGCGCCGCAACGCCTCCAGCTCGTCGCCCGGGTCAGCGCCGGCGGTGGCCGGGGCCGGCTGGGCCGGGACGAGGAACCGGCTGACGCTGCGCAGCTTCTCCCGCGTCTCCTCCAGCTCGCGCTCGGGACGCGACGCGCCGACGATGCCGGCGCCGGCCCGCAGCCAGGTCTGGCCGTCACGCTGGAAGACGGTCCGCAGGACGAGGGCGGCGTCCAGGGCGCCGTCGGCGGTAGCACTGATCACGGCACCGCTGTAGAGGCCGCGTGGCCTCGGCTCGTAGCGCCGGATCGCCGCGCAGGCGAGGTCCTTCGGCACGCCGGTCGCCGTGATCGACGGGAAGACGACGGCCAGCGCGTCCCAGGCGTCCCGGTCGGCGGTGAGCTGGCCGCTGACCCGCGAGGCCAGATGCTGGACGCTGCCCCGCTCCAACACGTTCATGAACTCGTCGACGACCAGGGTGCCCGGCGCGCACAGCGGCCGTAGCTCCTCCTGCGCCGCCTGCACCGACACCGCGTGCTCGTAGATCTCCTTCGGGTCCCGCAGCAGCGCCTCGCGCCGGGCCCGGTTGCCGTCCCCGCCGGCCGCGCCGGGGCCGTCGAACGCCGCCGTGCCGGCCAGTGGCTGGGTCGAGACCCAGCCACCTGCGTCCACCTCGAGGACCATCTCAGGGCTGAAGCCGATCGCGCGCAGGCCGGCCAGGTCGAGCAGGAACGACCGTGCCGGCGTGTTCCCGCGCCGGCCGCGCTCGAAGCTCGCGACCAGGTCGATCTCGCCCTCGACGGGGACGACCCGCGAGAGGATCACCTTGCGCAGCCGGCCGGCGTGGATGTCCTCGACGGCCCGGGTGACGATCTGCCGGTAGCCGTCGGCGTCGTACTCGAGGTCGGCGAGCGCCGCGGGCTCGGCCGGCTCGGCGGCCACGGCGGCGCCGACCAGCTCGGCCAGGACGTCCAGGTCGGCCGGGTCGGGCGCGCGCAGCAGCGCGCCGGTCGCCGACAGCCGTGCCTCCCGGGCCGGGATGACCAGATGGACCAGCGGGTCGGGGCCGGCCGGGCCGGGCAGCCCCAGGGTGCGCGGGCCCAGCTCGAAGCCGGCCCAGCCGCAGGCCCGCCAGTCCGTGACCGGGATCCCGGCCAGGACGCCGGCCAGGACGCGCAGCGGCGCGTCGTCGACCGGCTCGACCCGCCACCGCTCCCCCACCCGGTAGCGGATCTCGTCCCAGTACAGGACGATCTCGGCCAGGGCACCGGAGCCGCAGTGCCACACGCCGTCCCGCTCGTAGACGCTGACCGGCCCGTCGGCACGGCGGGCGAACGACACCGCCGCCGCGAGCGGGTCACCGGCCAGCGGCACCGTCCGTTCGCGGTAGACCGCCGGGGCGGTCATCGCGACGCGCCGGCGTCGGGGCTGGCCTGGGTGGCCAGGGGGCCCGTCGGCTGACGATCGGCCGTCATCCGGGCGACCAGGCTGGCCGGCCGCAGGTCGGTCCAGTTCGCCTCGACGTACTCCAGGCAGTCCGGCCGGCTCGCCGCTCCGTACACGGTCGTCCAGCCGGCCGGCACCGGCGCGAACGTCGGCCACAGGGAGTGCTGGCCCTCGGCGTTGACCAGGACGTAGAAGCTGCCCATTTCGTCATCGAACGGGTTGGTCGACATGAGGTGCCGTCTCCTTGGATCTCAGCCGGTAGCTTAGGGCCGCTTAATCTTAAGTTAGGTTTACCTAAAACGCTCATGGTTGTCTACCCCGATGCGTCATCGGGATTGCCCCCATTTCGACGCTCGGGGCGGGGTCAGCTCAGCTGGCCGCTTTCGACGCGGACGATGCGCGGCAGGCGTTCGATCGTCGCGGGCCGATGCGCGATCACGATCAGAGTCCGGCCCGGGCGCAGCCTTTCCACCGCCGTTTCCAGCCGTCGCGCGGCGTCCGGGTCCAGGTCGGCGGTCGCCTCGTCGAGCAGCAGCACCGGCGGGTCGACGAGCGCGGCCCGCAGCAGCCCGACGATCTGGCGCTCGCCGGCGGACAGCCGGGAGCCGCGCATGCCGACGTCCGCGTCCAGGCCGCCGAGCCGCGCCGTCCACTCGCCCAGGCCCAGCCGCTCGACCGCCCGCTCCATCGCGGCCCGGTCCGGCGCGCCCGGCGCGAGCGCCAGGTTCTCGGCCAGCGTGCCGGTGATGATGTGCACCTGCTGCGGGATGAGCACGATGCGGGCCCGGACCTCGTCCGGGTGGGCCGCGCGCAGGTCGACGCCGCCGTAGCGCACCGTCCCGGCGTCGGGCTCGTAGAGCCCGGTCAGCAGCTTCGCCAAGGTGGTCTTGCCGGACCCGGTGACGCCGACCAGGCCGGCCCGGTCACCGGACGGGAACGCCACCGAGACGTCACGCAGCACGTCCGCGCCCTCGGCGTAGCCGAAGCGCAGCCCGTCGGCAACCAGGTCGCCCCGGGCCGGCAGCCGCGCCCCCACCGCCGGTTCCCCCGCGGCGGGCCCGGCCGGCGCCAGTGCGTCGAGCAGGTCCGTCAGGCGGCCCAGTCCGGTCCGGGCCAGCTGTGCCTGGCCGGCCAGGCCCGAGAGCGTCAGCATGCTCTCGAACAGGTTGCGGGTCGCGACGACGAACACGACGACCGTGCCGACGCTGAGCTGACCGGCCCGCACCAGCCAGACGCTGACCAGCAGCAGCGCCGCGGTGGCCAGGCCCTCGATCATCCCGAACAGCTCGAGGCGGCTCTGGACCGCGACGGTCCGGTCGGCCGCGCCCAGCAGCGCGTCGTTGTCGACCCGGAAGCGGCGCACCCACTCCTGCGGCCGGCCCGGCGCGACCAGCGCCTCGTGGGCGTTGAGCGTCTCGGTGAAAGTCGCGGTCAGCGCGGCGTCCGCCGCGGCCTGGCGCCCGAACGCCGCCGGCGCGCCCCGGCTGAACCAGGCCACGACCACGATCGCGACCGGCATGAACAGGGCGAGCAGCAACAGCGCGAGCAGCCACGAGTAGACCAGCAGCAGCGCCGTCGTGAGCGCGACGGTCAGCCCGAAGCCGAGTAGGTTGGGAAGCTGGTCGCGCAGGAACAGGGTCAGGTCGGAGATCTCGCCGGTCGACCGGCGCAGCAGGTCGCCGGTGCGGTGGGCCTCGATGAACCGCAGCGGCGCGCGGGCGACCCGGTCGACGACGAGGTCACGCAGCCCCCGGATCGCGCGTTCCCCGGCCGCCGAGAGCAGCACCTCCGACGAGCGCAGCAGCACCACCCGGGCGCCGACGAGGCCGACCATCAGGCCGACCGCCCACCACAGCCGGCGCTGGTCGCCGGCCGTGACCGCGTCGACCCCGAGGCCGATCGCGGGCGCGATCCCGACCACCGCCGCCGAGCTGGCCACGTTGGCCAGCAGCGCGGCGGCGAAGATCGCCCGGTGCGGTCGCAGGTAGGGCCAGAAGCGCCGGAACACCCGCGCGGTGGAGGGGTTCTCGGCCAGCACCCGGATCTCAGCCATTGCCGCCGCCCACCCTGACGATCTCCTCGTCGCCCGGTTGACCGGCCGGTTCGGGCTCCCGCGCGCCCAGGTCGGGCGCCGGCCCGGGCTCCCCCGGGCGCGAGCCGGCCGGCTCCAGCCGCAGCACGCGGTCGGCCCCGGCCAGCACGCTCGGGCGGTGCGAGATCACCAGCAGCGCGGTACCCGGCGACCAGGCCTGCAGCCGCCGCAGGATCGTGGCCTCGGTTTCGGCGTCGACCGCCGCCGTCACGTCGTCGAGAATCAGCACGTCCGGCCGGCCGACCAGCCCGCGGGCCAGCGCCAGCCGCTGGGCCTGGCCGCCGGAGACGGTCGCCCCGCGTTCACCGAGCTCGGTGTCGTAGCCGTCGGGCAGGCTCTCGACGAACTCGTCGACGGCGGCGACGGCGCACGCCGCGCGCAGCTCGTCCAGAGCGATCTCACGCCCGACCCGCAGGTTGTCCGCGACCGTGCCGGCGAGGATCAGCGGCCGCTGCGGTACCAGCCCGACCCGGTTGGCCAGCTCGAGCCGGGAGACCCGGCGCAGGTCGACGCCGCCCAGGCTGACCGAGCCGGTCGCCGGGTCCTCCAACCGGCACAGCACCCGGGCGAGCGTCGTCTTGCCGCTGCCGGTCGGGCCGGTGACGGCGACGAGCTCGCCGGGATCGACGCTCAGGTCGACCGGCCCGAGCACCAGGCGCCCGTCGCGCCGGGCGGTCACCCCGGCGGCCGCCAGCGCCGCGCCCGGCGGCGGGGTCTCGGCGTCGGCGGGGCCGTCGTCGGCGACCGGGGTGTCGAGGATCTCGGCGATGCGGCCGGCGGCGACCAGCGCCTGGCCGCGCTGGGAGAGCAGGTCGACGGCGATCGTGACGGCCAGCGTCAGGGTGGTCATCCAGGAGGTGAAGGCGACCAGGCCGCCGACGGTCAGGCCGCCGTGCAGCACGGCCGTCCCCCCGATCGCGAGGCCGGCCGCGATCGCGAGCCGGGGCACGGCCGGCGGCACGGCCGACCACGAGGCGGAGATCCGCGCCGCGGTCAGCGTGTGGTCGGTGACGGCGGCGCTGCGCTCGTGATGGCGACGCACGAGGGTAGCCTCGCCGCCGAGCCCGCGGACCGCGGCACTGGCCGAGAGCAGGTCCTCCACGGCGTCGGCGCGGGCCGCGAACGCCGTCGAGAGCTGCTCGTTCGCGGCGTCGAACCGCCCGGGGAAATAGGCGTTGGCCAGCGCGACCAGCGGGATCGTGGCCACCCCGACGACCAGCAGCGGCCATTCCAGCAGGGCGAGGGCCGGGAGCACCAGAACGATCGTGACGAGGATCCGCACCCAGATGGCGAGGCTCGCCACCCACAGCCGGATCAGGTCGACGTCCCGGGTGGCCCTGGTCGCCAGGTCGCCGTGCCCGTAGCGGGCCAGGGCGGGGCGGTCGAAGGCGGCGACCCGCTCGACGAGCGCCGCTCGCAGCGCGTGCGAGACCCGGTTCGCGGCCCGGCCAGACCAGCGCAGGCCGCCGACGCCGCCGAGCATGAACACCACGGCGACCAGCGCGGTCGGGATCGCCCAGGTGAGCGTGCCGCGCGCCGAGCCAGGGGTGACCCCGCGGTCGAGGGCGCGCTGGATGCACCACGGGAGGGCGAGCATCGCGGTCTGCTGGACGACGGTGGCGGCCGCGCCGAGCGTGAGGTCCCCCCGCCGACGCAGCAGTTGCGCACGCAACAGCCGGCTGCCCGTCGAGCTGTTCAACCCAGCACCGTCCTGACGGATCATGCCCGCGCCGTCCGATGACCCACGCACCCGTCGGGGCCCGCGCAGGCGCAGCCCGCGGCCCGCATGCTCGGCGACAGCGGGCGGCCACTGCCTGCCCGAAGAAGTTAGGTATTCCTAACCTAATCTCACGACGATCGTCAACCCCTCCAATCGGTGCGGTCATCGACTACCTGAAGTGTCGATAGTATTACGATGCGTCAATATACTAAAGATAGGTTAACTTACGATGCCGGGCCCCGCCAGCCCCAACGCGGCCCGGCCAAGCGACCCGTCCCGCCGCCGGCCCCAGCCGCGACCGAGGCTTGACACCCCGGAGGGTCACCCCGAATATAGGTAAGGTTTCCTTTAGTAGATCTTGCGTACGCGTCTCGTTACCGACGGGAAAGGGCGGCGCGCCCAGGGACCGGAGGATCGGGCGTGGTGAGAGGTCCGGCGTCCACGGACATCGGCATTCTGGACATCGTCGGAATTGGATTCGGTCCGTCGAACCTGGCTCTGGCCATAGCCGCGACGGAGCACAACGCGCGGGTGCCGCCGGCGGCGGCGCTGAGAATTTCGTTCCTGGAGCGCCAGCCGCGGTTCGGCTGGCACCGCGGCATGCTCCTCGACGGGGCCACGATGCAGGTGTCCTACCTGAAGGACCTGGTAACCCTGCGCAATCCGGCCAGCGATTTCAGCTATCTGTCATTCCTGCACGAACGCGACCGCCTGGTCGACTTCATCAATCACAAGACGATGTTCCCGCTGCGGGCCGAGTTCCACGACTACCTGGAATGGGCGGCCCGCCGGCTGGACGGCCTCGTCGAGTACGACACCCGGGTGGTCGACATCCGGCCGGTGACGGTCGACGGCGAGGTCACGATGGTGGACGTCGTCGCCGTCCGGGGACAGACCGGCCAGACGGTCGTGCGCCGGGCCCGCGGCGTCGTCATCGCCGCCGGGCTGGAGCCGGTCCTGCCGCCGGGCATCGAGCAGTCCGAGCGGGTCTGGCACAACCACGACCTGCTCGGCCGGGTCGGGAAGCTGCCCTCGATGGTGCGCGACCGGTTCGTCGTCGTCGGCGCCGGCCAGAGCGCGGCCGAGGTCACCGAGTTCCTGCACACCCGGTACCCGCGCGCCCAGGTCGTCGCGCTGTTCTCCCGGTACGGCTACAGCCCGGCCGACAACAGCGCGTTCGCGAACCAGATCTTCGACCCGACCGCCGTGGACGACTTCTACGCCTCGCCACCGGCGGTGAAGGACATGCTCAACGGCTACCACCGGGCCACCAACTACTCGGTGGTCGACATCGACCTCATCGACGAGCTCTACCGCCGCGTCTACCAGGAGAAGGTGCAGGGCCGGGAACGGCTGCGGATCATGCGGGCGTCCCGGCTCGCCGAGCTGCGCCCGGTCGAGTCCGGTGTCGCCGCCGACGTCGAGTTCCTGCCGACCGGCAACCGGGAGACCGTCGAGGCCGACGTCATCGTCTTCGCCACCGGGTACCGGTCCCGGGACCCGCGCCAGCTGCTCGCCACCATGTCCGGGTACTGCCTGGACGACGCGGCCGGGAAGCCGGCACTGGACCGCGACTACCGGCTGGCGACGACCCCCGACGTCCGCGCCGACCTGTACGTGCTCGGGGCGACCGAGCACTCGCACGGCATCTCCTCGACCCTGCTGTCGAACGTGGCCGTGCGGGCCGGTGAGCTCGTGCGCTCGATGGCAGAGCGCCGCGGCCAGGTCCGCTCGCACGCCGGCGGGCGCGGCGAGGCCGCGGTCCCGGTCGGCTAGGGCCGGCGAAGCGCGTGGACGTCATCGATCGGCCTCGCTCCGCCGCGCCGGCCGCCCCGGCCCGCCGTGGCGGCCGGACGGGATCCCGGGCCGCGGGCCTCGTCGCCGCGCTCGCCGTGCTCGCGTTCGTCGCGCTGGCGAGCCTGGCGGTCGGCGCGAAGCCCATCCCACCGGGCACCGTCGTCCATGAGCTGTTCCACTACGACGGCTCCGGCGACGGCGTGGTCATCCGGACCCTGCGGGTGCCGCGCACGCTGCTCGGCCTCACGGTCGGCGCCGGGCTGGGGCTGGCCGGGGCCGTCATGCAGGCACTGACCCGCAACCCGCTCGCCGACCCGGGCCTGCTCGGCGTGAACGCCGGCGCCGCCGCCGCGGTGGTGGTCGCCATAGGGGCGCTGGGCCTGCGTTCCCCGGCCGCCTACGTCTGGTTCGCGCTGGCCGGCGCCGCGGTCGCCGCGGTCGCCGTCTACCTGCTGGGCGCGAGGGGCCGCTCGACCGCCACCCCGGTCCGGCTGGCGCTGGCCGGCGCGGCGGTCAGCGCGGTGCTGATCGCGTTCGTCTGGGGGCTCGCCCTGACCAGCCCGACGACCTTCGACGGCTACCGGTTCTGGTCCGTCGGCGGGCTGGCCGGGCGGAGCCTGTCCGTGGTCTGGCAGACCGGGCCGTTCCTGCTCGGCGGCGCGGTGGTCGCGCTCGGGCTGGCCCGGCCGCTGAACGCGATCGCGCTCGGCGACGAGGCCGGCCGGGCGCTGGGCGTCCACCTGGGCCGGACCAGGATCCTCGGGATCGGGGCGACCACCCTGCTGTGCGGAGCTGCCACGGCGGCCGCCGGCCCGATCGGCTTCGTCGGGCTGACGGTCCCGCACGTGGCCCGCGCCATCACCGGCCCCGACCAGCGCTGGGTGCTGCCCTACTCGATGGTCCTCGCGCCGATCCTGCTGCTGGCCGCGGACATCGCCGGCCGGGTCGTCGCCCGCCCGGGTGAGATCGAGGCCGGCATCGTGACGGCGTTCGTGGGGGCGCCGGTCCTGGTGCTGCTGGCCCGCCGGCGGCGGCTGGCCGCGTTGTGACCAGCCTCGTCGACGCGCGCGCCCCGGGCCGGGCCGCCCAGGGCCGGGCCCGGGTGCTCGGCACGCCGGGGCGGCGGGTGTCGCTGCTGGTGCCGGTGCGGTCGTGCGTGGTCGGGGCGGCGCTGGTGGCGCTCCTCGTGGCCGTCGGCTGTGTCGCGCTGACCACGGGCGACTACCACATCCCGCTGCCGGACGTGGTCCGCGCCCTGCTGGGCGGCGGCGACGCCTCGACGCGCTTCATCGTGATCACCCTGCGGCTCCCCCGGCTGCTGACCGGGGTGCTGGTCGGCGTCGCGCTCGGGGTCGGGGGCGCGATGTTCCAGAGCCTGTCGTGCAACCCGCTCGGCTCGCCGGACATCATCGGGTTCGACACCGGCGCGGCGACCGGGGCGCTGCTGGTCATCCTGGTGGCGCACGGGACGATGGCCCAGGTCGCCACCGGGGCCGTCGTCGGCGGTGTCGCCACCGCGCTGCTGGTGTACCTGCTGGCGATGAAGCGCGGGGTGGCGGGCTACCGGCTCATCCTGGTCGGGATCGGCATCGCGGCGATGCTCTCCTCGGTCAACGACTTCCTGCTGACCCGGGCCAGCATCAACGACGCCGAGTCGGCGGCCGTCTGGCTGACCGGCAGCCTCAACGGACGCGGCTGGGAGCACGTCCGCCCCGTCGCCGTCGCGGTCGCCGTGCTGCTGCCACTGGCGAGCTGGCTCGGCCGCGACCTGCGGATGCTGGAGCTCGGCGATGACACGGCCCGGGCGCTCGGCGTGCACGCCGAGCGGGCCCGGGCCGCCAGCGTCGTCGTCGGCGTCGGTCTGAGCGCGGCCGCCACCGCCTGCGCCGGTCCGATCGTCTTCGTGGCGCTGGCCGCGCCACAGGTCACCCGGCGGCTGACGAGGCGGCCCGGGCCCAACATCATCCCGTCCGCGCTGACCGGTGCCCTGCTGCTGACGGCGAGTGACCTCGCGGCCCAACGGGCCTTCGCGCCCACCCAGCTCCCGGTCGGCGTCGCCACCGGGGTCGTCGGCGGCCTCTACCTCGCCTGGCTGCTGAGCCGCGAGTGGCGCCGCGGACGTGGCTGACGTGCAGCGTCGGGTGACCGCGCAGGCGCGGAGGCGCGCCTGCGCGGAGGTCCCGTGGGAGCGAAGCGAGTACGGGGCCGGAGCGCGCCGCCCGGACGGAGCGAACCAATGAAGGAGACAGGAACATGAGCCAGCTGCGCGCCGAGCGCCTGGAGCTGGGCTACGACCAGCGCAGCATCGTGCACGACCTGGACGTGAGCATCCCCGACCGGTCCTTCACGGTCATCGTCGGCGCCAACGGCTGCGGGAAGTCCACCCTGCTGCGCGGGCTCGCCCGGATGCTCACCCCGCGGGCCGGGCTGGTCCTGCTGGACGGGAAGCAGATCCGGTCGCTGCCGTCCAAGGAGATCGCCCGGCGCCTCGGCCTGCTGCCGCAGGGCCCGATCGCCCCGGACGGCATCACGGTCGCCGACCTGGTCGGCCGGGGCCGCTACCCGCACCAGGGCCTGCTGCGGCAGTGGTCGGCGGCGGACGAGCTCGCCGTGGTGGACGCGATGGCCGCGACCGGCATCAGCGACCTCGCCGACGCCTACGTCGACGAGCTCTCCGGCGGCCAGCGCCAGCGGGCGTGGCTCGCCATGGCGCTGGCGCAGCAGACTCCGATCATGCTGCTGGACGAGCCCACGACCTTCCTCGACATCGCCCACCAGGTCGACGTTCTCGACCTGTGCGCCGAGCTGCACCAGTCCAGGGGGCACACGCTCGTGCTCGTGCTGCACGACCTCAACCAGGCCTGCCGCTACGCGACCCACCTCCTCGCCATGCAGGACGGGCGGATCGTCGCCGAGGGACACCCGTCCGAGATCGTCACGGCCGACCTGGTCGAGCGGGTCTTCGGGCTGCGCTGCCGCGTCATCACCGATCCCGAGTCCGGAACGCCGCTGGTGATCCCGGCCGCCCGCCGGGCCGCGCCCGCGCCGGTTCCGGTGCCCGCCGCGGCGCCGGAACCACGCCGCGACGCCGCCGAGACCACGTCATGACCGCCGACACCGCCCGGGCGGACCTGGCCGAGCTGCAGCGGCCGGTGCTGGCCCGGATCACCACGGCCGCCGCTCTGCAGGCGCTGGCCACCGTGCTGGCGGTCACGCCGGCGGTGGTGCTGGTCGAGATCGCCCGCCGGCTGCTGACCGAGCCGGGACGGCCGGTCTGGCCGCTGGCGTGGCTGGCGGTCGGCCTGTTGGTGGCGCGGTTCGCGCTGTACGCCGGGGCGAGCCTGCTCAGCCACCTCGCCGACGCCGACCTCGCCTACCTGCTGCGCCGCCGCCTGACCGACCAGCTCAGCGCGCTGCCGCTGAGCTGGTTCGCCGGCGGCGTGTCCGCCCGGGTGCGAACCACCGCGCAGGACGACGTCGCGACCCTGCACCACGCCGTCGCGCACGCCCGCGGCGACCTGGCCGAGGCGGTCGCCGGCCCGGCGGTCGTCGTCGGCTACCTGCTCTGGGTCGACTGGCCGCTGGCGCTGGTCACGGTCGCGCTGGTCAGCCTGGCCCAGGCGATCCGGATGCGCCTCGCGGCCCGGGCCAGCGAGCAGGTGGACCGGATCGCGGCCGCGAACGCCGAGCTGACCGCCGCCGTCCTGGAGACCGTCCGGGGCATCAGCGTCGTCAAGGCCTTCGCCGGCGGCCGGGGCGCGGCCCGGTACACCGCGGCGGCCACCGAGCACGCCGACGCCGACGAGCAGGCGCAGCTCATCTTCGTCCGGCCCCGCGGGGTCGCCCGGGCGACCGTGGCCCCGGCGACCGTGGTGTCCGTGGTCACCGCCGTCGGCGTCGGCCTCGTCGCCGCGGGGTGGACCGACCCGGTCGACCTGGTGGCCTTCGCGCTGCTCGGGGTCGGGCTCTTCGAGCAGCTCACCCCGCTCTACCTCGCGCACGACCACCACCAGCGGGCCCGGGGCGCGGCCCACCGGATCGCCGGGCTGCTGCGCGAGCCCCGCCAGCCGAACGTCGCGCCGGAGCTGGCCGGCACGGTCGGGACACCGCTGACCGTGCGGCTCGACGACGTCCACTTCAGCTATCCGGGCGGCCACGAGGTCCTGCGCGGCGTCAGCGCGACGCTGCTGCCCGGGACCGTGACGGCGCTCGTCGGGCCGTCCGGCGCCGGGAAGTCGACGCTGGCCATGCTGGTGGCCCGCTTCGCCGACGTCACCGCCGGCGCGATCCGGCTGGGCGGCGCCGACCTGCGCGACCTCGACCGCGACGAGCTGTACCGCCACGTCGGTTTCCTGCTCCAGGACGTCGCCCTGCTGCGCAGCTCGATCCGCGACAACATCGCGCTGGCCGTCCCGGACGCGACCGACGCCGCGGTGCGCGCGGCGGCGCGCGCCGCCGGCATCGACGACCGGATCCGCGCCCTGCCCCGGGGCTACGACTCGGTGGCCGGCGAGGACGCCCACCTGTCCGGCGGGGAGGAGCAGCGGGTCGCCATCGCCAGGAGCCTGCTCGCCGAGACGCCGATCGTGCTGCTCGACGAGGCCACCGCGTTCGCCGACCCCGACTCCGAGGCCGCCGTCCAGGACGCGCTCGCCGAGCTCGCCACCGGCCGGACCCTGCTCGTCATCGCGCACCGCCTCTACACGATCACCGAGGCCGACCAGATCCTCGTCCTCGACGACGGGCGCATCGTCGAGCGCGGCCGGCACGAGGACCTGCTCGCCGCAGGCGAGCGCTATGCCCAGCTGTGGCACGCCCAGAACGGAGGCCGGTCGTGACAGGCCAGCTGCGCGCCCTCGTCCCGGCCGGTCAGCACCGGCCGCTGCGCCGCTACCTGGCGGCGTCGGCCGGTTATGCCGTCAGCGAGGGCGTCGCCTTCGGGGTGCTCGTCCCGCTGCTGACCGCGCTGCTCGACGGCCACACCGCCACCGCCGGACGGTGGATCGTCCCGCTGGCCGCCGCCGCGGTCGCGGGCTGGCTCGCGCACTACTACCTCGGCTCGCGGGCGCCGCGGCTGTCGTCGGCCTGGCGGCGCGCCCTCTACACCCGCCTCGGCGACCGGCTGCTGACGCTGCCGCTGGGCTGGTTCGACGGGCCGCGGGCGGGCGAGGTGCCGCAGCTGGTCATCGGCGACGTGACCCGGGTCGCCACCACCGTGTTCCTCGCGCAGGCGCTGGTCGGCGCGGTCCTGACGCCCGTCACGATCGGGGTGTTCCTGCTCTGCTACGACTGGCGGGTCGGGCTCACCGCGCTGGTCGCCGTCCCGGTGGTGCTCGTCGCGCTCTCGGTCGGCCGCCGCGTCACCGAGCGCCTCGATGCCGCCCAGCATGCCGCGACCACCGAGGCCGGCAGCCGGCTGGTCGAGTTCGCCGGCGCCCAGCCGACGCTGCGGGCCGCCGGCCACACGGCGGCCGGCCGGGCGGCGCTCGACGAGGCGCTGGCCCGGCAGTACCGGGCGACGCGGCGCGACGTCGTCGGCGCCGTGAGGGGCCAGTACCTCGGCCAGCTCGGCATCCACCTGGCCTTCACCGCCCTGCTGCTCACCGGGCTCGCCCTGGCCACCCAGCACCAGCTCGGGCCAGCCCGGATGATCGCGCTCGTCGTCCTGGGCATCAGTCTGCTGCGCCCGCTCGACCCGCTCGTCGACCTCGGCTCCGCACTGCGGTCGTGCCAGGCCTCGGCGGCGCGGATCACCGAGCTGCTGGCCGTCGAGCCGCTGCCCGAGCCCGCGACCGGCGGGGTGATCGCCCACGCCGGGATCGACCTCGTCGACGTCCACTTCGGCTACCCCGGCGGCCCCGAGGTGCTCACTGGGCTGACACTGACGATCCCGGCCGGGCGCACCACCGCGCTCGTCGGCGCCTCCGGGGCGGGCAAGACCACCGTGACCAAGCTGATCGCCCGGTTCCACGACGTCGGGTCCGGCTCGGTCCGGGTCGGCGGCGTCGACGTCCGGGCGCTCACCAGCGGCGACCTGCTCGAGCACCTCGCGCTCGTCTTCCAGGACGTCTACCTGCTCGACGCCACCATCGAGGAGAACATCCGGTTCGGAAACCCGGACGCCACCCCGGAACAGATCCGGGACGCCGCGCGCCGGGCCCGGGTGGACTCCATCGTCGCCCGGCTCCCGGACGGCTGGGCCAGCCGGGTCGGCGAGGGCGGGCGGCTGCTGTCGGGCGGTGAGCGCCGGCGCGTCGCCATCGCCCGGGCGCTGTGCAAGGACGCGCCGATCGTGCTCCTCGACGAGGCCACCGCCTCGCTCGACGCCGAGAACGAGGCCGCCGTGCACGCCGCGCTGGCGGAGCTCGCCGTCCGGCGCACCGTCCTGGTCATCGCACACCGGCTGGACACGATCACCCGCGCCGACCAGATCGCCGTCCTGGACGGCGGCCGGGTCGTCGAGTGCGGCTCGCACGCCGACCTGCTCGCCCGGGACGGCCGGTACACCGCGTTCTGGCGACAGCGCGAGCGCGCCCGCGGCTGGCGGCTGCGCCCCGACAGCCCCGACCCGCGGGTCACCGCCGGCGGCGCCGCTGGCACGGAGCCCGAAGACGATCTGTCATTTAGCGGATAGTGCGCGGTTGGCGCCGTATTGGACCCTTTTGGCTACTATTTGCGCTCGTACGAGGTCGGGACGAGCGAGGGCGATGCGCGGTGGGGGCGCGGCGCTGGCCTAGAGACCGGGAGGCATGGCTGTGCCGATCGTCGATCGTGGGCGGATCGCCGCGGCGTTGCCCGGCCAGGTCCTCGGCCGGGAGCTCGGCTCCGGCGCCTTCGGCCTGGTGCTCGCCGCGCGGCAGCGCGACCTGCACCGTGACGTCGCCGTCAAGGTCATCGACCTGGGCGCCGCCGGCCCCTCCCCCGCGCTGCGAGCCGAGGCCAGCAGTGCGCACCCGCTGACCGGGCTCGACCATCCCCACCTGAGCCGGACCTACGCCGTCATCGCCGTCGAGCGCCTGCTCCTGCTCGTCACCGAGCTGGTGCCCGGCGGCAGCCTGGACCGCCAGAACCTCAGCCCGCAGGCCGCCTGCGCGGTCGCGCTCGGGATCGCCGACGCGCTCACCCACGCCCACGCGGTCGGCATCCTGCACGCCGACCTGAAGCCGGCGAACATCCTGTTCACCGCCGACGGGCAGCCGAAGCTCACCGACCTGGGCGTCGCCGCGTTCGCCGAGGACTCGGGCCTGACCGCCGGCCGGATCGTCGGCACGCCCCAGTACCTGTCGCCCGAACAGATCACCGGCGGCCCGCTCGGCCCGCCGGCCGACCTCTACGCGCTGGCCACGACGCTCTACGAGCTGCTCGCCGGCGCGCCGCTGTTCGGCGCGGGCCGCACCGCGCAGGACCTCTTCCGCCACCACTGCGAGGTCGTCCCGCCACCCCCGCCGGGGGTCCCGGCGCCGGTCGCCGACCTGCTGGGGCGCACGCTGGCCAAGGCGCCGGCGGACCGGCCGCAGACCGCCACCGAGTTCGCCCTCCAGCTGGCGGAGGCCGCCCGCCTCGGCTACGGCCCAGGGTGGCTGGAGACGGCCGGGATCCCGCTGGGGGTGTCCGCCGGGCTGCGCGAGCTCACGTCCCGGCCGGCGGAACCGTCCGGTGCGCCGGCCGACCCCGACGCCACGCTCAAGCGTTCGCCCGACGCGACGCTCGCGGCCCTGCCTGGGCAGCCGCGGCCACCCGAGACCGCGACGGCCCTCCTCGCCGCGCCGCCGGCCGCCCCTGGCGCCGCCGCGCCGAGCGCTACCGGGCGCACCGCCGTGGCCGGCCCGGTCACGGCCAGCGCCGGCGCGCCCGCCAGCCCCGCCGGGCCGCGCGCGTCCCGGACCGGGCGATCGCGGATCTGGCGGACGGCGGTGCCGATCGCCGTAGTCGTGGCCGTTCTCGCCGTCGCCGCGGCGGTCGTCCTGCCCCGCGCCCTCGGCGGCGGAGAGACGAAGCCACCCGCCCAGACGCGGGCCTCCGTCCTGCCCGCGGGGCCCACCGCTCCCCCGACCGTCCGGCCCGCGGCCGGCTCGGCGGCGCTGCCATCCGCCAATCCCCCGCCACTGCCGGTCGTCCTCGTCGCGGGCAGCGGGCAGGCCGGCTTCTCCGGCGACACCGGCCCGGCGGCCACGGCGAACCTCGACCACCCGTACGGCCCGGTGATCGACGCCGCCGGCAACCTCTACTTCGCCGACTTCGACAACAACCGGGTCCGCCGGATCAGCCCGGACGGCACGATCACGACCGTCGCCGGCAGCGGGCAGGCCGGGTTCGGCGGCGACGGCGGCCCCGCGACGGCGGCGATGCTGAACAAGCCGGTGGCGGTCGCGATCGGCCCCGGCGGGACGCTCTACATCGTCGACACGTTCAACATGCGGGTCCGCCAGGTCAGCGCCGACGGGATCATCACGACCGTCGCCGGCTCGGGCGAGCGCCCCTGGAACCCCGACGACGACGGCAAGCCCGCGACCCAGGCCGCGATGTGGTACCCGAGCGGCATCGCGGTCGACGCCACCGGCGACCTTTTCATCGCGGACAACGGCAACGACATCATCCGCCGGGTCGGTGTCGACGGGATCATCACCACCGTCGCCGGCCGGTTCGGTTATGGCTCGTGGGGCGACGGCAGGCCGGCCACCCAGGCGATGATCAGCAAGCCGTTCAACGTCGCCCTCGACCGCCAGGGCCGGATCTACATCGCTGACTCCTACAACCACCGGATCCGCCGGATCGGCCTCGACGGGGTCATCGAGACGATCGCCGGGACCGGTGCCGCCGGCTACTCGGGCGACGGCGGGAAGGCCACCGCGGCCACGCTGCGCGACCCGCGCGGAGTCACGGTGGACGCGGCCGGCAACGTCTACATCACGGACACCGACAACAACCGGATCCGCAAGGTCGACACCGCCGGGATCATCACCACGATCGCCGGCACGTCCCCGCCGGGCTCCAAGGGCTCGGCCGCCTCCGCCGGGTTCTACCCGGACGGCCCGGTCGCGGTGGACAACACCGGGCACCTCTTCGTCGCAGAACGGTCGCAGAACCGGCTCGCGCGGATCGACCTCACCGGATAGCCCGCACCGGGCCCGGGACACCCACACAGCCGAAGCCGAGCGAAAGGGCCGACGGATGGCCACGCAACAAGGGGGGCGGTGCCGTGGCGGTCGTTGACCGCGCGCGGGTGGCCGCCGCGCTGCTGGGCTACACGATCGGCGCCGAGCTCGGCGCCGGCGCGTTCGGCCTGGTGCTCGCCGCCCACCACCAGGACCTCGACCGCCAGGTGGCCGTCAAGGTGCTCGTCAACGCCGAGCCGCAGGCGGCCGCGGAGTTCCGCGCCGAGGCCCGGCTGCTGGCCCGCCTCGACCACCCGCACATCGTGCGGACCTACGACTACGTGGCCCGCGGCGACCTGTGCCTGCTCGTCATGGAGCTGCTCGGCGGCGGCACCCTGGCGGGCCGGCGGCTGCACCCGGACGCCTCCTGCGCCGTCGTGCTCGCGCTGGCCGACGCGCTCGCCGTCGCCCACGGGAACGGCGTGCTGCACCGCGACATCAAGCCGGCCAACGTGCTGTTCACCGAGACGGGCCAGCCCAAGCTCGCCGACTTCGGAATCTCCAAGGTCATCGAAGGGTCCGCCTCGACCGCGAGCCGGGTCATCGGCACGCCGAAGTACATGGCCCCCGAGCAGATCACCGGCGGGCGGCTGAGCCCCGCCACCGACCTGTACGCGCTGGCCGCCGTCCTCTACGAGCTGCTGTCCGGCAGCTCGCTCGTCCCGCCGCGGGTGCCGCTGCCGGTGCTGCTGCGCCACCACCTGGAGGTCATCCCCCCGCCGCCGCCCGGGGTACCGAAGCCGCTCGCCGACATGGTCCTGCGCAGCCTGGCCAAGCGCCCCGAGGACCGGCACCCGGACGCCCGTGCCTTCGCCGCCGACCTGGCCCGCGCCGCGACGAAGGTCTTCGGCCGCGGCTGGCTCGACCGCGCCGGCACCCCGACCCGGCTCTCCGAGGACCTACGAGCCGTCACGACCAGCCGCCTGAGCGGGCTGACCGCTGCCGGCGGCACGGGCGGCCGGGCCCGGCCCCGCCCGCTGGCGTGGGCCGGCGTCGGCGCCACGGCGGCGCTCCTGGTCGTGACGCTCGGGGCCGGCGCGGCCGCGGGCGGGGCCGGCGGCTGGGCCCTGCGGGGCGACCATCCGCCGGCGACAACTGCTCCCCCGCTGCCGCCGCCCGCCTGGCAGCCGGCCGCGCTCCCGCTCGGAACGATCACCTCGGTCTTCGGCGCGGACGGCAGCGGGTTCGCCGGCGACGGCGGGCCGGCGACGTTCGCCGAGTTCAACTCGCTGGGCGGCGTCGCGCTCGACCTCAAGCGCGGCTACATCTACCTCGCCGACTACTACAACCAGCGGGTCCGGCGGATCGACCGCAACGGCGTCATCACGACGGTGGCCGGCAACGGGATCGAGGGCTTCGCCGGCGACGGCGGACCGGCGACCAGCGCCCAGCTCGACCAGCCCACCGACGTGGCGGTGGACGACGACGGCTCGATCTACATCGCGGACTCGACGAACAACCGGATCCGACGGGTCGACCCGCACGGGGTCATCACCACGGTCGCGGGCACCGGGGACAACGGCGGCTACAACGACCCGGTCGGCAACGACGGGCTCACCTACGCCGGCGACGGCGTCCCCGCCACGAAGGCGATGCTCCGGGAACCCAACAGCGTCGTCTTCGACGGGCAGGGCAACCTCTACATCGCCGACGGCTCCAACCAGCGAGTCCGCCGGGTCGGCCGGGACGGCATCATCACGACGGTCGCGGGAAGCGGGGTCGAGGACGGTGGCGACGGGAACGGCCCCGCCACCGACGCCTTCTTCAAGTACGTCGAAGGGCTGGCGATCGGCCCGGACGGCAGCCTCTACGTCGCTGACCAGGGCAACAACCGGATCCGGCGGGTCACCCCGAAGGGGCAGATCACCACGATCGCCGGGACGGGCACGCGGGGCTACTCCGGCGACGGCGGCCCGGCCACCAGCGCCCAGATCGACGCGACCGGCACGGCCATCGCCGTGGACTCGGCGGGCACCGTCTACTTCTCCGACCAGTCCCGGGTCCGCCGGATCGACACCCACGGCGTGATCACCACGATCGTCGGCACCGGCGAGTCCGGCCTGTCCGGCGACGGCGGGCCCGCGGTGAGGGCCGAGATCGGGCTGGCCTACGGACTGGCGCTCGACGACAAGCAGGGAATCCTCTACCTGTTCGACACCGTCTCCGGCCGGATGCGGGCCGTCCGCGTCGCGCCGCCGCCGTGCGCGGCCCCACCCTGCCCGTCAGCCAGCGCCTCCGCGACAGCCTCGGCGACGGCGGGACCGTCGGCGAGCCCCTCAGCCAGCCCCGTGGCCACCCCGCCGATCCCCACCACGACCTCGGGCCTCCCGTCGCCCACCGCACCGGTCGTGGCGAGCTCCTGACGACGCGAAGGACCAGCCGTGCCCGCCATCGACCGCGCCCGGGTGGCCGCCGCGCTGCCCCGCTACACCCTCGGCGAGCAGCTCGGCTCGGGGTCGTTCGGCCTCGTCCTCGCGGGCCGTCACCTCGACCTCGACCGTGCGGCCGCGGTGAAGGTCCTGCCGATCGACGACCCGGCGAACGGGCCCTCCCTCACGGCCGCGTTCCGGGCCGAGGCGCGGATGCTCAGCCGGCTCGACCACCCGCACATCGTCCGGATCTACGAGTACATCGGGCAGGACGAGTTCTGCCTGCTGATCATGGAGCTGCTCGGCGGCGGGACCCTCGCCCAGCACCGGCTGCCGCCCGCGTCGGCCTGCGCCGTCGGGCTCGCCGTCGCCGACGCGCTCAGCCACGCGCACGGCCACGGCGTGCTGCACCGCGACATCAAGCCCGACAACATCCTGTTCACCGTCGCGGGCCAGCCGAAGCTCACCGACTTCGGCATCGGCCGGGTGTTCGTGGAGACCTCCGGCTCGACCAGCCACCTGGCCGGCACGCCCCGCTACATGGCGCCCGAGCAGATCATCGGCCGGCACCTCGGCCCGGCCGTCGACCAGTACTCCCTCGGGGTCGTCCTCTACGAGCAGCTCGCCGGGCGGCCGCCGTTCAACCCGGGCCTGCCCGTGCCGGAACTACTACGCCACCACCTGGAGGAGCCCGCGCCCGCCCTCGACGGGGTCCCCGCACCCGTCGAGGGCGTCGTGATGCGGGCGCTGGCGAAGGACCCGGCGGACCGGCACCCGGACGCGGCCGCGTTCGGCCATGCGCTGGCCGACGCCGCCGCCGCGGCCTACGGGCCCGACTGGCTCTCGCTCACGGGCCTCATCGTCCGGCTGCACGAGAGCCCGGACGTCCAGCTGCCACGCGGGCGGCCCGACTCGGGCGGCCACGTCTTCAGGCCGGCCACCGCGCGCCTCGACGAGCCGCCCGCCTACCTGACGGTCCACCCACCGCCTGACCCGCTCACGGGCGAGGCCGTCGCCGCGGACGGCCAAGCGCGGCCGGCCACGTCCACGCCGGACGACACCGGCGCGGACCCCGCGACGACCGGAGCGCGGACGGGCTGGACGAGCACCGGCGCCACGCGCACCACGGCCGACCGGCCCGAGCGCACCCACCCGTTCGACGGCACCCCCTTCGGGGGCCGCCGGTTCGGCTGGGCCAGGCTCCGGCACTGGCGCGTGCTGCTCGCCACCGTCGGGCCCGTCGTCGCCGTGGCTGTCGCCGCCGCGCTGGTCATCACCGTCGGTGGCACGGGCAAATCGGGCGCGGCACCGGTCACCACACCGACCGCCAGCCGGGTTACGGCCGGCGGGGTCGCCGGGCAGGCCGCGATCCCGGTGCAGTTCAGTGGCTGGGCCGCCGGGCCCGGCGGGGTTCTCTACTTCGCGGACGAGGCAAGCGGCCGGATCTTCCGCCGGGACGCCACGGGGAAGGCCACGGTCATCGCCGGGACGGGCATCAAGAGGACGGACGGTGACGGCGGCCCGGCCACGCAGGCCTCCCTGCTGGGCCCGATGGGCCTGACGATCGACGCCAGGGGAAACCTCTACTTCGTGGACGGCGAGGGCCGCATCCGCCGGATCGACCCTGACGGAGTGATCACCACGATCGTCGGCGGCGCCAGCTCAGGGCTGGCGGCCCAGCCGACCGGCCCGGTGAAGGCGACGGAGGCGGCGACCAGCTTCCTCGCGCCCGACATCGCCCTCGACCGGTCGACCGGCGACCTCTACCTCGCGGACACGTCCCACTTCTACCGGCTGGGCACCGACGGCGTGCTCACGCCCATCGCCCACATCGGCACCCGCGAGACCCCGATCCTCGGGGGGAGCGACCCGGACGCGGCGCTGCCCCAGCTCGTCGACGGCCTGCTCGGCGGCTTTGCCGCCGGGGACGGCCGGCTCTACGCCGCCGACGAGACGTCGCACGAGATCAAGGTTCTGGACGGGAATGGCACCGTCAGCGTTTTCGCCGGGACGGGCCAGAAGGGGTACTCGGGCGACGCCGGCACCGCGAACCAGGCCAGCCTCAATCTGTCCAGCACTGTCGTCCATCACACCTCGGAGCTGGCGCTCGACGGCTCCGGCGCTCTCTACATCGCCGACACCGGCAACTACCGGGTGCGCAGGGTCGACGCGCACGGAACCATAACGACGGTCGCGGGCAACGGCCCGGGCTCTCTCACCGAGGGCAAGCCGGCCGTGAACGAGCCGCTGTACGGACCGGACCGGATCGCGCTGGTCGGCGACGGCTCCTTCTACATCGAGAACGGGAGCGAGATCGAGCGCGTCGACCCCGCGGGAGTCATCTGGAAGGTCCAGAGGCTCTGATCGTGCCTGCTCCGAGGGCCGGGGCCACCAGCGCAGATGGCAGGCTGGGGTTTCGGACTTACTCGTCCGCGCCCGCCGGCCGGTGCGTGCCGGGGCGGCCGGCAGTCGTCGAGGGAGGCGGTCGCGATGGCCCAGACAGGGCGGGAGTGCTCGATCGCGAACGCGCTCGCACTGCGGCGAGCGCGTCGTCTGGGGTCAGAACACCCGCGTCGTTCGACTCGGCGCGGCCCACTGACACCGCTCGACCGCCAATCCCGCCGCCCCTCGACAAGGTCACAACCGGGTCAGCTGGATCTCACAACGATCGACGCGACGCAGGGAACCAGAAGCACCAGGGGGGCGTGTCCACCCGAGGACATTAGGTGGCAGCCGGGGAAGGCGTCTCTGGGCTGCGGCCCCGGGCCCGGCTGCACAGCTTCGCGGTCGTCGGCGACGACCCGCTGCTGATGCTCACCGGCATCACCCCGGCGACCGAGAAGGTGCTGGCGCGCGCGGGCCTGCGCCTCGACGACATCGACACCTTCGAGGTCAACGAGGCGTTCGCGAGCGTCGTGCTGGCCTGGCAGGCCGAGACGGGGGCCGACCTGGCCAGGGTCAACGTCAACGGGGGCGCCACCGCGATCGGCCACCCGCTCGGCGCCGGCGGCGCCCGCCTGAGGACCACCCTGCCCTCGGTCCTCGAGCAGACCGGCGGCCGCTCCGGCCTGCAGACCATGCGCGAGGGCGGCGGCGTGGCCTACGCGACCATCATCGAACGGCTCTGATCCTTGACCGCGCCGATCTCATAACCGCGCCGGCCTCGAACTGGGCTGACATCCAGCACTGGACAACGGGCGGCCGTCCTGATTTCGGGGCGGCCGCCCGCCGCGTGCGCGGAAGTCCCGTATCGCCCGCTACCGGCTCGGACGGCTACCATGCGCTCATCTCCTGAGCGCGGATATAGACCCATTTCGCGTGACAGGAAGCACCAGCCCATGAGATGGCGCATGTGGCACGTGCGGTGGCAGGTCCGAGGATCTTGTTCATCTCACGGCCGGCAGGTCGTCGAACCGGGGCTGAACCTCGTCTTCGTGGATCGTGGAGGCCGTCGTGGTCGAAGTGCCCGTGCAGCGACGCTGGAGCGCGGTCGACGTACCCGACCTGACCGGGAAGTCGGTCGTCATCACGGGAGCGAACTCGGGGCTCGGCTTCGAGGCGGCCAAGGTGCTGGCCGGGCGCGGCGCGACGGTCGTGCTGGCGTGCCGGAACCCGGGCCGGGCGCAGGGCGCGCTGGACCGCATCCGCGCCGTCACCCCCGGCGCGGACGTGTCCACGCTGGAGCTGGACCTCAACTCGCTCGCCTCGGTGCGCAAGGCCGCCGAGGCGGTGCTGGCCGACCGGCCGGTCATCGACCTGCTCATCAACAACGCCGGCGTGATCATGCTGCCGTACGGCCAGACCGAGGACGGCTTCGAGCAGCATCTCGGGATCAACCACCTGGGGCACTTCGCCTTCACCGGGCTGGTGCTGGGCGCCATCCGGGCGGCCGAAGCCGGCCGGGTCGTGACGGTCGGCAGCAACGGGCACCGGATGGGCAAGCTCGACTTCGAGGACCTCGACTTCAAGAACGGCTACAAGCCGCTGCGGGGCTACGGCCGCTCGAAGCTCGCGAACCTGCTGTTCGCCTACGAGCTGGACCGCCGGCTCACGGCGGCGGGCCTGTCGGCCCGGTCGCTCGCCGCGCATCCCGGCGGCGCGAACACCGACGCCGGCGGCTTCGGCGGTGACGGCGCGCTGAAGCGACACCTCAAGCGGTTCATCGACCACGTCCCCAACCCGATCGTGCAGCCGGCCCACAAGGGCTCCCTGCCCATCCTTCGGGCCGCGACGGACCCGGCGGCGAAGGGCGGCACGTACTACGGCCCGTCCGGGCTGCTGAAGATGACCGGGCGCCCGGTCCCGAACTCGTCCAACGCGGCCTCGCGGGACGCCGACGTCGCCGCGCTGCTGTGGGAGCACTCGGAGCGGCTGACCGGAGTCACCTACTCGTTCTGACCCCGTAAGATCCTCGGCCGTGGCGTCCCGTTCCGTCCCGCGCAGCAAGACGAGCACGGTCGAGCTCGTGCGCACGATCCTCGCCACCGAGCACCGGGCCGGCGGCTCGCGCCGGCTGCGCGCCGCCCAGGGCGCCGCTGGACCTGACCGGCAAGAAGGCGATCGTCACCGGGGCCGGCGGCGACGGGCTGGGCCACGCGATCGCCAACCGCCTCGCCGGTTCCGGTGGAGAAGCCCTGAGCCGCCGCGGCCTGGAGATCCTCTCGGCCGCCTACGAGTCACCGGGCCGGCCGCGCCCCACCGTCCGGGTCAGGTGGTCTGCACAGTCGGCGGATGCCCGTTCCAGGCCACGTAGCAGGACGACGTGTCGTCGTCCCGGCTGAAGTCGGCCCGCAGCCAGCCGTCCGCCTGCCAGGCCTGGACCCGCCAGCCCTGGTCCGGGACGGCCGACACCAGCCGGGCCGAGGTCGCGGAGATCTCCAGCACGACCCGGCCGCCGCGCAGCTGGTAGGTCCTGAGTCGTTGTTCGCCGCGGCGACGCTGAGCACCAGCATGTCGCCGGCCTGGATGCGCTGGCTGCCGAGCTGGCCCGTGCGCACCGCCCAGCGGCCGGTGAAGCCGGCGACCGGCGGGTCCTCCCAGAGGACCTCGGACATCGCCTGCCCGACGCTGCGGCGCCCGCCGGCCAGCGGCGTCGCGAACCGGGCGTCCGCCAGCAGCAGCCGCAGGGTGTTCCCGATCCAGTACGCCACCGGCTGCTGCGCGGAGGCGATGACCGCGAAGAGATCCTGGAGCGCCTCGTCGTCCCGCTAGGCCGCCCGATGCCACAGCAGCCGGGAGATCGTGTCGAAGCCCTCCCCCTGGCGTTGCTGCTCGACTAGTCGGGTCATCAGCGCCATGAGCCGGCCATAGGCGGCAAGTGCTCCCGCCCCGTGGTCGAAGAGCGTCACCAGGCGGCCCGCTGGTCGGCCTGGCCTGGCCGGGCCGGACGCCGGCGTTCGGCCGGGCCTTGGTCGTCAGATCGGTCATCGCGCCATCTCCCCCTGCGCCGATTTCAGGCGCTACGTTCTGTGGCGATGTCGGCGATCGCGCGCGACCGCGAGATCCGGGTGGCCGGCCCGGGCGGACGTCTCTCGCAGGCGGGCGAGGTCGGCGAGCCAGGTCCGGTGACCTGGCAGCCATTTCATCCGGCCGGGCGTCACGCCGTCGCTGGAAGCCTCCAGAACACCGCGTCCTGGTCGATCTGTTCCATGGGCTCGGTGACGGACCGCGCCGCGCGGAAATCGTGCACCGCCTCCTTGCAGGTGTGCAGGTGGTAGTCGTCGATGATGACGAAACCGCCCGGCGACACCTTGTGATACAGGTTGGTCAATGCGTCCATGGTCGACGCGTACAGGTCGCCGTCCAGGCGCAGAACGGCGATCCGCTCGATCGGCGCGGTGGGCAGGGTGTCAGCGAACCAGCCTTTGAGAAACCGGACCTGATCGTCGAGCAGGCCGTAGGCCTCGAAGTTCGCCTGGACCTGCTCAAGTGAGATCGCCATCACGTGGTTCGCCATATGCCATGGGATCTGCCGATCAAGGTCATGACCGTCTTCGCCAGTGACCGGCATCCCCTCGAAGGAGTCGACCGCCCACACCGAGCGGTCGGTCACTCCGAACGCGCGCAGCACGGCCCGCATGAAAATGACCGTCCCACCGCGCCAGACGCCGGTCTCAACGAGATCTCCGGGAATGCCGTCGCCGATCACCGTGGTGATGCATTCCTGCACGTTGTCCAGGCGGAGACGGCCGACCATGGTGTGAGCGACGCTTGGCCAATCCTGGCCGGTGGCACGACGTGAGGAGTCGTAGTCGTGCACGGGCTGGATCGGGTTGGGAATCGGTGCATCCCGATAGATCGTGTTCGGGAGGACCCGCTTCATCAGGTCCAGGTAAAGATCGGCAGCTCGGGCAGTCGCCTGCGGAGCGAGCGTCACGTGGTCGTCCAATCTCGCGGACCCGGGCCCGCGCGGAGGGAAGGCAGGTGACTAGCTGGCCAGCACGATACTGGGATGATCACCCCGCCGGTCCTGATTCCCGGCAATCCGGAACCTTCCCGCGCGCGAGACAACAGATTTAGCGCGATTCGGACCGGACGCCGCGGTGCGGCTCCGATACAGGAGGTGCCGCGGTCCCGGCAGATGCCCGCACCGCGGCGACGAAAATCACGACACGCTGACCTGCAGGTCGTCGGCCCACCCCACCGGCCCGCGGCGGCCTACGGGCGCCGGCCTGGCGACCGGCTTCGCCTCCACGGTCGTGGTCACAGCGAGCGGCCAGGGGAGGATGGGCGCCACGTCCGATGACGGCGTCGAGAGCTGGCCCCGCACGGTGGGCGATGGCATCACGTAGTGGCGGACGATGCCGGCGACATCGTGCAGCGCCGGGCCGGCGAACAGGCTCGGCCGGTCGGTGGCCACGACGTGCAGGCGAAGGCCGGCAAGCCGGACGCGCTCCCACCCAAGGCAGGGCAAGGTGTGCCGAGCGATCTGCGACGGCAGTCCCCATACGTTGGACCAGTCCGCCGACCGGATCAGGACGACCCGCAGGTCCGACGGCCCGGGCTGGTAGGCGGCGAAGGCGCGGACCGCGGCGGAGTAGACGCCGGTCGCGGCGATGATGTGCTCCTCGTAGCGGTCCGGTTCGGCTGCTCCCAGCGCGCGGGCGATGCGGGCGCCCTGCGCGGCGAGCGGCGCGGCGTGGTCGACGCCGCAGCGGCAGGCGCCCTGCCAGCGGCAGGCCAGGTGTCGCAACCGGGCCAGCTCCCGGACCGCGAGCACCGGTTCCGCCGGCACCGGCGGGTGACCGGCCAGCGGCAGCACGGTGTCGAGGAGGATCACCGGGCCGACCGGCTGGCCGAGACCACGCAGCAGCCGGGCCAACTCGTAGGCAACGTGCCCGCCGGACGCGTAGCCGGCGATCTGGTAGGGCCCGAAGGGCTGGGCGACCAGCACGCCGGGCAGCAGGTGGACGGCCATCGCCAGCACGTCGTCGAGCGGGGGTCTCTCGCCGGCACGGCCCGGCAGGACCAGGCCACGGCACGGCACCTCGGGACCGAGGGCGCCCGCCAGCGGCAGTCCAGGGTGCGGAGGCCCTTCCAGCCCGCCGACGAGGAACAGCGGGGCCGGACGGCCCCTGGTCAGACGGGCCGAGCCCATTCGACGGTCACGCACCCCGCCGCGACCCGGCCCAGGCCGGCGGCCTTCGCGACCGCGAACGCGGCGGCGGCGGACGACCGGGTGTGGCCACCCGCGCACGCGGGCTGGCGGGAGACGGGTAGGGGACACGGACGGCCGTGGACAGGCCCATCCGGCCGATGAGCAGGGCCACTCGGTTGCCGCGGGCGCGCACGGCGGCTCGCCACTCGACGGGGATGGTGTGCGGGAGCCGCTCGATCCCGGCCCTGCCGCCGGGTCGCGAGCGCGTGCGAGGGCACCGGGCCGACCAGCTCCCCGGGCACCAGCGACGTCGGGTCGCCGCCGATCAGGCCGCCCTCGTCCAGGCAGATCTGGCACCGGTACCGGCTGGGATGCGGGCCGCACCGCAGTTCGTCGAGCAGGTCCGCCGGCAGCAGGCGCGCGACCATGGCGTCGACGCGCAGGTCACGCATCTCCGCCGCCTCCCGGCACCAGGTCGCCGCGGCGTCCGCCGGACAGTGGGTGGTGGACCAGGTCGCCGAGCTCCCCGGACGCGGCCCCGGCGGGCGCGGCGATCCGCGCCGCGGTGAGCAGCGCCTGCGCCGCCGGCACCCATTCCGCCCCAGGCGCGCCGAGCATGCCCCCGATCGCGGCCCACTGGTCGACGATGTGCGCGAGCATGGCCGCGACGTAGGGCGGCATCCGGACGACGACGGCGGGCAGCAGGCTCCCGGCCGGGTACTCGGCCTGGATCAGCTGACGCCGATCGACCGCGACCTCGAACTCCAGCCCCGGCTCGTCGTCGCCGCCGTCGGGCAGCGGGAGGGCGAGGTCGACCAGCTCGGGCACGTCCCGGGCGAGCGGCAGGGCGTCCCGCCCGGCGCACAGCAGCGCCTGGGCGAGGGCCAGCCACGGCGACGCACACCCGCTCATGATCGCGAAGATGGTGTTCCAGTCGTCGACCAGATGGGCGAGGCCGCCGGCCGTGTACGGCGGCATCCGGACCGTGACGGCGGGCAGGACCGTGCCGGGCGGCAGGCCGGCCCGGATCAGGTGCACCCGGTCCACGTACAGCTCGGCCTCGACTGTCTCCAGCCAGGTGGCGGCCACGGTCAGCACCCTTCCGCCGCAAGCCGGGCGGTCTGGCGACGCTGCGGCGGGGTCAGGGCCGCGTCGCACGCCAGCGCCACCAGGTTCGCCTCGGCCCAGGAGGCCGGCACCGGCGTGTGGCCGAGCCGGTCCGCACCAGCCGCCGCCACGGTGCTCAGCGCGGCGGAGCTGGCCGCGGCACCGGTGATCAGGACACGGCGGGACTGCGCGGACGGCATGGCTCAGCTCCTTGTCGGCAGTGGGCTGTGGGCGGCGCGCGCCTCCTCGGCGAGCGTCGCTTCGAGGGCGTGGCCCACCAGCGCGACCAGCGCGGACCGGGTCGACGGCTGGTTGCGCGCGTCGCAGGTCACCACCGGATGGTCGATGTCGAGCGCCCCGCGCACGTCGGAGAGCGGATGGACGGTCGCGCCCTCGAACTGGTTGACCGCGACGACGAAGGGCAGCTTGCGGTCCTCGAAGAAGTCGATCGCCGCGAAGCTGTCCTCCAGCCGCCGGGTGTCGGCCAGCACCACCGCGCCGACGGCGCCGAGCGTCAGCTCGTCCCACATGAACCAGAAGCGGTCCTGGCCAGGGGTGCCGAACAGGTAGAGCACCACATCCTGTTCGGGCAGGGTGATCCGGCCGAAGTCCATCGCCACGGTCGTCGTCGTCTTCCCGGCGACCTTGGAGGTGTCGTCGACGCCGACCGAGGCCGCCGTCATGTGCGCCTCGGTCCGCAGCGGGGGGATCTCGCTGATGGAGCCGACGAAGGTCGTCTTACCGACGCCAAACCCGCCGGCAACGATGATCTTCAGGGGGATGGTGGTGGGCTCGGTGTCTGGTCTAGAGCCGCTGTAGGCCATCGAGGACCTTTCGGAGCAGTTCGGAGTCGGGCCGCCAGTCGGGGCGCTCGGGCCGATGCACCGCGACGAAGCCGGCGGAGGCCATGTCTGCGACCAGCACCTGGGCCACGCCCAGGGGCAGGTCGAGATGGGCCGAGATCTCCGCCACCGACTGCAGGTGGCGGCACAGGAAGGCGATCTCGCGCTGCTCGGGGGGCAAGGACGGGCTACGGGCGGCGCCCAGTCCCCGGCTGGTGGTGGCCACCAGGGCGACTATCTCCAGCGTCGAGGTCGGACGGGTCCGCCCGCCGGTCACGGCGTACGGGCGCACGACCGGTCCGGCCTCCGCCTCGGGCAGCTCGTCGTCGCCCCGGGACACCACACGCTCCTAAGCGGTCGCGCGAATCGGCGGGGTAAGGGCTTGGCCGGCCCTGGTCACCAGCCGCGCCATCTCGAAGGCGATCAGCCCCGGGTCGGCGGTCCCGGCGGCGGAGACGGCCAGACACGCGCCGTCGCCGATCGCGGAGACGAACAGGTAGCCGCTGTCCATCTCGACGATCGTCTGGCGCACGTCGCCGCCGTCCATGTACCGGGACGCGCCGAGCGCCAGCGAGCGGAACCCGGAGGCGACGGCGGCGATCTGGTCGCCGCCCTCGCGGCTGAGCGCCGCCGACCGCGCGAGCTGCAGGCCGTCGGCGGACAGCGCGACCGCCCAGTGGACGTCGGCGATCCGCCGTTCCAGGTCGTTCAGCAGGAAGTCGAGGTTACCGGTGGGTGGCATCGCCAGTCCTTTCGTCATCGCGGGCCGCGGGCAGTCCCTGCCCCTGCTGGAAACCAGCACGGAAAGAGGTCACCAGCCGCCGGGCCTTCTCCGGGTCGGGCTCGTTGCGGGCCGGGCCGCCGGGTGCGGGTACCGGCCGGCCGCCACGCAGCGCGTCGGAGAGGTTGACGCCCCGGCGCCGATGGGGCAGGTGGCCCAGCGGCGGGTCCGTCGGTACCGGCCGGACCGCACGGGCAGCCGGGAGGTCTGGAACCGGGCCGGGCACGTGCGCCGCCGGGACCGGCCGGGGCGGCACCGGCCGGGGCGCCGGCGGGACGGGCCTCGGGGCGACCGGGGGCAGCGGAGCCGTCGGCGGCGGCTGGGGCGCCACCGGCACCGGGCCGCGCGTCCAGTCGGCGGCGACCGTGTCGAAGACGGGCAGACCATCCGCCCGGCCGCCGGGCGCGCCGGCCGGGGCGCCGTTAGGAGCGCCATGGGGCCCGCCGTTGGGTGCGCCGTTGCGCGCGGGCGGCGGGGCGAAGAAGGCGGCCCGGACCACCGCCGCCTCCGGCACGTCGCCGGCGTCGGCGTCGGCGTCGGCGAGCGGCCTGGGACGCCGCTCGGCCGGGCGCGCCTCGCCGAACCGGGCCGCGGGCCGCGGCTCCTCGAACCGACTGCCCGGCCAGACCTCCTCGCCGGGCCGGCCGCGGATCGGCATCGGCGGGAGCGGCGGCTCCTCGTAGCCGGCGCCAACCATGTCCAGCCGGTCGAACGCGTTCATCCGCGCCAGCGCGGCGCGCAGCGGCTCGTCGTCCGGCACGTCCGGCTCGTCGCCGAGATCGGCCTCGGCGAGCACGCTCGACGGCAGCAGCGCGATGGCCGTCACCCCGCCGTAGGGGCTGCGCGCCAGTTCCACGCTGATCCCGTGGCGGGCCGCGAGGTTCGCGACGACCCACAGGCCCAGCTTGTCGCCTTCGGACTCGGAGTTGAACGGTGGCGGGTCGGCCAGCCGGTGGTTGAGCTCGAGCATCGTCGCGGCGACGATCCCGACGCCCCGGTCGGTGACCTCGATCGCCACGCCGGTGCCGACCCTGCTGGCGCTGACCATCACCGGGGTCCGTTCCGGCGACATCTGGCAGGCGTTCTCGATCAGCTCGGCCAGCAGGTGAATCACATCGCCGACGACCGGGCCGACGAGGCGGTCCTCGACCGTCGTGGCCGCCTCGACCCGGGTGTAGGACTCGACCTCGGCGACCGCGGCCCGCATGGAGTCGATCACCTTCACCGGCTGGCGGAACACCCGGGACGGGCGGCCGCCGGACAGCGCGATCTGGCCCTCGACCTCCCGGCGCATCCTGGTCGCCAGGTGGTCGAGGCGGAACAGCCGCTCCAGCATGTCCGGGTCCTGCTGGTCGCGCTCCAGGTCCGTGATCAGGCTGAGCTGCCGATGAATCAGGGCCTGGCTACGGCGGGCCAGGTTGCGCATCGACGACGAGAGCGAGTGCTGCGCGGCGACCTCCATCGCCGAGTTCACGGCGGCGGTGTAGACGTCGTGCATCGCCTTCGCCACGTCACCGATCTCGTCGTCCGACTCCAGGTCGGTGCCGTCGTCGAAGGTGTGGTCCAGCGGACGGCGCTCCCTGATCGCGGCGGTCACGGCGGGCAGCCGCTCCTCGGCGACCGCGACCGCGCCTTCGCGCAGGGCGCGCAGCTGGCGGACCAGCCGCCGGGCGATCACCACGGACACGCCCACCGCCAAGGCCATGATCAGGGCGGCCCCAAGTCCCACCAGCCACGCCCGGGTGGTCGCGGCCGAGGCCAACGAGCTGCTGCGGTGGGTGAGGTCCGCCGTGATCTGTGCCTCGACGCCACGCAGCTGGTTGATCTCGGAGCCGACGTTGGCGATCCACTGCAGGGGGTCGATGTCGATCGGCTTGCCGGCCTGGGCCTCGGCGAGCACCTTGTCCCGCATCGCGACGGCAGGTCCGCGGGCGGGGGCGACCTGCTGGTCGTACAGCTGGCGCTGGGCGGGATCGGCCGCGGCAGTGAACTGGGACATCCACGCGGCCTCGCTGCCCTCGGCAGCGCGGATGCGGGCGACGTTGCCGTCGATCTGGTCGTGCAGGAAGACGGTCAGCGAGACGTAGCCGCGCTGCTGGGCGACCTGCTCGGTCAGGTTCGAGATCGCGGTCAGCGCCGTGACGGTGCGGACCACCGCCTGGTCACTCGCGCCGACGCCGACCTGCGCGGCGGTCACGCCCAGCCAGGAGGCCACGATGCCGTTGAAGGCGTCACCGACCGGGCCGATGACCGCGGTCTTGGCGTCGATGCTCTTGCGGACCACCGACAGCTGGGCCATCTGCTTCTCGGCCGTGGCCAGGGCGGTGCGCAGCCGGGAGTCATCAGGCGTGCTCCCGGCCAGCACCTGCGCGTAGGCCTTGTCGACCGGCGCACGTGACGCCGAGGAGTCAGCCAGACCGACGCGGTACCCCGAGGCCACCCAGGTCGAGTCGGTGTACCGCTCCTGCGCCAGTGCCCGTACAAGCCCGTTCACCCGGATCGTCAGCTCAGCGGCGGACCTGGTCCGCGACGCGGCGTGCGCGGTGCGCACCTGCGCGGCGACCAGGAACGCGCTGAGCGCGACGACGGTCAGAAGCGGCACCACCAACGCGGCGGCGAGCCGGTACCGAACCGGCCATCGCTCCATGTCCACTCCCCTCACCGGCACGCAAATGCCGCAAATCGGGCACGCACATGCCGGAGCCGACCCACGGACGATCGGAGAAGTCCCGACCCGCGACAGAGATGGTCTCGGAGGGGCTACGGCCGCCTGCTCCCACGCGGACGGGGGAGCACCGCGTGGAAGCCGAAGCCAGCCCCGGCGTGGCCGAACATAACTGGTAACCAAACGTGCGCATAGGTCGCGGATGTGGCCAGAGTCCGCCAACTTTTCGTGACGTGGCGTGACCCCGCCAACCGGCACGACCTCCGGGCCGCGGGAAACGCCGGCTGCCGGCGGCCAATCCGAACTTCTCGAGCCCTGTCTCCCGGGACCCCTGTCGGACGGCTCAGTTCACCGCCGAGTCCGATGGTCGGCACGCAGAGTCAGGCCGTTTCGTGATGGCGCATCGTTTGACAGGAAGCGGCCAGATCAGGTGACGGCGCCCGAGCAGGGCGCGAACCCCAGGCCCCCGGCAGCCACAGCCACGAGCCAGAGGGCAACAAACACGACAAACCCAACCATGGAACGACCAGCCCACACCGCGCTGGCGCACCACGCGACACGCCGAGCACGGGGCGCAGCTCCACATACGTGGCGCGATCACGCCAGGTTGTCCTGACCACGCCAATTACGGACCATAGGGATAGCACCGACCGCCGCAATCGCGGTACCGTCCGCGCACACCAAGCGGCTGGCCGTAAGCCAGCGAACACCGCCCCCTGCCCCGGAGCTCGATGGCACGCAGCACCGACCGTCGTCAGGACCAGACCAGACCAGACCACAACGACTCGTAGAAGAGCACCAAGTGAGCGACCTGGACCTGGGGTTCCTCGAACTCAGCCCCACCGGCCTCGCGATCTGGGAACAGGTGGCGCTGCACCCGTTCTCGTCCGCCGAGGCCATCGCCGAGCTGCTCGGCACCACCCCCGACGAGGTGGACGTCGAGCTGCGCGCCCAGTCGGAGCGCGGCCAGGTCCGTTGCGTCGGCGGCACCTGGGTCGCCCAGGACCTCGCGGCCTGGCTCGACGCCCTGCACGCGCGGGCGCAGGCCGAGCAGGCCACGGCCGCCGCCGAGCGGGCCCGGCAGCGCGCCGACCTGCTGCGCAGCCACCTGCCGTCGATGCACCGCCAGGGCACCCGCAAGCTGGTGGGCGGCGACGGCAGCGAGATGATCAGCCACGCCGACGTGAACATCCGCATCGTCGAGCTGGTCGAGCAGGCCACCCACAGCCTGCGGTTCATGCTGGCCGGCCTGATGAGTTTCGGGCAGAACACCCCGGTCATCGAGGCCATGATCCGCGCGGCCGGCCGCGGCGTGCAGCTCAGCAGCGTCTGGACGCCGGAGTGCATCGAGGCGGCGCGGCGCGGCGCGGCCGGCCGGCTCCCCCCGCTCGGCTGGGTCAGGTCCAACCCGGACGTGCCCTACCGCGCGGTCCTCAAGGACGACGAGTCGATCCTGGTCCAGCGCTTACCGAACGACCTCACCAGCGGCGCGCTCGTCATCACCCACCCACCGACTGTCGCCCTCTACGCCCAACAGATCGACGCGCTGTTCGCCGACGGGGAGCACCTCGTCCCGTCGGACCCGGCCGAGTTCCGCCAGCGCCAGAAGGACAGCCAGATCATCCAGCTGATCGCCGCCGGCACCACCAACAAGGGGATCGGCGCCCAGATCGGCTACTCCGAACGCACGGTCCAGCGCCGCATCAGCGAGCTGATGGCCAAGTACGAGGCGAGCAGCAGGATCGAGCTCGTCGTCAAGGCAGGCGACCTGCTTCCCCCGTCGCAGTCGGCCTGAGCGTGAGAACACCCGAGACGAAGCGAGGCGGACGAGGATGAGAACGACCAGACGGCCCGAGCACCCCGTCCTCGTCGCCGCCCTGGCCGGCGGCGTCGCGGCGGCCACCGGCCTGCTGACCGCGGGACCGGCCTCGGCGGCCGACGTCTCGCCCACCCCGCAGCCCCCGACGGCCACGGCACCGGCGAGCACCCCGGACGACGCCCCGACCAGCATCACCATCCCCGCGTTCGTCCTCACGCCGGTCTCCTCGCCGGCACCGAGCAGCCCGGCCGCCGCCGGCACCGCGGCCCCCACGCCCGCGCCGACCCCGGACGCGTCCCGCACGGCCACGCCGATGCCGACGACGCCGGACTCCCCGACCAGCACCGCCAGCCCCGCGAGCCCGACGAGCCCGACGAGCCCGGCCGGGACGCCTGCCGGCGAGCCCACGGCCGACCCGACCCCGAGCCCGGCGCCGTGGACCCCGACGGTCGTCGACAGCGCTCCGGCGACCGAGGCCGCCGGCGGGCAGGCGGCGACCTCGCCGGACGCGGGCTGGCCGAACCTGGCCCCGCCCTTCAGCTCCGTGCCCGTCTCGGCACCAGCACCGGCGGCGCCGACGCCGGCGGACCGCAGCTTCGACCCGCAGGTCGTCCAGCGCGGCGACTCGTTGTGGACGATCGCCGCCCGCCACCTCGGCCCGGGCGCGTCCGACGCCCAGATCGCGGCTGAGTGGCCGCGGTGGTGGGCCGCCAACCGGGCCGTGATCGGCTCCGACCCGAACATACTGCACGTCGGCGAGCAGCTGCAGCCGCCGGCCGCGGCCTGACCGGTCCCGTGCCGCCGCCGCGCGCCCAGGCTGGCCAGCGCCCGCCGCCTGGGCCGCCAGTCAACGTGCCGCCGTCGGTACCAGGGGTGGCGGCACTCGGGCCGTCCTCGGGCGACGCCGGCGTCGGGCAGGAGTGGGCCGGCACGTGGGAGCACGGCGACCTCCCGTGCACCGTGCGGCTCACCCGCGTCCCGGCTGGTTCGGCCGACCGGGAGAACGCGACCGACGCGGCCCGCCGGCTCACGTCGCTGAACCACGCCCATCTGGTGCCGGTGCTGGCTGTGCTGGAGACCGGCCGGGGGCTCGCCGTCGTCTCGGCCGCCGTGCCGAGCGCGATCAGCCTGGGCCGGCTGCTCGCCCGCCGGCCGCAGCTGAGTCCTGGCGAGGCCGTCACCATCGGCCTGCCGATCGCGCAGGCGCTCGCCGCGGCGCACGCGGCCGGTCTCGGCCACGGCAGCCTCACCGCGGCCGACATCCTGCTCGAACCGAACGGCAGGCCGCACCTCGCCGGTGTCGGCATCGCCGAGCTCGCCGTCCCCCGGCCCGGGCCCGACCCCGACACCGGGCCGGCCGACGTCAATGCCCTCGCCGCCCTGCTGCGCGACGCGATCAGCGGCGCCGCCGGCCCGGACGCCGCGGCGGTCGCCGTCGTCGTCTCGACCGCGCTGGTCCCGGACCCGGCCAAGCGGCCGACCGCGGCCCAGCTGGCCGACGCGCTGGCGCACAGCACCCGGCCACTCCCGGTCCAGCTCGCCGTGCCGCCGCCACCCGCGCCTACGGCCGCGCGGCCGGCCTCCGGCGGCCAGGCCGAGGACGGCGGACCAGCCGAGCCACCCGCCCCGCGGGCACCCGCCCCGGCCCAGGCGAGCCGCCCCCCGCGCCCACGCCAACCGGCCGACGGCCCCGCCGGCGCACCCGCCGGCCGGACGTGGGAGCCGCGCGGGGGCGCGGCGCACCCCGCCCGCCGGCCGCTGCGCCGGCAGCTCGCGGTCTGGGCGGCCACCGTCGTCGCGGCCGCCGCGGCCGTCGCGGTGATCGCCACCGTCGTGGCGGTCGCCGCCAAGCCGGCGGGCGATCACGGCGGCGCGGCGGCACCGCCGAGCCAGTCGGCCGAGCAGGCCTGGCGCGATGTCCTCGCCGGGCTGGAGGCCGCCCGCGGCCGGGCCTTCCAGGTGGCGGACCCCGCCGCGCTCGACGACGTCGACCAGAACGGCAGCGCCGTCCACACCGCCGACCTGGCCCTGATGCGCGACACCACCAGCAGGGGTGCACACGTCTCCCAGCTGACGACGCGGATCCTCGCGCTGCGGGTCCAGCAGACCAGCGCGGACCAGGTCTGGCTGGTGGTCACCGAGCAGACCGGCGCCTACGACTTCCTCGACTCTGACGGCGCGGTGCTCGCCCACCAGGACGCGTCCGCCCCCGCCCGCAGCGACGTCACCCTGGTGCGCACCAACGCGGGCTGGCGGATAGCCGACCGAGTCCCGGTCGGCTGATAGCCGCCTTCGCCCCGCCCCGCGCCTCTAGGGTGGCATTCGTGGATCACACCGCGCCCGACCGCCACTGGGTCAGATGGCACCGGCAGTACGACGTCGAGGGCTCGTCGTTGCGGCGGCGGCTCGCGCTGGTCCAGCGCCGGGTCGGGCAGGCGCTGGACGCGCAGCCGGCCGGGGAGATCAGGGTGCTGAGCATGTGCGCCGGCCAGGGCCGCGACCTGCTCGGGGTACTGCCCGGCCACCCGCGGCGCGGGGACGTCCGCGCGACGCTGGTCGAGCTCGACGCCGACCTCGCCGCCGAGGCCACACACGTCGCCCGCGCCGCCGGGCTGGACGGTGTGCGGGTCGTCGTGGGCGACGCCGCCGACGCGGGGCTGTACAACTACGTCGCCCCTGTGCACCTGGCCCTCGTGTGCGGCGTGTTCGGGAACCTCAGCGACACGGACGTCCAGCGCACCGTCGAGCAGCTGCCCCGGCTGTGCCAGCCGGGAGCAACCGTGATCTGGACCCGGCACCGCCGCTCCCCCGACCTCACGCCCCGGGTGCGGGGCTGGTTCGCCGACGCGGGTTTCGACGAGGTGGGCTTCGACGTCGAGGACGGCTATCTCATCGGCGTCGGAACCCACCGGCTCGCCGGCCCCGCCCTGCCCTACCAGCCGGACGCCCACCTGTTCGACTTCGTCGGCGACGGCGGTGACGGCCACCGGTAGAAGCGGTTCCGCACCCCGAACCGCGTTTGCGGAAAGGCGAACTAGTTTTCTACGTCGATGTCGATTTATTGAAAGGTAGTGTCGCTACCGGCCCTGCCTAGAGCCTCTCCACTCCCCTGACCAGCCCCGTCAGGGGAGCCCGACGGCAGGGCCAACCCCTGGGAGGACGCGGCCGGACGGCGGCTTCGGCGCCGTGGTCGATCGTCCCCGTGCCTGAGGGCGCCGCAGGGCGGCGCGCCTCGTGTGGCGTGCCCAGCGCGGGCTCCCCTCACTACGATGAGCAAGATCCTGTCCAGCGAGGGCAGACAGCGGCAGCGTGCCCGCACGGCTCGCGTCGCCCAGGAGGGAGCCACGGTGTCCGAAGGAACCGACCGCGTCGAGCAACGGGCCGCCATCCCGAACGCCACCCGCGGCTGGCAGGGCGCGCCCAGGAAGACGCGGCGCGGCACCGGGCGCACCAGCCGCGGCCGCCAGACCCGCAACCAACTGCTCGACGCGGCCCGCCTCGTCTTCGAACGCGACGGCTTCCTCCAGGCCCGCGTCGCCGACATCTGCGACGAGGCCGGCGTCTCCCACGGCTCCTTCTACACCTACTTCGTCTCCAAAGAAGAAATCTTCCGCACCCTCGTCGACTCCATCGAGCTCGACCTGCTCACCGTCGAGCCCGCGTCCGAGGACGACCACGACCCGGTCGGGCGCATCCGCGCGGCGAACGAGCACTACCTGCGTGCCTACGCGGCCAACGCGGGCATCATGCGCGTCATCCACCAGGTCGCCACGATCGACGTCGAGGTCTGGCGCATCCGCTTCCAGCGCCAGGACGCCTTCGCGCACGCCATCGAGCGGCGCATCCGCCGCCTCCAGGCCGACGGGCTCGCGGACCCGGCCGTCGAGCCCTACTACGCGGCCCAGGCCCTCGGCGGCATGGTCGCCTACTTCGCCGAGCTGCTGTTCAGCTCCCACGAACCGGTCGAGGCCGATCCCGACACCGCGATCGAGGCGCTCACCCGCATCTGGATCAACGCCCTCGGCATCGGCGACCGCGGCCCGCGCGGCTAGCGGCCCGGGCGCGAAGAAGGACATGGACCGCGTGGACGCGCAGGACAGCCTCGGCCGGCCGGCCGCCGCCCGCCACGGCTGGCGGGCCGGCATGCTGGCGCTCGCGCGCAACCCGGCCGGATCGATCTACGGCACGGTCCTCGCCGACTCGGTGCTCGCGGTCGAGGCCGAACGACAGACGACGCTGAGCGACCTGATCTACGCCGAGCTCATCACGGTGCTCATCTACTGGCTCGCCCACGTGTACGCCGCGTTCCTCGGCTCCCAGCCGCACGTGGGCCGCCGGGGCTGGCTGCGCCGGCTGGGCGAGACGATGTCCCACGAGTGGTCGCTGGTCACGGCGTCGTTCGTCCCGCTGCTCGCGGTCCTGCTGGCGTCGGCCGCCGGCGCGTCGGTGCAGACCGCGTCGCTCGCTGGCATGTGGACAGGCGTCGGCTCGCTGATCCTGTGGGGGGAGATCGCCGGCCGGCAGGGCGGCAGCGGCACCTGGGCCTCGCTCGCCTACGGCCTCGTCTCGGGCGCGTTCGGCGTCGCGCTGATCCTGATGCGGGTCCTGCTGCTGCACTGACCCGCCGGCCACGCCACCATGGTCAACGCGGTCACAGCGCACGGGAGAATATCCGACTACCCGCAGGCATCGCGGTCGCTCTCCGCATCACGACCGCGTCCATCCGGCGTGGCCCTCTGCTGGTCCACCGCCGTCAGGGGGCTCGCGATGTCCTCCAGGGAACGGCCTGCGGCCTCGACACCAAGGGCGAGCTCGGCGACGCCGCCGAGCGCCATCGCGCCGGCTCCGACGAGGAAGCCGACCATGACCGGGCCGGTGCGACCGGTCTCGATGAGCCGGCCGAACAGCAGCGGCCCGGTGATCCCGCCGATGGCCGTCCCGGCCGCGTAGAAGAACGCGATGGCGAGCGCGCGGGTCTCCATCGGGAAGATCTCGCTGACCGTCAGGTACGCGGCGCTGGCCCCGGCCGAGGCGAAGAAGAACATCACGACGACGCCGGACAGGAACGTCCAGGCGCCGAGCAGTCCGGCGTGGACCAGGACTCCCAGCGCGGCCGCGAGCACGGCGGCGGCCAGGTAGCTGGAGGCGATCATCGGGCGGCGCCCCACTGTGTCGAACAGCCGGCCGAGCACCAGCGGGCCGGCGCAGTTGCCCAGCGCGTACACGACGAAGAACACCGGGACCGACGACGAGTCGACGCCGTAGAACGTCGAGAGCAGTGTGCCCAGGTCGAAGGTGACCGCGTTGTAGAGAAAGGCCTGGCCGACGAAGAGCGCGAGGCCCAGCGCGGCCCGGCTCCGGTGCGTCCTGGCGATGGCCGTCACGACCGCGCCGAGCCCGACCTTCTCCCGCGGGCGGATCTCGATCCACCCGGCAGGCGGGGGCAGCGGGGCACCAGTCTCCCGCGCGGCCGCGTCCTCGACGCCCGCGACGATCCGCTCAGCCTCGGCACCCCGCCCGTGGATGATCAGCCAGCGTGGGCTTTCCGGGACGTTGCGGCGCACGACGAGAATCAGCAGCCCCAGCGACGCGCCGAGCCCGAAGCTCAGCCGCCAGCCGACGTCGACGGCGAACAGCGACTCGGACAGCAGCAGGACCGCCAGCCCCGCTCCCCCCGCCGAACCGAGCCAGTAGGAGCCGTTGATGAGCAGATCCACCCGGCCGCGGACCCGCGCCGGGATCAGCTCGTCGACGGCGGAGTTGATCGCCGCGTACTCACCGCCGATGCCGGCGCCGGTGACGAAGCGGCACAGGAAGAAGAACCAGGGCGTCCACGAGAACGCGGCCGCGGTCGTCGCCACGATGTAGACACCGAGGGTCACGAGAAACAGCCGCCTGCGGCCGAACCGGTCGGTGAGCTGGCCGAAGAACAGCGCTCCCAGGCAGCTGCCGAGCACGTAGACCGCGGCGGCCCGGCCGATCCCTGCCGCCGAGAGCGCGATCCCGCTGTCCGCCTCGGTCAGCCGCGGCCCGACGGCGCCGATCATCGTGACCTCGAGGCCGTCGAGAATCCAGACGGCGCCGAGCCCGACCACCACCAGCCGGTGGAACCGGGCCCACGGCAGTTGGTCGAGCCGGGCCGGAACCGCCGTCCGTACCACCGGGGCCTCGTCACACATCTCACCGGGCAGGCTGCACCACGGCGGCCGGCACCGCGGGTGGGCGCGCCGGTCGAGCTACCGGACGGCCTCGCCGGAGCCGGCCGCCAGCTCGTCGCCCACCCGCGGTGCCGGCCGCCGAGATCTGCATGGAGACGTTGACGATGCCCGACGCCAGGCCCGCGTCCGCCGGTGGGACGTCGGCCAGCGCCAGCGTCGTCAGCGGGGACGCGACCTGCGGCGGTTCTCACGGTGCATCACCTCTGCCCGTTTGGCAGTGCGGTCCGCGTCCCGGACCGCTGAGCGGCTCGTGTGGCTGAGGCCGGCCAAGGCGTCGTGAGGCGGCGGGTTCGGGTCGCCTGCCGGGTTGTGGCGCGCTACAAATCTCGGCATGACCACCGCGACACCGCGCACGCCCTCGCCAGAAGCCCAGCCGGCCGCGGGCCCCGGTCCCGTCGGCCCACCGCCGCCGTTCGACGCGGAGATGGGCGCGGCGCTGGAAGCGCTGGCCGGCGTGCTGCCGATGGCGATCACGCCGGAGATGATCCCGCTGATGCGCGGCGGTCCCCAGCTCGGGCCGACGAACGAGGAGCTGGCCCGCGGCGGGGCCTTCACGATCACCGAGGTGGCCGTGCCCGGCCCGGACGGCGCGCCCGACGTGGCGCTGCTGGTCTGCCAGCCGGCGGCCGCGGCCATCGAGGCCGCCGGGGCCGACCCGGCCGCGGCCCAGCCAGTGGTCTACCACTCGCACGGCGGCGGCATGATCATCGGTGACGCCCGCTCCGGGCTGCCGGACATCCTCGACTGGGCCGAGGATCTCGGCCTCGTCGTCGTCTCGGTGGACTACCGGCTCGCGCCCGAGCACCCGCACCCCGCCCCGGTGGAGGACTGCTACGCCGGGCTGCTCTGGACCGCGGCACACGCCGCCGAGATCGGCGGCGACCCCGAGCGGCTGCTCGTCGCGGGCCTGTCCGCCGGCGGCGGCCTCTCGGCCGCGCTCACCCTGCTCGCCCGCGACCGCGGTGGCCCGGCCCTGATCGGCCAGGTCCTGATGTCGCCGATGCTGGACGACCGTAACGACACGGCCTCGGCCGTCCAGCTGGCCGGCCGGGGCATCTGGGACCGGTCGTCGAACGCGACCGGCTGGGGTGCCCTGCTGGGCGACGCCGCCGGGGGCGCCGACGTCTCCCCCTACGCCGCGCCCGCCCGGGCCGGCGACCTGTCCGGCCTGCCCCCGGCCTACATCGACGTCGGCTCCGCGGAGACCTTCCGCGACGAGGACGTCGCCTACGCCGCTCGGCTGTGGCGGTCCGGCGGCCAGGCCGAGCTGCACGTCTGGCCCGGTGCCTTCCACGGCTTCGACCTGCTCGCCCCGCACGCTGCCCTGACCCGCCAGGCCAAGGCCGCCCGCCTGCAGTGGCTCACCCGGCTGCTGGCCCGGTAGCGGGGGTCCTGCCGCGCGGGCCCGGGCGGCGCGGCGAAGTCGGCGATCACCACACTCTCCAGGATCGACTACGGACGCTGCTGATGGTGACGCCTGATTGCCTTTCGACTGCAGAGAGCAACAGTTGGGGTGGCCTCAGAGGCGCACCCCGCTCCGCGCGAGCCACATGTCCAAACCAACCAGCTGCCAGAGCGCCACCAGCCCGTGCTGCGGTTCGGGCGGCATCCGGCCGTCGCGAGCCGCCGCCACCGCCGTCGCCCACGCGGCCTCGGCGATCCCGAGGTCCACCCACCCGTCCTCGACCAGCGGTCCACCTGCCAGCATGCCGATCCCGCCCGCGTCCTCCACCGCGTCGACGAGCTCCAGGTCGAACCGCGCCTTGCCGCGCCGGGTCCGCACCGACTCGGGGAGCACGTCGCCGGCCGCCGCGCGCAGCACCGGTTTGGTCTCGCCGGGGCGGTACAGCGTCAGGCCCGGGGTGGACAAGGCCACCTCGATCACCCTGCGGTCGTGGAACGGGTGGCGCCAGTCGACGCCCGCGCCCGTGTAGAACGTCCGCGCCGTGTCGAGCAGCGGCAGCGACGAGCGCACCACCGCGAGCCGCCACCGCTCCCGCTGGTCGTACGACCGGAACAGGGCGGCGTCGGCGGCGTCCGCCGCGGCGAACCGGCCATCGAGGTCCAGCCCGCGCAGCCGTCGCGGCCGGATCCACGGCAGAGTCAGACGTTCGCCCGCGATGCCGCGGGGGAACGGGGCGAGCGCGTGGTGGCGCGCGACGGCGAGCCGGGTCCGCACCGACCGGGGGCTGATCCCGGCGCCGGTCTGCCGCCACAGCGGGCCGAGCCGGCCGGCCCGCCACAGGCCGGGCCAGTGGCTGCGCCACCCGGTGAGCCAGTCATCACCACCCTCGCCCGACAGCAGCACCCCAAGGCCCTCCTGGCGGGCCGCGGCGCTGACCGCCTCGGCGAGGGCGAGGTTCGGCCGGGGCGGCATGTCGAGGGTGTCGGCGGTCCACTGCCGCCAGCGGTCCCAGTTGTACGGCTCCGGCTTGACCCGCAGCACGGCCGTGCCGGTGTGCTCCTCGACCGCGTCGACCCACCGGGACTCGTCGTGCGACCGGCCCGGGAACACCATGCTGATCGGCACGACCCGGGCCGGGCCCCCGTCCCGGGCCGCCAGCCGGCTCGCGATCCCGGTGATCGTGCTCGAGTCGAGGCCGCCCGACAGCCCGATGGCCACCGATGCCCGCGACGTCGCGTCGTGGACGGCGGCGTCCAGCGCCGTGCGCAGCTCCCGGGCGGCGACAGGCAGCGGGGTAGCGCGCAGCGGCGGGACCACCGACAACAACGAGGTGAAGGGCCGCCGCGACGGTGCGCGGCCCGGGACCACCTCCAGCACGTGGCCGGCGGGCACCCGTTCGACCCCGAGCAGCAGCGTCTCGTGCAGGGAGGTCAGGTCGCGGGTCAGCGTCTCGGCGAGCACGGCCTCGTCGACCCGCAGCGGGATGCCGGCGGCCCGCAGCTGGCTCGGCTCGGTGCCGAACAGCAGCCGCTCGCCGGTGTGGTGCACCACCAGCCTGCGCATCGAGTGCGGGGACCGGGCCAGCACCAGCCGGCTGGTGGCCGGGTCGAAGACGGCCAGCGCCCAGTCGCCGAGCAGGTGGTCGAGGCAGGTCAGGCCGTATCTCCCCCAGGACTCGACGACCCGGCCGGACACCCCGCCGCTGCCTGGTCCGCCCGTGGACCAGCCGTCGACGACGGCGAGCAGCCCGTTCGGGGGGTGCGCGAGGTCGGCGGCGGCGCCGAGGCCCGGCCCGGGCGCCGCGGCGACGGCCAGCGGTCCCGCGGCGCGCAGGTGGACCGGGCCGCCGGCCGGGGTGGCCGACGTGGCGAGCATGGTCGCGGCCAGCTCGGTCGAGCCGGGCTTGCCGTCCAGGCGGAGCTCTCCGCAGAAGCTCATGACATCGGCCTCCGGTGGGTGGCGCCACATCGGCCGGGACCACACCGAGACGGACACCGAGTATGGATACTAAGAGTGTTAATCAAAGCACTCTGTGTTCGGATCGTGAGGTGCTGGCGCTCGCGAGTCGCAGCGCGTCGCGGAAAAAGCCCTCGGTCTCGGCGAGCTCGCCTGGGCTGGCCAGCGCCGTCAGCCAACCGTCCTCCAGCACCACCACCCGGTCGCAGCCGAGCACGGTGGACATTCGGTGGGCGATGACGGTGGCCGCCGGCCCGATCGTGGCCACCGCGGCGCGCAGCGCCTCCTCCGCGCGGGCGTCGAGCGCGCTGCTCGGCTCGTCCAGCACCAGGAGGCCGGGCAGCCGGACCAGCGCCCTGGCCAGCGCCACGCGCTGGCGCTGGCCCTCTCGCGGGTCGACGTCGGCCCGGTCGACCGGCCGGTCACCGGGGCCGACGAGCACCTGGCCCCTGCTCGGTTCGGGCAGGCCGAGCAGCACGCCGGCGAGGGTCGTCTTGCCGGCACCGCTGCGCCCGACCACGCCGAGCCGCTCGCCCGGCCGCAGCGTCAGCCCGGTGCCGGTCAACGCGGGCCGGGCCGTGCCCGGGTAGGTCACCTCGACCCCGGCGAGCCGGATCGCGCCGACGTTGGGGCAGGACCGCCCCCCTGGGGCGCGGCCGGTCGCCCAGCGGCCAGGTGCTCCTCGACGCGGTCCAGGTGGGTCAGCCGTTCCCGCAGCTGGTGCGCGGTGGCGCCGAGAGCGGAGGCCTGACCGAGCGCGCGCATCACGAGCAGCGTGACGAGCCCGACGGTGGCCAGCGGCAGCTCGTCGAGCCACAGCACCAGCAGCAGGACGGCGATGAGCGCGAGCGCGAGCGCGCGAGGTCACGGGCCAGCCGCGCGGGGCGAGTGGAGTGGCCATGGCGCCGAAGATGGTCGGCAGTGGTCGCGTAGTTACGTCAGGTAGCGACAGCGTAGGCTGCGGAAGACCGCGGCCGCGCGTGTCCCGGCCGGCGGACATACGCCGACAAAAGCCGGCCCACGCCGTTTGACGTGGCCCGTGTGGCGCCGGTGCCGGCGGTGGTCGCCGGGACAGGGTAAATTGACGATCATGACGGCGTTCTCGGGTTCGGAGGTCGACGACGCGCTGGTGGCGGACTCGCCCGGCGAGCCCTCGGCCGCGGCGGCCGGGCCGGCAGCGGCCGGTGGCCGCACGTCACGGCAGGCCGACCTGTTCGACGCGCTGCTGCGGATCTTCCTGACCGAGGGTTTCGCTCGGTTCACGCTCGCCGAGCTGGCCGGGCGGCTGCGCTGCTCGAAGAGCACGCTCTACGCGCTGGCCCGCAGCAAGGAGCAGCTCGCGGTCGCCGTCGTCGGCCATTTCTTCCGCGCCGCCGCGGACCGCATCGAGCGCGACGTCGCCCAGGCGGCCGCCGCCAGCCCGGCCGACACCGTCGGGGCCTACCTGCGGGGGGTCGCCCGGGAGCTGCGCCCGGCGTCGGCCGTCTTCCGCCACGACCTGGCCGCGAACCCGGCGACCCGGGCCGAGTACGAGCGCAACACCCGGATCGCCGCACGCCGGATCCGCGAGCTGGTTGCCGCCGGGGTGGCGGCCGGCGTCTTCGGCGGCGTCGACGCGGCCTTCGTCGGCCAGTCGGCGACGGCGGTGATGGTGGCGATCCAGCGCGGGGACATCGCCACCGCGACCGGCCTGTCGGACGCCGACGCCTACGCCGAGCTGGCAAACCTGCTGCGCCACGGCCTGACCGGCCCACTGGGCGCCTGACGAGGGCAGCGCGAGCCTGGTCACGGGTCCGGCCGGCACCAATGTGCTGCCAGTGGTAACCGTTGCGCTGCGGGAGGTTGTCGCGTCCGGCCCATGCCTGCACCATGTGCCTGTGCCGACCTGCGAAGAAGTCGCCTCTATAGCCGATTCCGTCGACCGGGCCGCCCGCGCGCACGAGCTGTTCGGGGGGAAGCACCCCCGGCCCGGCCAGTTGCGCGACCTCCGCGCCGACGCCCTGCGGACCGCCATCGGCGAGGGCCGCGACGCGACCGAGCTGGCGTCCCGGCTCGGCGTGCGCGCCGCGGACATCGCCTGGATGACCAGTCTCGACAAGCCAACCTGGCCGGCCCGGGCAAAGAACGGCTGAACCGGGCCAGTCGGCCGGCGCGGGGCCGGTCCGAACGTCCCGACGGCGCGCTACTTATGGCGGCGGGCGCGGCGGCAGCCACCGAGGATGCTGGAGGAGTGCTGCCCGAAGCCCTCGACGCGACCCCGGCCGGCGGCTACGCCGTCCCGAGGTGGGACCTGGCCGCGCTGCCGCCCGGCGAGGTCGTCGAGACGCACTCCGCGACGCTGACCTTTGTCGACGACCTCGTCTACAAGGTCAAGAAGCCGGTCGACCTCGGCTTCCTGGACTTCTCCACCCGGGCGAAGCGGCTGGCCGCCTGCGAGCAGGAGGTGGCGCTCAACCGCCGGCTCGCGCCGGACGTCTACCTGGCTGTCGCCGACCTGCGCGACGGGCGGGGCCGGGTCGTGGACCACGCCGTGGTGATGCGCCGGCTGCCGGACCGGCTCCGGCTGACGTCGCTCGTCCAGCGCGGCCAGCCCGTCGGCGCCGCGCTGCGCGCGATCGCCCGGCGGCTGGCCGCCTTCCACGCGGCCTGCGCGACGTCGGAACTGATCGCGGCCGCCGGCAGCGGTGAGACGCTCGCCGGCCTGTGGCGCGAGGGCGTCGACCAGGTGGCCCAGTACAGGGACACCGTCCTCGACGGCACGGTGATCGCCGAGATCGACCGGCTGTCCGCGCGTTACCTCGCCGGCCGGGAGCCGCTGCTGCGCGCCCGGATCGACGCCGGTCTGGTCCGCGACGGCCACGGCGACCTGCAGGCCGACGACATCTTCTGCCTGCCGGACGGCCCGCGGATCCTGGACTGCATCGAGTTCGACCAGCGCCTGCGGGTCGGCGACGTGCTCGGTGACGTCGCGTTCCTCGCGATGGACCTGGAGCGGCTCGGCGCCCGCGCGGAGGCGGAGCAGCTGCTCGGCTGGTACAGCGAGTTCGCCGGCGAGACCCATCCGCCGTCGCTCGCACACCTCTACCTCGCCTACCGCGCGTTCGTGCGGACGAAGGTGAGCTGTGTCCGGGCCGGCCAGGGCGACCCCGACGCGGCGGACCTGGCCCGCCGGCTGGCCGGCCTCGCGCTCGACCACCTGCGCCGTGGCCGGGTGCGGCTGGTGCTGGTCGGCGGCCTGCCCGGCACCGGCAAGTCCACGCTGGCCGGCCGGCTGGCCGAGCTGGAGGACGGCTGGGTGCTGCTGCGCTCGGACACCGTCCGCAAGGAGCTCGCCGGCCTGCCGACGGACCGGCCCGCGCCGCCGGAGCTGTTCGACGGCGGCCTGTACCGTGGGCTGTACGCGCCGACGGCGACGGCGGCAGTCTACGCCGAACTGCTGCGCCGGGCCGGCCGCGCGCTCGCCCGCGGGGACAACGTGCTGCTGGACGCGTCGTGGTCGGCCGCGGCGGACCGGGCCGCCGCGGACCGGCTCGCGGCCGCGGCGCGCGCGGACCTGATCGAGCTGCGCTGCGTGACGACGCCCGAGGTCGCCGCGGCGCGGATCGCCCGCCGGGCGGCGGCCCGCGCGGACGCGTCGGACGCGACGGCGGCGGTGCACGAGGCGCAGTCGACCCGGGCCGACCCGTGGCCGTCAGCCGCCGTGGTCCACACCGCGGCACCGATCACCGAGGCGGCCGCCGCCGCGCGCCGCCAGCTGCACTGAACCGCCGTGCCCGACCGTTCCGGGGCCGGTGACCCGCCGGCGGGGGGCGGCCGTCGGCTACCGTTCGAGGACATGGAGCCTGAGCCACCGGCACTCGCACCGGTGCCGCGCGCCTCAATGGACTCGGTGCCGCGCCCGGCCGCCGTCCACGGCCAGCCGGACTACGCCGGCGTCGGTCGCCTGGAGCTCGACGAGCTGCTCGCCCAGCTGGTCGAACGGGCGCAGGACGTGATGGAGCGCGCCCAGGACGTGATGTCCACCCAGAGCCGGCTGCGCGGCCTGCTGCGCGCCACGACGACGGTCGCCGCCGACCTGAGCCTCGACGTGGTGCTGCGCCGGATCGCCGAGGCCGCCTGCGAGCTGGTCGACGCCCGCTACGGCGCCCTCGGGGTGACCGCGAAGGACGGCGACGGGCTGGAACAGTTCATCCACGTCGGCATCGACCCCCGGCTGGTCGCCGAGATCGGCCACCTGCCGCGCGGCGAGGGCGTACTCGGCGCGCTGATCAGCGACCCGCAGCCGGTACGCCTGGCCGACATCGCCGACCATCCCGCAGCGGTCGGCTTCCCGTCGGGCCACCCGACGATGCGCACCTTCCTCGGGGTGCCGATCAGGGTCCGCGGCGAGGTGTTCGGCAACCTCTACCTCACCGAGAAGCGCGGCGGCCGGGCGTTCACCGCCGAGGACGAGGAGCTGGTCCAGGCGCTCGCCGCGAGCGCCGCCGTCGCGATCGACAACGCCCGCCTGTTCGGCCAGGCGCAGCACCGGGAGCAGTGGCTGCAGGCGTCGGCCGACATCACCCGCCATCTGCTCGGCGACGGCGACCGGCCGCTGGAGATGATCGTCCGGCGCGCCCGCGAGGTGGCCAGGGCCGACACGGCCGCGCTCGCGCTCGGCGCGGACGACGCCGGGCACCTGAGCCTGGACATCACCGCCGGCGCCGGGGCGGACCGGCTGGCCGGGGGGCTGCTCGCCGTCGACGACTCGCTGGCCGGCCGGGCGATGCGGGAGCGCGCGCCGCTGTTCGCCGCCGAGGCCCCGGCCGAGATCGCCCGGCTGCTCGACGGGCAGCCGGCGCTCGGCCCGGTGATGGTGGTGCCCCTGGTCGCCTCGCAGCTGACGTCGGGTGCCGTCATCCTCGGCCGGCGACACGGTGCCGAGCCGTTCACCGACGCGGACCTGGAGATGGCCGCCGCGTTCGCGGGCCATGTCGCGATCGCGCTGCAGCTGGCCGAGTCGCGGTCCGCACGCAGCCGGCTGACGATGCTGGAGGACCGCGACCGGATCGCCCGTGACCTGCACGACCACGTGATGCAGCGGCTGTACGCCGTCGCGCTGGGCTTGCAGGGGCTCGCCGAGGGCGAGCAGCAGCCGAACCGGGCCCGCCGGCTGGCGACCTACGTCGACGACCTGGACGCGACGATCCGCGAGATCCGCCAGACGGTCTTCGAGCTGCGTGGCCGCTCGGCGGCGGGCGGCACCGGGCTGCGGATCGCGCTGCGCGAGATGGTCGACGAGATGACCGACGCGTTCGGTTTCGCGCCACGACTGCTGGCCGACGGGCCGCTGGACAGCGCGGTCGACGCGGAGGTGGCCGACCACCTGCTCGCGGTGGTGCGGGAGAGCCTGTCGAACGCAGCCCGGCACGCCCGCTGCCGGAGCGCCTCGGTGACGGTGACGGTCGCGGGCGGCCAGGTCAGCGCCGAGATCGTGGACGACGGCGTCGGCGTCGGCGAGCCGGCCCGCAGCAGCGGCCTGGCGAACATGCGCAGCCGCGCCGCCGAGCTGCGCGGCGCGTTCCAGATCGGCCCCGGCCCGGAGGGGTCCGGCACGCTGGTCCGCTGGACCGCGCCCTGCGCGGCGCCCGCGACGGCCCCGCCCGACCCGGTCTGACCGGACCGGCCGGGCAAGAGCCCGTCGCGGGCCCACGGCCACCCCCGATTTGCGATAATCGCTGCACCATGACCAGCGAGCCGACTTGGGTGCTGCCGGCGCCGGAGTCGATCGCCCGTCGGGCGCCGTTCTCGGACAACCCGGCGGTCGGCCGGCGCGGGCAGCGCACCCAGCAGCGCATCCTGGCCGCGGCGCTGCGCGTCTTCGCCGAGGGCGGCCACCACACCTCCAGCATCGCGGAACTCGCCAAGCGCGCCGGCCGCTCGCGGGTGTCGTTCTACCAGTACTTCTCCAGCAAGGAGGACGTGCTGCGCCACCTCGCCGGCCAGGTCGCCCGGCAGGTCGGCGCCTCGGTCGAGGCGATGGGGCTGCTGACCCCGGACCCTGCAGGCTGGCCCGCCGCGTCGGCGGCGTGCTCGCCGGCCGGCGCGGCGGCGGCGTGGCAGCGGGCGGCGTCGGCCGGGTGGCCGGCGTAGTCGAACAGCCGGCCGGCCGCGGTCTGCAGCTCGTTCGCCCTCGCCTGGTCGTCCTCGGCGCGGGCCAGCCAGGCCTCGGCCTCCTGGCATGACGTTCTTCCCCGCCGTCAACCACGTCGCGGTCACGGTGAGCGACCTCGCGACGAGCGTTCCCTGGTACGGCCGGCTGTTCGGCGCCGAGCCAGTGCTCGACGAGGACACCGGGCCGTTCCGCCATGTCGTCTTCGCGCTGGCCGGGGGCCAGCAGCTGTTCGGGCTGCACTACTTCCCGGGCAACGCGTGGCCGGGCGAGTTCAGCCCGCGACGGGTCGGCCTCGACCACGTCTCCTTCGGCTGCCTCAGCCGGGCCGAGCTCGCCGCGTGGCGCGACCGGCTCGAGGAGCTGGACATCAAGCACGGCGACATCGTCGACGCGCACTACGGCTCGAACCTGTCGTTCAAGGACCCCGACGGCATCGCGCTGGAGTTCTTCGCCCCGCCGGCGGCGTAGCCGGTCGCCTGGTGGCCGCGGCCGTCCCCGCGACGGCCACGGCCACCCGCTGCGCCACACCGGCCGCCGTCGGCCGCGGACAGGTGTGCCACGTGGCGCGCGCGGGTTCGGCGCGTCGCGGGACCTAGCGTCGTGAGCTGGGCATTCCGCCCGGACACGTCGACGCCGCCGGGGCGATGCCGCCGGGGCTGCTAGGGGGGACCGTGATCTTGTCACTGGCCGACGCGCGGCGGGTCATCGCGGCGGGCGAGCGGCGGGCACACCAGCTCGGCCAGCCGATGAACATCGCCGTCGTCGACCGGGACGGCAACCTCGTCTCCCATGTACGCATGGACGGCGCCTGGACCGGCAGCGTCGACGTCTCCATCCGCAAGGCGGTCGACGCGTGCTGGGCCCGCGCCGGGGTGGCCGGTGGCCGGGTGTTCGACCTGGCGGCCGCCGGCGCTCGCTGGGAGTCTCCCAACGGCGGCTACCCGGCTGACGCCAGGGGCGAGCCGGACCGGGAGCCCGGCCGGGCCGGTGGGCCGCCCGCGGCGGGCGGCGTCCCACTGCTGCGCGACGGCGCCGTCGTCGGCGCGATCGGCGTCAGCGGCGGCGGTCCCACCCAGGACCAGGCCGTCGCCCAGGCCGCCGTCGCGGCACTCTGAGCTGCTGGCGCCAGGGCTGCCGGCACCCGCGGCTCAGGTCAGCGCCGCGCGGCGGGCGAACAGCTCCTCGGCGGCGGTCTGGGCGCGGGCGCGGATCGCGGCCTCGTCGGCCGTGACCAGCTTCCCGCCGTCGAGCAGTCGGCGGCCGTCGGCCCAGACGCTGTCGACGTCCTGGCCCGACGACGAGAAGACCAGGTGCGCGGCCACGTTGGCGTCCGCGCCGGACAGCAACGGCGTCGTGTGCAGCTTGCGCAGGTCGACCAGGATGATGTCGGCGCGCTTGCCCGGTTCGAGGCTCCCGGTCAGCTCGCCGAGGCCGAGGCAGCGGGCGCCCTCGATCGTCGCCATCGCGAGGATGTCCCAGGGGTCGCCCGCGGTCGGGTCCAGCCCGACCAGCTTCTGGAGAAGCGAGGCGATCTTTGCCTCCTCGAGGATGTCGAGGTTGTTGTTCTCCTTCTCGCCGTCGCTGCCGATGCCGACGGTGACACCCGCGGACCACAGCTTCGGGATCGGCGCCGGCCCGGAGGCGAGCTTCATGTTCGAGGCGGGGCAGTGCGCGACCCGGGTGCCCGTCGCGGCGATGAGGTCGATCTCGGCGTCGTCGAGCCAGACGCAGTGCGCGACGACGGCACGTCCGCCGTCCAGCGCGCCGCGCCGGGCGATCTCCGCCAGCGGCCGGTGCCCGTAGCGCCGCAGCGACTCCTCGACCTCCCACCGGCTCTCGCTGGAATGCACGTGCAGGCCGGTGTCGTACTCGGCGGCGAGCGCGGACGCGTCGGCGAAGGCGCGCTCGGTGCAGTAGAAGAGGTGCTCCAGGCCGACCCAGGACCGGACCCGGCCGTCGTACGACTCCCGGTGCTGCGCCAGCAGCGCCCGGGTCGAGTCGATCGACTCGAAGTAGTCGTACCCGGTCTCGTCCGCGACGTACGGGACGAGTGTCGCCCGGATGCCGAGCTCCCCGGCCACCCGCGCCGAGCCATCGAGGAAGCGCCACATGTCCATCACGGACGTCGTACCCGACCGCAGTGCCTCCGCATAGCACAGCCAGCTCGCCGCCTCTGCGATCTCGGGCGTGAGCGCTCGGTGCGCCGGATCGACGTAGGTCTGTAGCCAGTCGAAGAGCGCGAGCCCTTCCGCGGTCCCGCGCAGCAGACCGGAGTGCAGGTGGCAGTTGTGCAGGCCCGGGAGCACCGCGAACCCCGTCGCGTCGATCACCTCGACGCCCGGCCCGGCGGACCGCGGGTCGGCGTCGAGCTCCTCGACGGTCCCGACGGCGACGATCTCGACACCGTCGAACAGCACCGACCCAGGCTGCAACAGCCGCCGCCGGCGCTCCGGCGCCATCGGCAGCACGACCCCGCCCCGCAGCAACGTCCCCATGACGCCTCATTCAGCCGAGCCGACCGCGCCCGGGCAAGCCTTCCGGGGCTCACTGCGTCGAACGCCACCCCCGCGACCTGGGCGGAAACATCGCTCCGGGAGGATCGCACGATGACCTCACACCCGCGGGCCGCCCGGATCCGCCGCTCCGCCGCGCTGTTGGTCGCGGCGGGCCTGCTCAGCGGGCTGGCGACGGCCTGCGGCTCGTCGGGCCCGGCGTCCCAGGCCGTCGCGCCCTGCCCGCTGCTCACCCCCGCGGAGATCAGCGCCGCCGTGGGATCGACCTTCGCCCGTGGCAGGGAACAGGTATCGGAGGGCCAGTCGAAAAGGATCGGCTGCTGGTACAACTCGCCGAAGGGGTACGCCAGCCTGTGGACCTGGCGCGGCGCGGGGCCCGGGGCAAGGTCGGCTCCCAGTTGCTCGGGCAAGTTCGAGAACGCCGACGGCGCCAGCTACCGCGCCCTGGTCTGCACGACCGGCGCGGACATCCAGACCGCCTACGTCTCCAAGGGCAACAACTACCTGAGCCTGGAGATCGGCGCCGGCGCCCCGCCCGGCGCGGCACGCACCCTCGGCAGGCTGGCCGCGACGCGCCTGCCCTGACCCGCCGGCGGGCCAATGATCCGTAAGGTGTGAGAACGGTCCCTGACCGCGAGCGTGAAGGGGGCAGGCCGGGCCGGGCCACGCCGGTTCAACAGGTCGGGCCCGTGCCTGCCCGACCTGCACTACATGATCCCGGCACTGACCCGGCTGCCAGCGGCTCCGGCGCTGGTCGACGAGTCCTTTCTCGACCTCTGGGACGCCGTACCGGGCGACAACCTCGTCAACCGCATTCAGGAGGGCCTCCGCCAAGCCGACCGCGTCATCGTCATTCTCTCCCAGGCCTACCTGGACCAGACCGACGACAACGGCCCGCAGGCGCAGTGGCAGGCGAAATGGAGCCAGGACCCCGAAGGCCCGAGAGCCAAAGTCCAGATGGCCGCACACAGGCAACCGGTCCATGCCCTGTCGTTCTCGCCAGACGGCCAGTGCCTCGCCATGGCCTCCGCGGACCACACCGTCCGGCTCTGGCAGACCTCGACCGGCAGCCCCCGCGGGTTTCTCATCGGCCATGACGCGCAAGTCCGGACCGTGGCCTTCTCGCCCGACGGCCGCACCCTGGTCACCGGTGCTGACGACGCGACGATCCGGCTCTGGGACGCGGACACCTGTTCCGAGATCGCGACGCTGATCGACCTCCCCGACGGCAGCTGGGCGGCCCTGCTGCCCGACGGCTCCTACAAGCTCGTCGGCGAACACCGCAACCGGTTCTGGTGGGTCGTGAAGAACCGCCGCTTTATGCCCGGCGAGCTGGACGCCTACGACTCAGCCGTTCGCCGCCTCCCCGAGGACGCCCCATTCCCCCGGCCATAGCGCCAACGCGTCAGGCCGCCACCGCATCAGGTGGTTCCCACATCCCGGTGTACAGATGGTCGAGATTTCGATGCAACGGATTTCGACGGGGTTGGCGCGCCGGATCCACGGAATAGGGCGGTACGAAGCTCGGATGGCCGTCGGAGCCCATTGCCACCGTCCAGTCGCCGCGATGGATCACCCTGTGATGAAAGGGACACAGCAGCACCGTGTTGCCGAGGTTCGTCGCTCCGCCAGCAACCCACGGGATGACGTGATGCGCATCGGCCCAGGCCGCTGGCTTCGGGCACTGCGGGAAGGCGCACCCACCGTCCCGGGCAACCAGCGCCCGGCGTAGCCACGGCGGCACGATGCGGCGGGTCCGGCCAAGCTCCAGGGGCATGCCCTCCTTGGAAAGCAGGAGGTGGGTCAGGTCCGCGTCGCAGCAGAGCCGTTCGAGCACGGCGTGGGAAAGCGGCATCCCGTAGCCGGTGCTGGCCGGGGTGGCACCCGCTCTGCCCAGCAGTGCGTCGACCGTCGTCGTGACGGTGAGGTGCGGGCGGGTGCCCCTGGACAACGGCAGGGTGCCCGAGGCCAGAACCCGTTCGATGATCTCGACCAGGGCGTCGGCGCGCAGTTGGGGAACCGTCCGACGGTCCTCGGGGCTCTCCGCGAGCGGGCGTGGCTTGGCCAACGGCTCGAGTGCGGCGCGCATGGCCGCGGCGGCCTCGGCGTCCAGCGTCCCGGTGAGGCGAGTGGTTCCGTCGGGCTGGTCGGTGAGGTGCAGCTCCCGGCGACGGGCCTGGTCGCTATCGTCCCCAGAGGCGCCACCAGGCGGCTGCTGCTCATCGCGGATCCGGCCACGAATGGTCTTGCCGAGAATGGCGAGCTCGCCCGCGTCGAGGGTCTCAGCCTGAGCCAACAGGAAGGTCTCGGCCCAGTCGCGCCGCTCCGTCGGGGTGTCGGAAGGCAGCGAGTTCAGCGCGGCGACGATGGCATCCGCCTGGCCGTGGCTGATCGTGGCGCCGGTCAGTGCCTCGCCGACCCGGCGATACGTCGTGTCGAGGTCACGGGCGAGGGCGACGGTACGGCGGGCATCGGCGTACCGAAGCCTCAGGTGCTTACGCAGCAGATCCGCCACGGTGGGCAGTTCCTCTTCGCCGAACAATGGGCGCAGGTCACGGCCTTGCACCTCGCGGACCGCCGCGAGCTTCAGCGCGGACAGCAGGCGGGAGGCACGCTCGACACCGTCGAGGACCTCCAGCACCTCGCCTTCGGCCAACGCCCAGAGATTCGCGCCAGCCAGCTTCTCCAGGCTCACGACCACATCGTCGAGCGCGGCGAGCGTGTGGTGCCGCGGACCCGTCGCGCCAATGGACATGCCACAACGAAAGCACGCTTTCGACCGCCCGTCCAAACCGGCCGATCCGCGCCGCTGACCCCGCCATTTGACAGATCCCGAGAAAGATGCCTCGCCGACCAGCCCTTCTACGACTGGCATTCAGCAGAAATCGACTCCGAAGGACGCATGGGCTGTGCTCGCCAAGGTCTGCTCGTCGACCTGATCGGCCTAGCGCCCTTTTGACCAAGAAACGGGCTCGGTTACGACCGAGAAAGGGCCGAAACGGCGATCAGGGGGACACCCAGACCGGGCGACTCCTGGTGGAGGCGCCACCGCCAGGAATCCCACTGCACCCGCTCGCCGGAATGAGAAACAGCGCCCTTCGCCGGCAGGGCTCACAGCCGCCGAGAGCGGCAGGCAAACCACTTCGGTGGCGGGGCCATCGCGCAGCCGGGGTGGCCACGGCGAACGGCGCGGTCGTGGCCAGGCCACCCGTCCCGGCGGCCTGTCGGGCCCACGACACCGGCCCCGACCAGCCTCGTCGCGACCGCACAGAGGTTTCTCAGGTGTCTCCAAGGGTTGGGGCTCACTCTGGAGAGGTAGGCACCCGTTGCACGCGCACCGAAGCCCAAGCCGGGCCCGAACGGATCCGCCGGGCCGGGAGCGGGGACGGTCCGCGACCAGCCGACGGAGGGACAGCCCATGGCATCGCGCGACGCGGCCGCCCGGCCGTCCCGGGAGGACGGCCTGCGGCGGACCGGACGGGTGACGACCGGCGTGGTCGCCGCCAGCGCCGCCGCCGTCGTCACGTTCGGTTTCCTCGCGCACGAGCACACCGCCGCCGCGGCCAGCACCGGGACCACCAGCAGCGACAGCCAGACCAGCACCGGAACGACGACCCCGCAGGACGGAACACTCCTCGACGGTGGCGGCTCGGGCCTGGTCTCCGGCGGCGCCGGTTCCGCCGGCACGTTCCACGGCCAGACGAGGGGCAGCTGACATGCCCGACCGAACCCACCGCCCCATTTCGGCCGACCGTGGCACCGAGCCCAGGTCCGCCCCAGCCGGCGCCGACCACAAGCCCACCGCGGCCGGCCCCGGCCCCGAGCCGGCCGCGGCCGAGTGGCCGGTCTGGAGCACGAAGGCCCGCCTCGTCGTCACCGACCCGGCCGCGCTCGACGAGGCGCGCCGGATCGTCGCCGGCCAGCTCGCGGCGGTGGACGCGGCGGCCAGCCGGTTCCGCGACGACTCGGAAGTCAGCCGGCTCGCGACGGCCAGCGGTGAGCCGCGCCGGGTCAGCCCGGTGCTCGCCGAGCTGATCGCCGTCGCGCTGACCGCGGCCGCGGCGACCAACGGCGATGTCGACCCGACGCTCGGCGGCCCGCTCGCCGCGCTCGGCTACGACCGGGACATCGCGCTGATCCCCATAGACCGTCGACGCCCGGCACATCGCCGCCGCCGGGGCGACCCGGACGAGCCAGCCGAGGCCGCCGGCGCGGTCGCCAGCCAGGCGGTCCGGCGCGGGCCGGCGTGGCGGCGGATCACGCTCGACGGTGACCAGGTCACCGTCCCGGCAGGCATCCAGCTCGACCTCGGCGCGACGGCGAAGGCGCACACCGCCGACCGCTGCGCCGCTCTCGTCGCCGACCGGCTCGGCACCGGCGCGCTGGTCAGCCTGGGCGGCGACCTGGCGACCGCGGGGCCGCCGCCCGTCGGCGGGTGGCGGGTGTACGTCCAGGACCGGCCCGGCGAGCCGGCCGGCTCGGTCACGCTGGCCGCCGGTGGGGCGCTGGCCACGTCGAGCACGATCGGCCGGCGCTGGCGGCGCGACGGCCGGGTCCTGCACCACGTCCTCGACCCGCGGACCTGCCGGCCCGCGCCGGTCGTCTGGCGTACGGTCACCGTCGCCGCGACCAGCTGCCTGGCCGCGAACACGGCGACGACCGCTGCGCTGGTCCGGGGCCGCGGCGCGGTCGGCTGGCTGAACGGGCTCGGCCTCCCGGCGCGGCTGGTCGCGGCGGACGGCGCCGTCGTCACCGTCAACGGCTGGCCCGACGACGACCCGACGCCGACCGGCCGGCTGCGGACCGGCCCCCTGGCCCTGACCCGCTCCGGAGCGGTCCGGTGAGTCAGAACGTGCTCTGGTACACCGCTCGCGGGACCGGGCTGACGCTGCTGCTGGTGCTGACGCTGACGGTCGTGCTCGGGATCGTGGCCAGGCGGGGACGGCCGGCGGCGGGGCTGCCGGGCTTCGCGCTCGCGGCCGTGCACCGCAACGCGAGCCTGCTGGCGCTGGCCCTGCTCGTCGTCCACGTCACCACGCTGGTCCTCGACCCGTTCGCCCACATCGCCGTCCTCGACACCGTGGTGCCCTTCGCCGCCGGGTACCGGCCGCTGTGGGCCGGGCTCGGGACGTGCGCCGCCGACCTGCTGCTCGCGGTGCTCCTCACCAGCCTGGTGCGCCACCGGATCGGCGCGCGGGCCTGGCGGGGTGTGCACTGGGCGGCCTACGCCGCCTGGCCGGTGGCCTTCATCCACTCGTTGGGGACGGGCACCGACGTCGGCGCCTGGTGGCAGCTCGCCGTCGCGGTCATCTGCCCGGTCGCGGTCGTGCTCGCCGTCGGCTGGCGCTGCTCGGCATCCTTCCGGGCCGGCGCCGCCCGGCCAGCCGGCGCAGGGGCGCTGACCCGATGACCACGCCGACCGGATCCGGCCCGGCTCCGGCGACAGCGTCGTCGCCGGAGCCGGGAGACGGCGGCCGGCTGCTCGCCGCGGGCGCGGCGACCCTCGCCGAGCACATGGCCCGGCTCGGACCGGTTCCCTACCGCGGCCGGCCTGGCCAGCTCGTGGACGACGTCCGCGCCGCCGGCCTGACCGGCCGTGGCGGGGCCGGCTTCCCGATGTGGCGCAAGCTCGCCGCGGCCCTCGGGCCGGACACCACCGGCGGCGGAGCCTGGAGCGGGCCGGCGAGCGTCGTCGCGAACGCGGCCGAGAGCGAGCCGGAGAGCGCCAAGGACGCCTGGCTGCTCACGCGGGCCCCGCACCTGGTGCTCGACGGGCTGGCGCTGGTCGCCGAGGCGGTCTCCGCCGCCGACGCCTTTGTCTATGTGAAGCCCGGCCGCCCGGCCGAGGCGGTCGGGCGGGCGCTGGCGGAACGCCGAGCGGCCCGGGTCGACCAGCGGCCGGCCGGGGTGAGGCTGGCTCCGCCGGGCGTGTTCGTCGCCGGCGAGGCCTCCGCCGCGGCGGCGGTCGTGGACGGCGGCGCGGCCAGGCCGTTCCCCCAGTTCGTACCGCTCGCCGCGCCGGCCCCGCGCGGTGCCGGTCGCCAGGGCCGGCTGCGCAGGCCGCTGGTCGTCTGCAACGCCGAGACACTGGCGCACCTGGCGCTGGTCGCCCGCCACGGCGCGGCCTGGTTCCGGGAGCGCGGCACCGTCGACGAGCCGGGCACCACGCTCGTCACGGTCAGCGGGGCGGTCCGGTCCCCCGGGCTGGTCGAGGTGCCAATCGGCGCGACGCTCGCCGAGGTCGTCGGCCTCGCCGGTGGCGCGGCCGAGCGGCCGGGGGCGATCCGGGTCGGCGGGTACGGCGGCGCCTGGCTGCCGGCGGACCGGACGCCCGACGTGCCGCTGTCCCGCGCGGGCCTCGCCGCCTGGGACGCGGGCCCGGGACCCGGGCTGGTCCAGGTGCTTCGGGCCCAGGCGTGCGGCCTCGCGGAGACGGCCCGCCTCGCCGGCTACCTGGCCGGGCAGAGCGCCGGTCAGTGCGGTCCGTGCCGCGCCGGGCTGCCGGAGCTGGCCGCGGCGATGGGGCAGCTGGCCGCGGGCGGTGCCATGACCGGCTCGTGGGCGAGGCAGGCGGCCGAGGTCGCCGAGCTCGTCGACGGCCGCGGCGCCTGCCGGCACCCCGACGGCGCCGCCCGGCTGGTCCGTTCCGCGCTGCGCGTGTTCGCCGCCGACCTGCGCGCCCACGCCGCCGGCCACTGCGCCGGCTCAGCCGGTTGATCTTCTTGCTTTCGAGAAAGGACCGACCATGCAGTCATCCTCGTCCCGGCCATCCGGGCCCAGCCTGGTGCCGATCGGGTGGATGCTCGGCGTGGACTGGTCCGCGTGCGACGGCCGTGGCTGGTGCGTCGAGCTGCTGCCGGAGCTGCTCGTCCAGGACCGGTGGGGCTACCCGCTCGCCCAGGCCGACGCCGACCGAGCGGCGGCTGCCCGCGACGGGGCGCCCGGCGCCGGCCGGCAGTGTCGTGAGATCCCGGTCCCGGATGACCTGGCCCCGCACGCGCGCCGCGCGGTGGAGACCTGCCCGCGGCTGGCGCTGCGGCTGCGCCGCGCTTCCTGACGCCGGCGAACCACACGCAGGCCCAGGTCACGGCCCACCGGGACGGACCGGCGAACGAGGGCCTTGTTTTAAGTTCTAACGCGATATATCGTGAGCGTGTCGCTGGAACACCGGCCCGCTCGACTGGGCCTGCCGGAAGCCGGCGGCACCAGCGGTCCGGCGCCCCGGCCGCGGTGACGGCCACCGGCCGCCCGCCAGCCGGCGCCCCGCGCCCCTACCTCAAGCGCGCCCGCGCGCCTCTCATCAAGGAGAACAATCATGAAGTCCCACCACCCACGCAGATCAGTGCACGACGGCCCCGGCGCCGACCCGCGGCTGCACCACGGCCCGTTCCGCCGGCACGGCCACTGGCACGCACATCACCCCGGCCCTGGCATGGGCCCGGTCCCTGGCGACCTGGGCCCGATTTCCGGGCCGCCGCCCATGGGCCCCGGCGCGGGTCCCTGGGGGCCCGGCCCCTGGGGACCGCGGCTTCGGCCTGGTCACCGCGGCGGCGGCGGCCGTGGCCGTGCCGGTCGCGGCGACGTCCGCGCCGCCGTCCTGCTGCTGCTGGCCGACGGCCCGCAGCACGGCTACCAGCTGATGCAGGCGATCGCGGAGCGGACCGGCGGCGCCTGGCAGCCGAGCCCAGGCGCGGTCTACCCGACGATCAGCCAGCTCGAGGACGAGGGCCTGGTCACGGTCACGGCCGACGGCGGGCGCCGGCTCGTCACGATCACCGAGACCGGGCAGGCCTACCTCGCCAAGAACCGGGACACGATCGGCGACCCGTTCGCTGCGTTCACCGCCCGGGCCGGCCACGCCGACGGCGTCGACCTGCTCGGCGCCGTCCAGGAGCTGTCCGGTGCCGTCTGGCAGGTGGCCCGAGCCGGCGACGCCGGCCAGGCCGCCGCGGCGCACAAGGTGCTCACCGACGCCCGCCGCGCCCTCTACCTGCTCCTCGCCGGCGAGCCCGCCGCGACCACCGCGACCACCGCGACCGAGCCCACCGGGACCGAGCCCCCCGCGGCCGAGGAGCCGCCGGCCACCGACGCTCCGGCCGAGTAGGCGCCGGCCGGTCCGGCACACAACCGGACCGGCCCGCCGGCTCACCCCCTGATGGCCGGTCCGGTGCGCGGGCCGGCCGTTTTCACCGCCCGGCGCGCCACCAGGCGACCAGGCGGCGCAGGCCGACGGACAGGTCGACCTCGGCGGCCAGCGCGCCCGCGAGGTTTGCCCGCCGGCCGCGGACGAGGTTGTCGACGACGACGATCTCCCTGGCCCGGGCCGCGAGCAGCTGGTCGCAGACCGCCGAGCCGATCATGCCTGCCCCGCCGGTGATGAGGCAACGCGCCCCGGCGAGCTCGACACCGCCGGCGGCGGCGCTCACCGGAAGGCCACCTGGTCGGCGTGGCGCGCGCGTCCGTGACCGATACGCGCCACGGCGACAATCGCTTCTGTGGCAGCCGCTTCCCGTTGTCACAAATTCCCCCGGGGAAGGTTCCCCGATCCGCGCACGGCTTACCCCTGTCTTGTCGCCGCGCCGAGAACAGTGTCGCGGCAGAACCATACCGGGATCTACCGGCGCATCGGCGATCATTGGAAACTCCCGGGCGGCCTGTCGGCGCGAAATTCGGTGGCGCGACCCACGCGCCAGCAAGGCCGTATAAAGGACACCATGACCTCCGCCGGGCCCATACCCCTCCTGATCGTCGGTGCCGGCGGGCTGTCACGGGAGGCCGCGGAGGCCGCCCGCGCGTCCGGCGACCACCACGTCGTGGGCTTCCTGGACGACAACCCGGCCCTGTGGGGCGCGCCGATCGGCGGCGCCCAGGTGCTCGGCGGGATGGACCGGGTCGCCCACTATCCGCGGGCCCGGCTGCTGCTCGGTCCGGGCACCGGCCGCTCCCGTGCGGTGCTGCGCCACCGGCTGGAGGAGATGGGGGTGACGGCCGACCGGTACACCAGCGTGATCCACCCGCGGGCCGTGATCCCACCGTCCTGCGCGGTCGGCCAGGGGTCGATCCTGCTGGCCGGAGTGGTGCTGACGGCCGATGTCACCCTCGGTCAGCACGTCGCGGTGATGCCGAACGTGGTACTCACCCACGACGTCGTCGTCGAGGACTACGTCACCGTCTGCGCCAACGCGTCGCTGGCCGGAAGTGTGCGGGTCCGGGCCGGCGCCTACGTCGGCCAGAACTGCACGATCCGGGAGGGCCTGACGATCGGCTCCTGGTCGCTGATCGGGATGGGCGCGGCCGTGACCAGGGACGTCGGCGACTCGGAGGTCTGGGCCGGAGTGCCGGCCGAGCTGATCCGCCCGTCGGTGGGGCCGCCGCCGGTCTCGACCGTGCCCGCGTCCGCCCGGGCCCGCGGTCGCTACACGCCCGCGCCGACTGGCCCGAGCGGGCTCAGCGCGCGAACTCGGTGACCGAGAGGGTGTGGCCGTCCGGGTCCGAGAACCAGGTGACCCGGTCGCCACCCGGGGCGGTCCAGATGCCCAGCTCGTCCTGCTCGAGGCCCGCGTAGCGGTTGGCGCGCACGCCCCGGTCGGCCAGCCAGCGGACGGTCCCGACGATGTCGGCGACTCGCCAGCCGACAGTCGTGAACGGCTGCGGCACCACGTCGGCGACCGCGCTCACCCGCAGCATCGTGCCGTCGACGGCGAACACCGCGGCCTGCGGCGTCTCCTCCAGCAGCCGAAGCCCGAGCACGCCCTGGTAGAAGGCCACGGCCCGGTCGAGGTCGACGGTCGGCACGAAGGCGATCAGCTCAGCGTCACCCAGCACTCCCCCACCGTCTCACGTCCGCCGGTCCGGCCCGCGTCGGCGCGGCGCACTGCGACTCTTCCTGTGCTGGCCGAAACGTGCATCACCCGGCGTTCACGCCTCGGCTACCGCCGATCAGCGCTGGCTCACGAACACATTCCGCTACGCGCCGCAATGGAAGAACGACTCTGAGCGAGGTAACAGGTGGCGGGCGGAATGCGTTCTGCCACGGGTGGCAGCGGCGTCGTCTTTGGCTACCACACCACTCGGCGGAGAGATTATCGGATTCTTGACCAAGCGCGGGACCGGGGGAGGTTCGTCCCCTCGATCGGCGCAGGTAGAGTCTCGGCAGGGCCAAGAATCATGATCCGCCGGCGCGCGGGAAGGAGCGGCCTTGGAAGCATTGGGGCCGAGCGACCCGACGGCCGTCGGTAACTATCAGCTCGCGGCCGTGCTGGGCACCGGCGGTATGGGCCGAGTCTACCTGGCCTTTTCTCCGAGCGGGCGCCGGGTAGCGATCAAGATTATCCGGCCCGACCTCGTCCAGCAGCGGCATATCCGGCTGCGGTTCGCCCGCGAGGTGGCCGCCTCCCGGGCCGTGAACGGTTTCTTCGCGGCGGGTGTCATCGACGCCGACCTGGAGGCCAATCCGCCCTGGCTGGCGACGGCCTTCATTCCGGGCCCTTCGCTCAACGCCGCCGTCCGTGATGCCGGGGCGCTTCCGGCCGCGTCGGTACGCGCGCTCGGCGCCGCCCTGGCGGAGGCGCTTTCCGCCGTCCATTCCGCCGGCCTGATCCATCGGGACCTGAAGCCCGCCAACGTGCTGCTGGCGCCCGACGGCCCGCGGCTGATTGATTTCGGAATATCCGCGCTCGAGGACTCCGGGCCGCTCACGCACGCCGGTGCCGTGATGGGCTCGCCCGGTTACATGTCGCCGGAGCAGATAAACGGCGAGACGGTGGGCACGGCCACCGACATCTTCGCCTTCGGCGCTGTCCTCACGTTCGCGGTCACCGGGACCGGCCCGTTCGGTGTCGGCTCGCTGCCGTCGATGCTCTACCGCAGCGTGCACAATCCGCCGGACCTGACCAAGGTCCCGGACGAGCTGCGCCCGCTGCTGGCCTCCTGCCTGGACAAGGATCCCGCGCGCCGGCCCGACCTGGCCACCATCCTGCGGGAGCTGACCGGCGGCCGGCCCGCGGCCGACATGTTCCCGCCGGGCTGGCTGCCCGCTGCGCTGGCCAAGTCGCCGATCCCGACCGGGCCGATGCCGGCGTTCCCGCTAGGGCCGACGCCTACGCCCTTCGGCACCACTCCTGTCCCGGTGCCCGGGATCGGCGACCGGTCGGTGCCGTCGGCGGCGCGGGGGCCCCGCCCGCCGGCGAGCGAGGCCACCAGGGAAGTGACGGTCTCCTCCACGCCACCCGACCCGAGAGGCGGCCTGGCGACCCGGCTGGCACCGGTGCCGTCCGAGCCCTCCCTGGGCCGCACCACTCCCGAGCCGGCCCGGCAGGGACCGAGCCGCCGCCTGCTCCTGGGCGGGGCGATCGGCACCGTCGGGGCCGCCGCGGCCGGGACGACGGTGTGGCGCCTCCTGGACGACGGAAGCGGCCGCCAGGCGCCGCCCGCGAGCCCGCCCGGGACCGTCCGCTGGCGCTTCCCCACCGCCGGGATCACGCTCGGCCGCCCCCGGGTCGCCGGTGACCTGGTGTACGCGGGCAGCAACGACGGAACCCTGCACGCGGTGCGGACGTCGAGCGGCGCGCAGGCGTGGAAGTTCACCACCGGCGGCGCGATCGGGTCCACCCCGCTGGCCCTCGGCGGCATCGTCTACCTCGGCGGGGACGACGGCTACCTGTACGCGTTCGACGCCACGACCGGCAGGACCCGCTGGAAGTACCACACCGACGGGATCGTGCACTCCCCGGCCGCCGGCGGTGGCCTGGTGCATGTGGGCAGCGCCGACGCCCACCTGTACGCGCTGGACGCGACCTCCGGCGCGTTCCGGTGGAAGTTCTCCGCCCAGAACGACACCCACTCACCGGCGCTCGCCGGCGACACCGTGTTCGTCGGAAGCAGCGACACCAACCTCTACGCCGTGGACGCCTTCTCCGGCAACCCGCACTGGGCGTTTCCCACCGCCGGCGCCGTCTCCGGTATGCCAGCCGTGCTGGGTGGGATCGTCTACTTCGGCAGCACCGACGGAAGCCTGTACGCCGTCGACGCCGGCAGCGGGAAACGGGCCTGGAAGTTCGACGGCGTGTCCGTCGGCGCCGGGCCGGCCATCGCGAACGGGACGGTCTACATGGGCGGTGCTCAGCGCAGCCTGTACGCGCTCGGCGCCGCGGACGGCAGGAAGGTGTGGACCTTCCCCGCCTCGGGGGACGTCGGCGCGCCCGTGGTGGTGAACGGCACCGTCTACTTCGGCACCAGCGACGCCAACCTCTACGCGGTGGACGCCGCCACCGGCGCCCAGAAATGGAAGTTCACCGCCGCCAGCGGCGTGCACTCGGTCGCGGTCACCGGCGAGACCGCGTACTTCGGGACCGAGGACAACAACCTGTACGCGGTCAGCGTCCGATGAGCTCTTCCCACGACCAACGCTGACGAGGAGGGGGCTTGGCGGTCGCCAGTCACAGGGCCGCGCGGCGACTGGGGAGAGGCACCCGTCGGAGAAGCACCGCGGTGCGGGTGGCCTATGCCCGCTGCGCCGAGATCTGTGGGCCGCTGACCGCGCCGCGGGGCGACAACCCGAGGGTGCAGTTCCGCTCCGTCGTGCCGCCGGGCCGCCGGCTCGCCCTGACACTGCTGTTCCTGTTCACGGCGCTGGTGAACCTGATCTTCGTCGGCTGGCTGCTGCTGCCTGCGCACGTGCCCGGCGCCGGCGTCACCGGGCGCGGCGGCTGGCAGCTGTCCCTGGCCCGGGTGAGCTTCTGCCTGGTCATCCTCGTCGAGGTCATCAGGATCGTCCAGGTCACCATCATCTGGATACTCGCCTGGCATGCCCGGGATCCGGTGCCTCTGGTCCCGGCGCCCGGGCTGCGCGTCGCCGTGCTCACCACGATCGTCCCGTCGAAGGAGCCCGTCTCCGCCGTGGCACGGACGCTGGGCGCGATGCGGGAGATCGCCTATCCGGACGGCTTCCTGACCACCTGGATCCTGGACGAGGAGAACGACCCCGAGGTGCGCCGGACCGCCGCCGGCCTCGGCGTCAGGCATTTCACCCGGCGCGGCCGCCCAGAATACAACCAGCCCACCGGGGAGTTCCGGGCGAGAAGCAAGGCCGGCAACCACAACGCCTGGCGCGCCGAACACGAGAGCCACTATGACGTGGTGGCCCAGATGGACCCCGACCACGTACCGCTGACCTGTTTCCTGGAAAGGACCCTGGGCTATTTCCGGGATCCGGACGTCGCCTTCGTCGTCGCGCCCCAGGTCTACGGGAACATGCTGGAGAACCTGGTCACGCGGGGCGCCTCGATGCAGCAGTACCTGTTCAACGGGGTGATCGAGCGCGGCGGAAACGGCCTCGACGCCCCGCTGCTCATCGGTACCAACCATCTCTACCGGCCGGCGGCCTGGCGGCAGATCGGCGGCTACCAGGACTCGATCATCGAGGACCACCTGACCAGCATGCGGGTCCAGGGGACGATCAACCCGGCGACCGGGAGCCCCTGGAAAGGCGTCTACACGCCCGACGTGATCGCGGTCGGCGAGGCGCCGACGACCTGGACCGACTACTTCAACCAGCAGAAACGCTGGGCGTACGGCGTCTGGGACGTCAAGCTGCGCCGCCGGGCGAAGGCCGGGATCAGGCTGCGGGCGCGCCAGCGGCTGCTGTACGGAATGGTGCAGTTCTACTACCCGAGCGTCGCGACGAGCCTGCTGTTCGGCAGCCTGGCGACGATCGGCTATCTCCTTTTCGGCGCCTCCGCGGTGCACCTGCGCGGGGGCCCGTGGCTCAGCCTGTGGACCGCCGCCCTCGGCAGCTGGGTCAGCATGTGGCTGTGGCTGCGCCGGTTCAACCTCGCCGAGCACGAGCGGCACGAGATCGGCATCCCGGGCATG